>SLMV01000029.1 GCA_007133365.1 Clostridia bacterium
AGCCGAAGACACGATGGATCCGATGGTTTACCCGGGGTCCCTTCGGCCTCACTAATGAATCCATGCACCTGGTGGCCCGGCGGTAAGAAGTGTCGGATAACACCGATACAAGCATGAGCAAGGGCTGCCGTTTCGAACGCTTGCGTGGGGGGTAATCGTTCATTTCCTAAAAACGCCGAGCTCCTTCGAAAGGCCATTTCCAACGGTTGAGCCGCTAACATATGGCTGTAGGCCGAATCATAAGTATCCGCATGAAACATTAGGACAGCATCCATTTCTTCGAACACACCCGCATCCACCATATACACCTTGCCACCCCGATCGTTGACCGCGGGCGAGGGTTCATGGGCCGGGGTTCCGATCACGTATAAGGAGCCGGGAAGCTCCGGCATAATCCGGATTAAACTCAACGCCGCACCAATCGCGGACACACTCACGATGTTGTGACCGGCAACCTGCCCACGCCCCGGTACGCCATCATACTCGGCAATCAAAGCGATGGCAGGACGCTTACCCTGATCACCATAGCGGGCAACAAAGGCGGTCTCCATGCCGGCCACATTACGCATCACCTCAAATCCCTCGTCTTCGAGAATCCCGGTCAAGCGTTTGCTGGTCTCATACTCTTGAAAACCCGCCTCCGGATGTTCAGCCATCCATCGGTTCAAATCCGTCAATAATTCGCGAAGCTGCGACAGCACTTGACGCACCGCCTCTTTGTGATTCACACCGTTTCATCCTTTCCTTCGAAGCGCATCCGGAGACATCTACTGTTCATTGGGGGCAGCAAATCCAACAAAAGACGTGACCCACTGGTAACGGGTCCCGTAAAAATTGTGGAGATGAGGATGCCAATGGTATTTATATTCAATAAGGATCGAGAAGTTCCTTCCGGAAAAACCCAGAAGATACACGATAATGTAAAAATATCGAAAGGGAACCGGAAAAAGAAGGCGAAATGAAAGGTAACTTACTCTAAAGGAGGGTCAACAAATGGGTCAACCCATTGTGCTGGAATCATCCCAGCATGTTTATGCTTTTGCACCCGAGATGACGCCGGCCGGCTTTGCCGATTCTGGAGCAATCGTATTGTTTAAGACTGCAGATGCCTTTAACGGGCAAATCACATCACCCGACGACACGTTAGCGGAACTCAATTTTGACGCCGTTAACCCGGCAACCGGTCCCCTGCATGTGAAAAATGCCCAACCCGGCGACATATTGGCTGTCGACATCCTTCACATGTCGACGGGCACCACCGGCATTATTCTGACGGTCCCCGGCTCGGGCGTATTGCGGGCCATGACCGACGCGGTCACGCGCATCGTCAAAATCGGTGCTCATTGGATCCAATTTAGCGATCAGGTGCGCATCGCCAAGCAACCGATGATGGGGGTCATTGGCGTGGCGACCAAAGAGCAACGGATTCCTACCGGCACCCCGGGACGCCATGGCGGCAATATGGACACCCGTGATATTGCGGCCGGTGCTACGCTTTATCTTCCGGTCTTTCAAGAGGGAGGGCTTTTGGCGATGGGGGATGCCCACGCTGCCATGGGCGACGGTGAGGTTTCCGGCACGGGCGTCGAATGCACCTCAGAAACTCTGGTTCGCGTACGCGTCCTAAAAAACCAAAGCCTCGACTGGCCATGGCTGGATAACCAAAAGGAACGCATGGTCATCGTCAGTGCCGAATCGCTCGACGATGCCACCGGTGAAGCCACCGAACAAATGGTGCGTCATCTCGCTCAAGCGCTGGATAAAGGTCTCGATGAAGCCTACATGCTCATGAGCTCGGCCGGTTCGCTTCGCATCAGCCAAGTCGTGGACCCTTTGGTGACGGTCCGAGCCACCATCCCTCGCCTCTACCTCGATTAGGTTTCGGACAAGAGCTGGGTCTCATTTAGGAAAAGGACTTTCGCGGCGAAGCGCCAAACCAACCGCCTTCAGATACCGTCACGAAGGCCTTGAAACCGCACTTTGGAAGGGATGGGGAAATGGAAGGCGGCTGCAAAAAGGGCATCCCATCATCAATGGACGGTCGCTTTCCTCATCCATCGCCCTTCGGTTCCAATCCTTCGTCACGGTTTATAAACTCAGCCTCCGGCTGAATCACAAACTCCTGCTCACGTTCGGTCTTGGCGGCTCGTTCCATCAGGGTTTGCACCGCAACTTGCGCCGGTTTCTGCTCAAATAAAACCGCATTGAGTTCATTCACGATGGGCATCTCAACCTGCTGTTTCGCCGCCAGCGCTTGAGCCGCCGCCGTCGCACGAAGTCCTTCAATGGTTTCCCCTCGTGCTCGAATCTCATCCGGTGTATCGCCTTGTCCCAACGCCAAGCCCGCGCGTCGATTGCGGCTCAAATCGCTGGTACAGGTCAACACCAGATCCCCCAGACCCGAAAGACCCGCGAAGGTAAACGGATGGGCCCCAAGGTGCACGCCCAGTCGGGCCAATTCGGCCAGACCTCGTGTGATCAAAGTCGCCTGCGAATTATATCCCAGATCGAGACTGTGTAAAATGCCGACCCCGATGGCATAGATGTTTTTGAGGGCACCGCCCAACTCCACACCACACAAATCATCAGAGGTGTAGATCCGAAGTTCCGGGCCACTTAAGATATGCTGGACCTCTTTTGCCCATCCTTCATCGTCGGCAGCGACCACGGTCCCTGCTGGAAGCCCTCGCATGATTTCAACGGCAAAGTTAGGGCCCGACAGGGCCGCAATCGGCGCATGGGACGGATTACCCAGTTCTTCTTGGATAACCTCCGACATGCGAAGAAGGGTGTTTGACTCCAGCCCTTTGGCCGCGGAAACGAGCGGACTTTTCCCCTGCCAATGGGGTTGCAATCGCGCCACCGTCTCGCGCATGCCCTGAGAAGAGGGTACCAGTAGGATGACATCGGCGTTCGCCAACGCGACTTCCATATCTGCCGTTGGATGGAGATTCTCTGGAAAACCATAATCGGATAGGTAATCCGGGTTTCGAGCTTCTCGTATCATTTGCTCCGCCTGTTTTGAGCGCCGTGCCCATAACCGCACGTCATGACCGAGTCGGGCAGCAACAAAAGCAAGGGCCGTTCCCCAGCTGCCCGCACCGAGGACGGCGATCCGGCGCGTATTACGACTCCCCACCCTGATTCTCCTTCCTATAGGCCTCGGATTCTCCCAGTCGACGTTCTTCGCCCCGAAGCAGCCGCATCATATTGGTGCGGTGCCGAAAGAAGATCCAAACTAAAGCCACCACCGTCGCCAGTTGATACGTCAGAGGATAATCCCAAAACCAAGCAACAATCGCACCCGCCAAGGTTCCGACCATGACACCCAAGGAGACATAGCGCGTGATGATAAAGAACAAAATGGCAACGGTGAGTCCCACCGCCAACACCAACGGGGTTATATAAAGAAAGACGCCCGCCGTGGTGGCAGCACCTTTTCCGCCCCGAAAACCTAAAAACACCGACCAGTTATGGCCCGCGATGGCAGCAACACCACAGGCGGCAGTCATCCAAGGAATGCCAATCAATACATCGGCGGCCAAACAGGCAAAAAGACCCTTTGATGCATCCAACAAAAGGACGGCGACGGCCCATTTGGCGCCAAAGAGCCGTAAGACATTGGTCGTGCCAATATTGCCACTCCCGTGCTCTCGAATGTCGGTACCATGGAGTTTCCCCACACAAAATCCGATGGGGATCGCACCCAACAAATAAGACAACCCGACGAAACCGATAAAAACGGCCACCATCCCCACACCGGTTAGTTCCGTCACCAAACCTAGGCTGATGGACGCCGCGAATGCCAGCATACCTCTTTCCTCTCCGTGATCGTATTCTTTTTTTGCAACTTCAACCTATCAAAGGGGCAATCCCCTGCCCACCCTTATTCCGACTTACGGAACAGAAGGCGTATGGGCGTTCCCACCAATCCCAAGGCGCGTCGCAAATGGCGTTCAAGATACCGTCGGTAATTGGCGGTAATCAGCCGGGGATCATTCGTGAACAATAAGAAGGTCGGAGGGCCTTCCACCACCTGAGTGGCATAATAAATGCGAAGTTTGCGCCCACCCTGGGCCGGCGGCTCATGTCGCCCCACAATCTCTCGAATGATCCGGTTTAAATCACTGGTGCGGATTTCAGATTTATAATGACGATACGCTTCCATCACCAGACTAGGAAGCCGACTGATCCGCAGACCGCTGGCAGCGGAGGTCGAAATCCGAAGGGCATAATCAATGAAATATAAGCGATCGTCAAGCATCCGTTGATAAGCGTTCCAAGCAAGCGGATCCGATTCCACTAAATCCCATTTATTGACCACGACCACTGCTGCTTTGCCCTGATCTTGCGTGTAACTGGCGACGCGCTGATCTTGCTCGGTCACCATCTCCTGAGAATCCAAAATCAATAATACGACGTCACTCTTACGAACGGCGCGCAAGGCACTCGACACACTATATTTTTCAACAATCTGATCGATGCGAGCACGCCGGCGAAGTCCGGCGGTGTCGACAAAGACAAACGCCTGGCCCTCCCAATACCACTCCACTTCGACGGCATCGCGCGTCGTTCCGGGCGTTTCGGAAACCATCACCCGCTCATCATGTAACAGGGCATTCATCAGGGATGATTTACCTACGTTCGGGCGGCCCACAATCGCCACTCGCACCGGTTCGTGCGGATCATCCACGTCACTCTCTTCGGAGAAAGGAAGGACCGCGATCACAGCATCCAACAAATCCCCGGTGTTACGACCGTGTTCCGCAGAAATCGGAATCGGCGTTCCTAGTCCTAAACGGTAAAACTCATTGACGCTATCGTTAAGCCCCGTAGAATCCACCTTGTTGACACCAAGAATGACCGGGATCCCCCGGGCTCGAACCATGTCGGCCAGTTGTTCATCTAGTCCCGTCAGCCCTTCCCGCGCGTCCACCAGAAGCAAGATGGCATCGGCGGCGTTCAACGCCCGTTCGACCTGATGACGGATGGCGCCGACAATCCGACGAAGACTTGCATCTTGCATGTTGTCTTCTTGCCAGCCACCGGTATCAATCGCGACGAATTGGCGCCCTAGCCATTCGGCTTCTCCATAGATCCGATCGCGCGTCACCCCCGGCGTCGGATCCGTGATGGAACGACGTTGCCCGACGAGGCGATTAAACAGCGTGGATTTCCCAACATTTGGCCTTCCAACTATCGCAAGTACCGGCTTCATGACATTGCCCTCCAGTCGTTTCTCAATCTTCATTATTATCGGCCAACGGTCCCAAAGTCGCAAGATCATTCCGACGGAAACCGAAGGCGTCTCCATTTCGATCCCTATATCGTCTTCCCTTCAAAATCGGTTTGGGCAAATGGAAAATTAGGGAAAGGAGCGTTGACGGGAAAAGAACGGATAGGAAGCATATCTTAGATTCTGGCCCGTTTGAACTCACCGAGCACCGCGTCCCAATTCCAACCGCGACCGCTCATCCAATGTACGACCCGTCCGGTTGCCACATAGGGGGTGGATCGAGCCTCGGACACCGTTTGCGCTCCGATTAAGAAAAGGAGACGGCGCACGTCATGATTGAATCGCTGAAGAAATCGGGTCAACGCCGCTTCCCCATCTCGCGCGAGAATGCTCCACGCTGGACCTGCCAATGCGACCTGATGAGCACCCATCACCAGGGCTTTGACCGCATCCAGGGGGGTTCGTATGCCACCGCTTGCAATCACGGATACCGGTTCCTTCCGGACCGCCGCCAGCGTTTCCAAAAGGCTCAAAACACTTGGAAGCCCTAGAGACAGAAAATCCTCGTTGGCCAACGGCTGTTCCGTCCCGCGCCCAAGTTCGATCTGCGCAAAATTCGTACCACCGGCACCCGCGGTGTTGATGCCCGCCACCGACAAGCGACAAAGCCGACGCGCCGTTTCCCACGAGATGCCAAAACCAACCTCTTTGACCACCACCGGGACCTCAACCGCACGGACGATGTCGCGGATTCGATCCCGAACCTCCGAAAAGGACCGATCCCCTTCGGGCATTAGCAATTCCTGAATCAGGTTCAAATGCAGCTGCAGTCCGTCGGCCTCGATCATCTCAACCGCTTCCACTGCCTGCTGACACGAAACATTTGCCGAAAGATTAGCCCACAAGAATCCCTCCGGACTCACGTCACGAACCACCCGATACGTCGATACCGCCTCCGGTGTCGACAACGCGGCTTGCTGAGAACCCACGGCCATCCCCCACCCCGCTGCCTGTGCCGCTCGAGCGAGGGCAGCATTGATCTCGGCCGTCTCCGGAGGGCCTCCCGTCATCGCATCAATAAAGAATGGGGACGCTAAGCGCCGCCCCCATTCCTCTACCTCTAATTCAACTTGCTCGGGGTCGAACGAGGGCAACGCTTGATAAACCAACTGAATATCCCCATACCCAGGATCTTCGGGTCCATCCGAAGCCTCTAAAACCGCCTCGAGATGCTCCCGCTTACGCTCGAGCCGTCGTTCGTCATTTGAATTCCCCGCACGTACAGGCACTTATACCTCTTTCTTTTCTTCCTCGTCATCTTCGGCTTCCTCGGTCTCATCTTCCGAGGGCGCCTCGGCGGAATCCTCGTCTGAAGACGTATCGTCGGCCTCGGCCGCTTCTTCGCTTTCCGCCAAATCATCCGCCAAACGATCACGCGTCTCCGTCAGAAGGTCACCAAAAACATCGCCCAACGTCAGGTTGCCACTGACACGACGCTGCGGCCGCGGCTGCTTCTGCTGTTCTTCCTCTTTTCTGGCTTCTTTGAGACTCAGGCTAATCCGACGTTCCTTCGGCTGAACACGAAGGACCTTGACCATGACGTCTTCACCTTCGGAGACGACTTCGCTGGGCTCGGTAACGTGGTAATCAGCCAACTCGGAGATATGGACCAAACCTTCGACGCCGGGTTCGAGTTGCACGAAGGCACCAAACGGAGCAATCCGCATAATTTTACCCTGAACCACATCATCAACATTGTACCTTTCATCAATGGACTCCCAAGGATCTGGTAGGAGTTGCTTAAGTCCGAGCGAAATCTTCTCCGCTTCTCGATCGACACGTAAGACTTTCACATCAATCTCTTCGCCCACTTCAAGCACATCCGACGGATGGTCCACGCGACCCCAGGACATCTGGGAGACGTGGAGAAGTCCATCAACACCGCCGAGGTCAATGAAGGCACCGAAATCGGTCAGCCCTTTGACCACACCCGAGACCGTCTGGCCTTCTTCGATCTTGGCCCAGGTTTCCTCGCGCTGGCCTGCGTGTTCTTCCTCAAGAACAACTTTTCGGGAAATGATGATCCGGTTCTTGTTGCGGTCAAGTTCCACCACACGCGTTCGAACGGTTTCGCCCACATAAACCGAAAGGTCACTTACGAAACCGCGATCGACGTGGGAGGCGGGCATGAATCCTCGGAGTCCGTAAACATCGAGGACCAAACCGCCCTTAACTTCCTCGACCACCGGAACCTCCAATATTTCCTTGTCTTCGTGCGCCTGATACAGCCGATCCCAGGCGATTTCATCCAGGGCCCGGCGATAGGACGCCAAGACGGCGCCATCCTGACCGTCAACACTTAAAATATAAACCGGAATTTCCTGCCCCTCGCTAAAGACATCCTGGGGGCGCTCGCCCGATTTTAGCCGCAGTTCCGAAAGCGGAATGACACCATCCGATTTGTAGCGCACATCGACCAAAACATTATCATCATTGACCTGGACGATGGTTCCTTGAAGCACATCACCCGGTTGCAAGGGCTCAAAATCGAGCGCTTCGGTATCTTCCATGCTCGGGATGTCATCCATCTCATCTTCCGAGGAGGCCGATACCGCCAATTCTGCTTGGGCATCTTCATCATCGGATTCAAAGGTGACCTCATCTTGACACACCGTATCATCGGTGTCTTCTTCGGTATCGTCTTCACACTCCACTTGCTCGCAGTCCGTCTGCTCCTCTTGCTCCTCCGAGGGGCACTTTGTTACCTCTTCCGACTGCTCGGTTCCTTCTTCTTCTACCTCTTCTTGTTCTAACGTTTCTTCGTCCTTACAAAAGTCTTTTTCTTCGAGCACGTAAAACGTTCCTCTCCTTCGCCGGTTCCAAAAGCGCCGTGGCTTCAGCATTCGGTAGTGTGTGTCTTTTGGACGGCTTCATTATGACCGGATCTCGACATTGCCAGGCGTCATCACTATCAACTAATGCTGGTTATCTCCCCTTTCGTTGCTTCAAAGGTTGACAGTCCGAGTGCGCTGACTCATTCTCCCTCACCAGGGGTTCCCCTTGCTCCATCGCAATTTGGGCACGTATCGCGTTACACACCGCATCCAAACTTTCCCGTGGTGTTGATGTCCCCCCTACCACCCCAATGGATCGTACTGAATCAATCATCCAAGCGTAGTGCTCGGTGTCCTTCGCAGTTTCCACACTTAGGGTTCGTGTTCCTGCCTCCAACCCGATATCCAACAGGGCCTGGGTATTGGAACTGTTCTTCCCACCAACGACCACCAAAAGATCGACTTTTTTCGCCAAATTACGCACGCTTTCGCGTCGGGCCTGGACCACCGGACACAGGGTCTTCTCCATCACCAAATCACCCGTCCGACGGTCAAGCGCCTCGACGATCGCTCGGGCCTCGGGCGGACTGAACGTGGTCTGAAAAAGCACCGTTCGTGCTGGCTTATCGGGAAGGGCCTCTGCCTCGTCGACCGACGCAATGACTTCCGTTTCATTCGGGCAACGTCCCATTACGCCCTGAACTTCAGGGTGATGCAAACGTCCGACCAGCACCAATGATGCCCCCTCGGCAGTATATCGCTCAGCTGCCCTTTGCACTTGACGAACGCGCGGACAGGTGGCATCCAACACCTTGACGCCTCGCTTTTGTAACGCACTTAAAACGGCAGGCGCTACCCCGTGACTGCGAATGATAACGGTGGCACCGGCCGGCACCGCTTCGGGTGTCTTTGCCACCCGAATCCCCCGGCGCGCCAAATCACAAACCACATCGGGATTATGCACCACTTCACCGAACGTGTACACCGATGTCGATTCCAACGCCGCCGCTTTTGCGCTTTGAACAGCCTGTTCGACGCCGAAACAAAAGCCACCATCCGGGGCTCGATGAATTTCGATGCTTCGGGTTTCGTCACGTTGCATTCCCGGTCAACCTCTCAATTTCGTCACGAACCAATACCGTCAACGCGTCAACCTGATCCGACCGCTTACCGGATCGGCTCTTGACCATCCCCTTCGAAGCACCCATCGGCGGGCCGACCCGGACATTCAAACGCGACCACGGTGCATAGCTTCCGGAAATACCGACCGGGACGATGGGCGCATCCGTCTTGATGGCCAAATAGGCGGCACCTCGCGCAAACGCCGATGCCACCCGCCGAGTGCGTTGGCGCGTCCCTTCCGGAAACAGACCAATCACGCCCCCATCCTCCAATATCGCCAGCGAACTTTGGAGCGCGCGCCGATCCGATCGCCCTCGTCGGACCGGAAAGGCCCCCGACAACCGCAATATCGAAGCGAGGATCGGTATATCAAACAGCTCTCGTTTGGCCATGAAAGCAATGTGACGCGGGAAAACGGCGGCGACCAAAGGCGGATCCAACCAGCTGAAATGATTGGCGCAGACGATCACCCCTCCGTGCTTCGGTAAATGCTCCACGCCTTCCACTCGCACCCGACTGAAAATACAAAAACCCAGATTAAAAAGCCCTACCACCAAGCGATAGATCAACGATTCTCCCGCCTTCGACAATGAATCAGACTGTCCACCATGAAACTAATCTGCCGAATCACATCCTCGCGTTCAAGGCGCGTGCTATCGATAATCACGGCGTCGTGCGCCGGCTTCAAAGGGGACTCTTTTCGCGTGGAATCGATTCGATCCCGATTCTCCACCGTCTGGGCCGCCTCTTCCCAGGTCGGCATGGCACCATTGGACCACTTCTGCCGCAGACGACGTTCGATGCGCACCGGCAGTGCCGCCGTCAGAAATACTTTTACCCCGGCATCGGGCAGGACGTGAGTCCCGATATCGCGCCCATCCATCACCACGCCCCCATCAACCGCAAGTTCGCGCTGTTTTGCCACCAGAGCCCGCCGAACCCCGGCAACACTGGCAACAATGGAAACCACCGCCTCGACCTCGGGTCGGCGAAGATCAAGCGTCCGATCCTCCCCCTCGAGAAAAATCCGCATGCCCTTGCCGGGGATTCGGCGGTATTCGATGGGAAGCACCTCGCTCAACTGGCACAGTGCCTGAGTATCGCTGGGAATATCAAGGTCCTCCTCGAGCGCCATCAACGCGACGGCTCGATACATGCCTCCCGAATCAATATGGGTATAACCCAGACGATGCCCAACCAGCTGGGCAATCGTGGTCTTCCCAGCACCAGCGGGTCCATCGATGGCTATGTTCGGTCGTTTGGTCTCAGACACGGAGACTCCGTATGAGTGGAGGGAACATCGTTCGTGGATCAGTTGCTGGTTCTTTTTCCGAGGGCACGTCGTCTCAGTTTTCTCAGCCGTCATGGATCAACCTCAATTTATTAGTTTCCTTAATAACCAACTCGATATCTGAATTCAGTATAACGGCAATACCGCAAAATTACAAACCAGTTCAAGTCCGATCCGACCGGCCGTGAGCTGCCGCCTCCACCGATTGGCAACGATTCGGACAAGACGACGATTAACCCCTCAGGGGGGGTTCCATAACAATCGCTCTTTATCGAGTACCGGGAGCCTCTTACGCTCCAAAGGGTGCATCAAACCCTTTAACGTTCCCCGTGGAAAAAGTCAAACAGCTCGGATACGCCTTCGACGGCGCGCGGACTCGGATAATTAACGAGATCAAGGTCGATCCAACGATATCGCGCCGCTTCGATTGCCGATAAGGATTGCCAGGATGGTCGTTTGCCCGATTCAATTTCGGATACCGTCTCCTGAAAGACGGTGATAATGGCATCGGGGTCCTCCGCTTGTAAGGCCGCCTCCGAATAGGCGACCCACACACCCGGTTTATCACCCGCCACATTGATCCCTCCGGCAGCACGGATCACATCATCAATAAACGCACCTCCACCCGCCGTCATGAGGGGATCGCTCCACATTTCGACGAATACCCTGGGACGTTCGGCCGAATCCAAAGCATCAAGGTCTCGACGAATGGTGGCCAACTTTTCCCGCATCTTGCTCACAACCACCTCCGCGCGCGCCGCAGCATCCATCACTTCGCCAAACTCCTCAATCGTCCGGCATAATTCCTCCAAAGAATCCGGATTCCGGATCAAAAGATCCGTTTCGCTTTTCGCCTGCCAATTCAGTAAAGCGGGCGTTTGATCATTTGCCAGTACTAAGTCTGGCCGTAACCCGTCCAATGCATCATGATCCAAATCATCCAACGTTCCCACCCGGACGATCGAGGTCAACGCTTTCGGTAATGCGCTCGACCGGTCCAAACCCACCAGAGCATCCTCGACGTTCAGCGCCAACAAGATATCCGTATGCCCCGGGGAAAGCGAGACGACCCGCTCCGGCCGTGATTCGATGCTGACGTTAAGGTCCCAGTCATCCGGGATGACGATGGGATAGTCGGTCGGCGTTCGCGCCTCCTCGTCCGGTTCGTCGGTTTCTTGTTCGTTCGGGATCGCTTCATCCGGATCGGCCTCCTGAACAATGCCGCATCCGATGAGGGTCCCGAAACCGATAAAGAAAACCAACACACTGATCACAATACGATGTCGAAACGGCTCCTGCTTCACGTCCAACCCCATCCTTTCCCCACGGTCACCAATTTACGCCGACCCGCTCCGATGACACGGGAACGGGCTCGTCTTTGAAAGCCCCCGCATGATTCATCGAAACCCACCGAGAGCCCCCTTACTCTTGTTATCGGTTCGATCGACCTCTCGATTGAGTCTTGCTTCGGCATCGAAACGGACTCGGTGAACACCTTACGCTGGATGGCGATCCCATAACTTGACACAACATGGGGGCCAAACTAAGATAGGGGTGATGGAATGCATTGGCAGCTGGTGCGACCGTCGATTGAATGAGGATGAGGGAGGGATTGACCATCAAACCTGTCATTGAACAAGACCTTTGTATCGGCGATGGAATCTGTGAAACGATCTGCCCCGAGGTTTTCGAAATTCGGGATGACGGGTTGGCCTACGTCATTAATCAAAACCCATCGAGCGACCTAACGTCAGCGATTCGAGAAGCCATCGAAGCCTGTCCAACCGAATGCATCCGCTTAGAGGAAGACGAATAGGTTGTCGTTTTTTACATGACCGGCACCGGTTTTTCCGGACCGGTCATATCATTTGGATCCGGACCAAACGATCCGTGGGAGATAACCCCGGAATCCGCCCCCTTTTGGCAACGGCTTCCCTCTCAACCTCCTTTATGTCCAGCGTCATATCAATCGGCCGGGCTGCGGATATGTAACTGCCCACACCAAAACCATCCGCACCGGCCTCCGATAACAACCGAACTCGTTCGGGATCGAGTCCACCGGAACAGAAAATTTTGACCTTCGAGTGACCCGCCATATCCAAACGTGCACGCACTTCTCGCACCAGTTCCGGTGTCACACGGCCGCGTTCCGATGGGGTATCGAGGCGAACCGAATCGAGACGATCCCCAAGGGCCTCGGCAATGCGTAACGTTTCTTCGGCTTCGTCTTTGAAGGTATCCACTAAAATGGTCCGGGGTTCATCGGGTGGCATCACCGCATCGTACGCTTTTGCAATGCGCAACGTATCGCCCGCCACGATGATGGCGGCATGCGGCACGGTTCCCACGGGCTCAAGACCCGCAAGTTTTGCCCCTAGGATACAGCTGCAACCGTCCAATCCTCCGGCTATCGCCGCCTTCTCCATGACGGGCGCGACGGCCGGATGAACATGTCGGGCTCCGAAACAAATCACCGGCTTTTCTCCAGCCGCATCCTTGATCGCTCGCGCTTGGGTCGCCCAACCGGACGCCGAAGCCAACATTCCCAAAAGCGGGGTTTCCATCGGGCCAAAATCGCTATACACGCCCCGAATGCGCAATACCACTTCTTTGGCCACAAACGTTGCCCCTTCCGGGAGCGCCCAAAGTTCTTGGACCTTCCCGTCGAGAAGACGCAAGACCTCATCCAAACCCGCAAAAACACCAGGACGGTTCGAGAACACCTCCACCGTCACCTCCGTGTTTTCGAGCCCAAGTTCCCGCAATATATCCAGCGTCTTAATGAAATAGATATCCGTTGTATGACCGGCCAGAATCTCCTCGTGAGAGGCCGAGGCAAAGGCGCGATCCGCCTCCACTTTTAGCCCCTTTACCTGATCAAAACATCGGATCATTTCCAGTGCGTTCTCTTTTTTGCCCGCTTTGTCCATGATGCCTCCTAAACATTTTTGGGTTCCGATTCCCGCTCCTCAAGTGGGTGGTCTATTCAAGTCCCACGGCTCGGCGTAAACGATCGACCTCGCCATCGGATAAGTGACGCCAACACCCAAGATTAAGGCCTTCGAGCGTTACCGGCCCCACCGCGATTCGACAAAGGGAGACGACCGGATGCCCCACCGTCGCGAATAACCGGCGAATCTGCCGATAACGGCCTTCTTTCAAAATGATCCTCCAAAAGGAGGTCGAAGATGCCTTGCCCGCTTTCAACCATTCCATGCCCGCCACATGGGCCCAACCATCCGCCAGGGGCACCCCTTTTTTCAAATCCGAAACAATCGGTTCCTTCGGGCACCCTTTCACCTCAACCTCATAGACCTTCTTCACTTCCCAGCGCGGATGGCTAATTCGAAGCGCCAAATCACCATCCGTCGTCAATACGATCAACCCGGTCGTCTCGGCATCAAGCCGGCCAACTGGAAACACCGATCGGAGATGGCTCGGCAAAAGGTCCATCACGGTTGGACGTCCCCGGGGATCCCGCCGCGTGCTCAAATGCCCTCGCGGTTTGTTGAGCGCGATATAAAGATCCGGCGCGGATATGCCGTCAATCGCTTTACCATCAACAGTTATGGTGCCTTCGTCACCGGACATCCGATAACCCGGCCCATCCACCACCCGGCCTCCGATGGCCACTCGGCCGGCCCGGATGATTTGGGCCGCGCTTCGCCGAGACGCTACCCCCGAACGGGCGAGGAATTTGTCCAGCCGCATGTTCTCACCGGACTCTTGTTGCCGATTCATTCAAACTCGACAATCATTTCCACTTCAACGAGAGCACCCTTCGGGAGCGAGGTCATCCCCACCGCCGCACGTGCATGCTGACCCGCGTCACCAAAAACCGACTTCAGGAGTTTTGATGCCCCGTTAATGACAGCCGGATGCTCGGTAAAATCAGAGGTCGCACTGACATACCCGGTCACTTTGATAATCCGGGTGACCCGCGATAAATTGCCCAATAATTTACTCATGACGCCGACACAATTTAAGCAGCACAATTTGGCCGCCTCATAGCCATCGTCCAACGTTGCATCGTCACCGACCACGCCGGCGTACATCAGTTCACCCTCTTGCATGGGGAGTTGGCCCGAGATGAACATCCAGTTCCCCACACAAACCCCCGGCACGTAAGCCGCAAGCGGCATTGGAACCGCTGGAATCGTAAGCCCCATTTCTTCTAAGCGTTCTTCTGGTGTCATAAATGATCGCCCTTTCGTATGAAATCTGGTATCATCGGCTTCATCTTACCCCCTCGAGTCGACATTGACGATCGATTAGGTAAAAAAAGAAAAACCGGGGTCATTGACCTTCTTTTATCGCCGCAATCAACTCATCCGCCACCGAAACGACCCGAACGCCCGCTTGTTCGAAGGCGCGCGCTTTTTCCGATGCCTGACCGGAATCGCCATCGACGATGGCACCCGCATGCCCCATTCTCCGAGCAGGGGGTGCGGTCCGGCCGGCAACGTAAGCATGCACGGGTTTCGGATATCCCTGCTCCAAATAGGCAGCTGCCTCCTGCTCGAGATGCCCCCCGATTTCGCCGATCAAGATGATCCGTTCGGTTTGATCATCCAATCGAAATTGCTCGAGCCCATCCACAAAGGACGTCCCCACCACGGAATCCCCTCCGACCCCGATACAGGTCGATTGGCCGATCCCACACGCACTTAGATTCGACGCCACTTCGTGCGTCAGTGTGCCGCTTCGCGATAGGATGCCCACAGACCCGGGTCGATAAAGCGAAGCCGGCATGATGCCGACCTTGCCCAGCCCCGGACTGATAATTCCGATCGTATTGGGGCCGATCAAGCGGACCCCTTGTTGTGCCGCCCGGTGCACCAATCGAAGACTATCCAAGACGGGGACATGTTCCGTCACCACCACGATCAACGACACGCCCGCTTCAATGGCCTCGTCCACCGCGTCATAGACGGCCGGCGGCGGTACCAAAACCAGCGACGCTGTCGCACCGGTTTCGGCCCGACACGTCGCCACACGATCAAAAACCGGGACCCCCACTACCGAGGCGCCGCCCCGGCCCGGAACCACGCCGCCCACCAGACGCCCGTGATCTTCCATGGTTCGGGCGGCATGATATCGCCCCTGACGTCCGGTAATGCCTTGAATCATCACACGCGTATCGCCATCAACCCATATGGCCATTGGCTTCATCCTCAATCTGCTTCAGCAATTTCTTTACGGCTTGTCCCGTGGTCCCCCACCGAACCACCTCGATCGATTGTTGCTCCAATATCTTCCAAGCAGTTTCTTGCTCATGACCTCGCATTTTGACCACCAAAGGCCCAGAAATCGCCCCTTTAGCTAACGCTGCCAAAATCCCTTCTGCCATCACCTGACAGTTGTTAATTCCCCCGAACACGTTGATGATAACCCCGTCAATTTCCGCAATGCTTCCCAGGAGTTCTAGCGCCGCGGCCATCTTTTCCCGTGAAACGCCACCCCCAACGTCAAGAAAGTTGGCCGGTCGGCTCCCGAGGGCCCGCACGGTGTCCATTGTCGCCAGGGCCAATCCGGCTCCACCGGCGATGATGCCAATGGTGCCACCGCTTAGCGGGACAAACTGAAGTCCCATTCGTCTGGCCCTCGCTTCATTATCGTCCTCATCGTCTTCGCTGATCGTTGTCTCAGATTGACCCAGTTCGTGTCGAAAAGCGGCCGACTCATCAATGACTATTTTGGCATCCGCTGCAATTAACCGACCGTCGCTGGTATGTAAAAGAGGATTGATTTCTAAGGTTGTGGCATCCCAGTGCCACACCAACTCGGCGAGCATCACCAAAAGTTCGGCCACCTCATGGCCTCGATTCCCCTCGAAACCCGCCTCCTTCGCCATCCGAAGCGCATCCTTGAACATAAACGGATCCACCCCGTTCATGCCGTGCATCACGGGGGCTTCGGGCGCCTTTTCAATATCAATGCCCCCGTAGGGTGATAAGAGGGCCAACACTTCTCGCCTTCCGGTATCCAGTTGAAACGCTAAGTAAATTTCCTGTTGAGTCGGTAGATATTCTTCAATCAGAACGGCCCGGGTGCGATCACCGGCAACACAACTTCCGAGTAGCCGGGCAGCATGAACGTTCAGTTCATCAACATCATGAACTTCGACCACCGCTCCGGCCTTCTTGCGCCCCCCACTCGGCACCTGAGCCTTTACCATCAGGGGGAAATCCAATTGACACCCCGCGCGAATGGCCGCTTCCACGCTGAAGGCGACCGATCCCCTCGGAACCGGGACTCCCTTTTGGGCCAATCTTCTCTTGGCTTCAAACTCCAATAAATCCAAAAGCGACGACTCCTTCTGGCGACTCGGACGGGTCCAAGGCGATAAGGCATCGAACAGGATCCCCCCTCGAGGATCCCGCTCGCGCCAGATGCTCTCAAACTGTCGCGAGCCGTTAGCACACGATCACCATGGTAGCCAAAAGCACACCAACCGCACAAAGGTTCACCGAGTGACCCGTTCTTGGTTGTTGATTAGAGATATCGGTCCAGTTCTTCTTTTAGCTGTTGTTCGGGAAGCACGCCGACGAATCGGGTGGCGGGCTCACCCTCTTTGAACAGGATTAACGTGGGGATGCTCATGATTCCCATTTGGGATGGGATTTCCTGGTTGGCATCCACATCCATTTTGCCGACCTTCAATTGGTCATCATACGTATCCGCAATGCGTTCGATCACCGGAGCCAGCATTCGACACGGTGCACACCATTCCGCCCAAAAATCCACCAGGACCGGTTGTTCGGCTTTTAGGACTTCCGAATCAAAGTTTTGATCCGTGATTTCAACAATACCCTCACTCATCGTTATTCCCCTTTCAGATTCAACCTTCTTCCCCAGTTTTCGCGATTTAAAAGCGAATCCCTCGCATACATCCGGCGATGGACCGCTAGGTCTTTAAAAACCACAACCGCTCGATCATCTTTCAAACGTGGCATCGAGACGTACCGCTTCAACCTTCTTCATTGTTTTGGCCAGGCAAAGGCGGCAATTCTTGCAGATCATTTAAACCGAACTGCTCGAGGAACCGTTGGGTCGTCCCGAACAACTTGGGCCGTCCCGGTGCATCACGCCGGCCCAAAACCCGGATGAGTCCCTCGGCATGAAGCCTTTTGAGGAGATGGGCCGAACCGACACCACGAATCTGATCAATCTCAGGGCGGGTAATCGGCTGTCGGTAAGCCACCAGCGCCAACACTTCCACGGCTGCCGACGACAATTGCTCACCTTCGGGCTCGAGAATGCGCTCCAAAAACGCATGATACAAGGTCCGCGTTCGAATTTGAAAACCGCCCGCCACCTCGAGCAACTCGATGCCCGATTCTGGGTGATCATAGCGTTTGCGAAGTTTCGCTAAGAGCCGCCGAACGGTATCATCCGTCAACGCCAAAGTCGCCCCCAAGGCAGCAACCCCCATGGGCTCGGGCGCCGCGAAGAGGCAGGCTTCCAATGCGCCTAACGCACTTAACGCATGTCCCGTTTCGGGATCATATACGACATCATCCGCCACTCACGTCACCTCGTCATCTTTCGATTGATTACGGTAAACCATGATTTCGCCAAAGCGGTCCTCTTGGCGGACGCGTACCTCGCTCGTCCGGATCAGTTCAAGCAAAGCCACGAAGATACCCACGAATAATTGACGCCCTCCCCGAGATGGAAAAAGATCCGCAAATTGCACGCTGCCCGATGATCCTTCGAGAACGGTTCGGATTCGCTCCATGCACTCGGAAACGGACACCGTTTCCCTCGGGATGGTCTCGGCGTATGCCACATCCGAAGCGAGCAATTCCTCGAGGGCTGAGACCAGATCGGTAAGGTCCGTCCCCTCCACCTCGCGAAAGGCGTTCTCCCAGCGCTGTATTTCCGGTGGCAAGCGCGAATGGCGCCGTCGCATATCCTCAGCACGCTGGGTCAAATGCATCGCGGCTTCGCGATAGCGACGAAACTCCATCAACTGGTGTAATAGCTCGTCGGGGGCGATCTCGTCCTCGTCGGTCGCCGCGGATTCTCGATCCTCCGGGACCAGTTTTGCGCTCTTTCGACTCAACAAATCCGTCATCACATTCATGAAGGACACTTCGACGTCCAAAGACGGATTCTCCTGTCGCAGGCGCGCTTGGAAAGCCTTTACGATAGGCGCCAGTTCCAACTCCTTTAAAGGAGTCCCTTCATCGGGAAGCGTCCCATCCGCCTTACCTCGCTGCCGGTCGAGGAGTTCTTCCGCCCATTCGAGTATTTTTTGACATGACGTCTCACTTAACTCCATCCTCGACACCTCTTACTAAAAGACAAGGGGGCTGACCAAAACGAACAAAAACTGTTGCACGACATTTGCCACCGGTCCCAAAATCATACCCACCGTACGCGTCATCACCAACACCAGCAAAATCACCCACCCATACTGATCAATCTGGTTCATGAGATGCCACGCCGTCGAACCATATCGCGTCAACCCCCGCGCAATGTGCGATCCATCAAGAGGGGGAATCGGAATCAGATTAAAAAGACCGAGCCAAATATTGTACATCATCAGAAAGTATAGCATTACCAATACCGTGGTCGAAAGAAACTGAAGTTGTAACAGGAGGTAAGCGCTGACCGTCGCCATCACAAAATTACTCAGCGGTCCCGCCAATCCCGTCAATAGCATGCCCCGTTGCCGATCGTCAAAGTACATGGGATTGATCGGAACCGGTTTGGCCCATCCAAAGCGGAAAATGAGAAGCATAAGCGTTCCGATCGGGTCCAGGTGGGCGATGGGATTAAGCGTCAGCCGACCGCTTGCCCGGGGCGTCGGGTCCCCCAACGCATCCGCCATATACCCATGGGACACTTCGTGCACCACGATGGCAACGAGAAGACCTGGTATGCTAAGGAGTATGTCTGGGAAATTAATAATCGCGCTCTCCCTTCATCGGTCAAACGTACTGCTTTTGGACTTGTTTGGCGGACGAACGCTCAAGTCGCTCCCAGCGCTCGCACCGGCCACCCCACCGTCCGGCGACTTCACCATCAACGTACACTTCGAGAATCTCGCATTCATTGGAACACTCATCGCATTCGAAACTACCCGTCCGGTAGTCGACATCCATCAAAGACAACCCCCGAAAATGAGAATCTCGCGAAAGCACCGCCATCTCCTCTCGGGCGAGCAGGGCGGCTCCGATGGCGCCCATAACCTTGTGATGTTCGGGTACAATGACCTCCATTTCCAACTGTCGTTCAAGTGCCGCTTTGATCCCCGTGTTGGCGGCCACCCCTCCCTGAAACACGACCGGCTCCAAAATTTTCTTGCCTTTGCCGACGTTGTTGAGATAATTTCGCACCAAAGCATCGCATAGACCCCGAATAATTTCCGGCGTCCCGTGCCCGACCTGCTGCTTATGGATCATATCGGATTCGGCAAAAACGGCGCAGCGTCCCGCAATGCGAACGCTCGCCTTGGCTTTCGCCGCCATTTCTCCGAACTGTTCGATCGGTAGCTCGAGCCGGTCCGCCTGACGGTCGAGAAAGGACCCGGTCCCGGCAGCACAGACGGTATTCATGGCAAAATCCGTCACCACACCGTCACGGAGCAGAATTATCTTGGAATCCTGTCCTCCGATCTCAACCACGGTCCGAACGTTTGGAATCAACGCCAGTGCCGCCATCGCATGGGCGGTGATTTCGTTCTTTATGACATCGGCGCCGACGAAGACACCCGTCAGTTCGCGGGCTGATCCCGTAACGCCAGCGCCGGCGATTTCGATATTCCCTTCTTGCTTCTCCATCAGCTGTTTGAGGCTTCGCTGCACCGCCTTTAACGGATCCCCTGCGGTTCGCAAATACACGGACAATAAAACCGACCCCGACGGATCGAGCAATGCCAAATTCGTGCTGACGGACCCCACGTCGAATCCCAAGAATGCCTTCATCCTGCCACGTCCTTCCGAAATACATCCCACTATTTTAAATAACGACCCACTCGTGAAAAGCACGCACGATTCGAACTCGTCGAATTCTGTTCTATTGTACCGATGATCGTATCATCATACCACCCATGACCGTCTAACCCGATCCCAAATTCTGCCCGCGCTCGCGCTCAGGACCCGGTCGATCATCACCTTTGGCGTGGGCTTTGTTGGATCGACCTCATGACGGCAACCGTTTTCCCAATACCTTAAATGCCCGCCCCGTTTGATCTTTGGCATCTTAAACAACGAACGTTGATGGCTGGGAAAATACCATAAAGTAGCCCATCGAGAGGATCTAAGCCCGCGGGTGGGCACGGGAAAATACATCGAGGAGATAACGCTGTGCGAGATGGGTATAGATTTGGGTGGTGGAAATATCCACATGCCCCAATAACTCCTGAACCGAGCGCAGATCTGCTCCATTTTCCAATAGATGGGTGGCGAACGAATGTCGCAGCGTATGCGGTGTCACCCGTTTGTTTAACCGCGCCCGCTTGGCGTGATATTTAACCCGTTTCCAGATTCCTTGTCGGCTAAGACGGCGGCCATGATGATTGATAAAGAGCGCTTCTTCTAGCACGTCTCGTACGAGTTCCGGCCGTCCGTAGCGAAGATAGCGATCCACCATCTGGACGGAAAGTTGGCCCATGGGAATGATGCGTTCCCGATCCCCTTTTCCAATGCATCGAACCAGTCGGCGACTTAAATGGAGATCCGCCTGATCCAAATTCACCAACTCGGAAACCCGAATCCCCGTGGCATAAAGAAGTTCTAGGATAGCGCGATCCCGCAATCCGATCGGCGTCTCATCACTGGCCGATTCCAAAAGAGCATCGACCTCCGAAACCGACAGAATATCGGGCAATTTCTTCCCCGCCCGCGGCCGCTCAATCCCAGCGACCGGATTCTTGTCGCAATCCCCTTGATAAACCAGGTAGTGGTAGAAGCCGCGCAAAGACGCCAAATGTCGGGCAATGGTCGTTGCCGCACGATCCTGGTGTTTGAGATGCACCACATAGGCCATCATGGTGTGCTCATTTACCGCTCTCAACCGGGGCATAATTCCCTTTGGGGACTCAGAGGAAGGGGCTTCATCCGAATCCGAGGGCACGAGAAACGCCAAGAAGTGCCGAAGATCCCGCTCATAGGCCAAAAGGGTATTGCGCGCAAGCCCTTGTTCCACACTCAAATAGTCCAAAAATTCAGAAATCGGATCGTCGCCGGCCATTCGGCAACCCTCCTCTCGCTCCCATCATCGTCCGCCACAGCATGACCCGGTAAGCCATCGAGCGGGGGATGCCGGTCGGCAAGTTGACCATGCAATCAAGACCAAAAATGGCGACAATACCCGGTTCTTAACCTCAAGTATTGTCGCCATAAAGCAACCGATCCCGCCTATTTCAATAGGTGTTCGAGAGGCGTATACGGCATATCATGCGCTTCGGCGACGGCCTGGTAGGTCACCTGACCTTCCGCAACATTGACACCTTTTGCTAATGCGGGGTCCCGTCGAACGGCCTCTTTCCACTCGACCGAAGCCAGCACCCGAACGTAAGGCAGGGTGACATTGGTCAATCCCACGGTAGAAGTGCGCGGCACAGCACCGGGCATGTTGGCCACTGAGTAGTGAACCACATCATGTTTGACGTAGGTCGGATCCGCATGCGTCGTCACTCGGTCAATCGTTTCAACCGATCCGCCTTGGTCAATGGCGACATCGACGATGCCCGCTCCTTCCGGCATGGCCTTCACCATTTCCTCATCCACCAACTTAGGTGCTTTGGCACCGGGTACCAACACGGCGCCGATGAGCAGATCGGTGCTCGGCAATTCTTCCGCGATAAAATAGGGATTGGACATACGTGTTTCCAGCAATCCTCCGAAAACGTCGTCAAGGTAACGAAGACGAGAAGCGTCGATATCATAAACTAGGACGCGGGCGCCAAGACCGACCGCCATTTTGGCAGCATTCGTCCCCACGATTCCCCCACCAATGATGACAACCTTGGCCGGAGCAACGCCGGGAATACCACCGAGCAAAACACCGCCGCCGCCCCGATGCTTTTGTAAGATTTCCGTTCCAACTTGGGTCGCCATCCGCCCGGCAACCTCACTCATGGGCGTAAGTAGCGGCAGGCTTCCATCGGGGAATTCGACGGTCTCATAAGCAATGGAAACCACGTTGTTATCGGCAAGCGCTTGCGTCAGTGCCTTCTCCGCTGCTAGGTGGAGGTATGTAAAAAGCAATTGCCCCGGTCGAAATAGATCGTATTCCGACTCTAGCGGCTCTTTGACCTTTAAAATCATATCCGCTTCTTCAAATACTTTCGCCGCGGTATCAAGAATGCTAGTGCCTGCCTCCTGATACGCCTCATCGGGAAAGCCGCTCCCTTCGCCGGCCGACCTCTCCAAATAAACTTGGTGGCCATCCCCGACCAGCGTAGCGGCCCCGGCTGGCGTCATCGAAACCCGATGCTCGTTACTTTTGATTTCCTTCGGTACCCCAATTTTCACAATGATGCCCCCTTCTCTCTCGATGCAATGATCCTCCGAAAACAGTACTACATTGACGAATTCATCACGTATTATTTTTATCATACCATCCATCAAAACCGAGATAAACGGCGCAAAAAGGCATTAAAGGCCTTGCGAATTGCTCTGATCAAATCCCCGATCACCGCCAGTTCGGTGACGATGGAGTAAGTACAAACTCGCCAGTGTCTTGGCGTCGACCACGTTGATGGCGTTACGTAACACCCATTTCATCGTAAGGTCCGCTTCATCGCCCTGGGGCGGATCGTCTGCCATTTCTAAATCCGTCGCCAAAAAGACATATATAAATTCGCTCGCAAACCCTGGCGAGGAATAAAAACCTCCGAGATATTCCCAGTCCTTGGCCGAGTATCCGGTCTCCTCCGCCAGCTCACGTCTAGCACAGTCAAACGCCGTTTCACCCGAGTCGACTCGGCCAGCCGGTAATTCCCATAAATAAGCATCCACCGGATCCCGATATTGCTTTACCAGCAACAGCTCCTCATCATCATCGCCTTCCCCTCGTAAAGCGATAATTGCACAGGCATCCCGGGTAACAACACGTTCTCGAATCTCACCTCGAGCATTGGCCCGCTCCTCGACATTGACGATTCGACCTGAAAACGTAAGCTCCCAGTTACACACCCTGCTGCTCCCTTCCTCGCCGTCGGCCGATAGTTGCCAATTGCAAAAGGACGTCCCCATTGAACCCGCGAATGCCGGAGCAAAGCGTCCCGCTTTCTCGATGGTCGTCACCTATTGCAAAAGCAAACTCGCAATCAATCCGGCAAACCCGTGTGGGGAAGGGGGCGGTTTGAACCTCTTTAGTCCCCCTAGCACTGGACATCCTTTTCGGTTTATTCATCATCAGGCCTCATCCGTGACACCAAGCCCCAATGGCCAGTCCTAGGTCATTCCATCTTCTTCAATTGTCCAAAAGGATATAACCTCGCTTGGCGATGGCGACGATTAGATTTCGACTGCCGATGGCCCCGGGAGAACACAAGGGGAGCCGCCGACGTCAGCACCAACCGTTGTTGGCACTCCAAAAAGGAAAGAGAAAGGGCGCGGAGCCGGTCTTCGGATGCCGCCCCCTTTCGAACCATTCGCTTCTCAATATGGCTCGTCGCCGAATCTAGGAACCCGAGCGCAATTTCAGGCCGTATCCGAGTCCAATAGTTCCCGTAACTTCGGATACACGGCCGCTAGCACTGCTTGAACGGCGCCAATGGCCCAATCACTATTGGCCAACGGAGAAGCGCCGGCCAAATACTCGACCTGCCCACGCGGGCGCACCAGACAAAGATGACAGACTGCCACTTCTCCTAAACCCAGCATCGTCGTCAGAATCTCGTCAAGTTGCAGCGAATAACCGGGTATAAGCAATCGATTGATCGCCTCAACGGCAGCCTTGCCGGGGATCCGAACCGGCCGGTTCCAGCCATAGGTCGAAACCGCATGCCCTTTTGCCTCTCGGCCTAGGTGATCGCGAAGGAGAAGGTTGACCTCCTGGGTCTCATCACCCGGGCGGCTGGACAGCCCGAGCCTCACCAGCGTCAGGCTGGGAGCGACCGTTCTGGTTGGCATCGCCATCGCCTCAGGCGATGCCACCTGAGCCACGCTCACCTTCTTATGATCGATCTCAAGTTTCCACTTCGCCGCCAGGGCACTTTCGATATCACGCACAATTTGCTTCGGGTTGCGCTCCACATCCGCAAGCACATGAATCTCATCAACGGCACCCCAACTATTACAAACCACACGGCAAGCATTGATAGCGGTCAACCCGGAAAGGAGGGCCTCTACTTCTTCCACGTCGATCGATTTTGTCACGTACCGACCCCTCCCCACATTTGTGACGAATCTCACCGGTAAACCCCGGCCTAATTAAACCATCCGACGCCTCCCACAAATCCGTTTCATCATTGTTGTTGATACAATTCGCGACCTCGCTCCAACGCCTTTTCATTGATCGGAATCAATTGATGGTGACGTTCGGGAAGAACCGCCCGAAGCGAGGCCTTGATGGCATCAAAAGGCAGGTTGGGCAAACAACTTGCCAACGCCCCGAGCATTATCATATTGGCCACCCGAGCGTTGCCTAATCGGTCGGCCTCTTCCGTTACCGGTATTGTCACCACCTGGATATCATCCCGTTTCACCTCTTGATCGCAAAGTGAACTGTTGACGAACAAATGCCCGCTCGGCCGAACGGAGGATTCAAACTTCTCAAGGGACGGGAGATTCATCACGACGCACTCCGTCGGCTCCGTCACCACCGGTGAGCCGACCGGATCTTCCGATATGACCACACCGCAATTTGCTGTTCCCCCGCGCTGTTCCGGTCCATACGAGGGCATCCACGAGACATGAAGATCCTGCTCCATTCCCGCGTGCGCCAATATTTGTCCCATCAACATGACGCCCTGGCCACCAAAGCCAGCAATGAGGATTTCATTCACCATGATCCGTCACCGCCTCCGGGGTCTTGAGTTCGCCGATTGGGTAGTAGGGAATCATGTTCTCTTCCAGCCACTTCAGTGATTCGCCCGGCGTCATGCCCCAGTTAGTTGGGCAATTCGATAACAATTCAACCATGGCAAAGCCAAGTCCTTCACGCTGCACTTCAAACGCCTTTTGCACCGACTGTTTCGCTTGTCGTATGTGCTTAACATCATGACACGACACGCGAGCAAGATACGCGACACCCGGCAATCCCTGGAGCATTTCGGACATCCGAAGCGGATGGCCTGTCAGCGACACATCGCGACCACTCGGCGAAGTCGTCGTGCGTTGACCTTCTAAGGTCGTGGGCGCCATTTGACCACCAGTCATGCCATAAATGGCATTATTGATAAAAATCACGGTGATCTTCTCACCCCGTGAAGCAGCGTGCATCGCTTCTGCCGCTCCGATGGAAGCGAGGTCACCATCTCCTTGGTAGGTAAAGACGATGCTATCCGGTCGCGCCCGCTTAATTCCGGTTGCCACTGCAGGGGCACGACCATGGGCGGCTTGCTGAAAGTCGCAATCAAAGTAATTGTAAGTAAACACAGAACAACCGACCGATGCTACACCAACGGCACGCTCGGTGAGATCCAGTTCATCAAGGGCTTCCGCTACTAACCGATGAGCAATCCCGTGAAGGCAACCCGGACAATAGTGCGTCGCCTGATCACTCAACGCTTGGGGACGCGTAAATACCGCTTTCATTTATGACCACCAACTTCCCGGATCAGAGTTTCCATTTTATCGCTAATGTCGGAAGGATGTGGCATCACCCCGCCGGCGGTGCCGATAAATTCAACCGGCAACTCGCTACCCACCGCCAGCCGAACATCCTCCACCATTTGCCCCATGCTCATTTCCACCACGACGTATCCGCGCGCTTTCTCGGCGAGCGAGGCAAATGCTTGGTCGGGGAAGGGCCAAAGACTGATCGGACGAACCAGTCCGACCGAATACCCGCGTTGCCGAAGCGATTCCAACGCTTTTTTCACGATTCGTGCGGTGGTACCATAAGCGGCAAAATAAAATTCCGCATCCTCATATAGGATTTCCCATCGGGTTTCATTCTCCTTCATCTGTCGATATTTCTCGCCCAACTTCTGGTTGTGTTCCCAGCACGCTTCAGCATCTAAATACAAAGAATTGATCAGATTGTTTTCTTTTCGCTTGCCACCGCGCCCAGTCGTGGCCCATTCTTTCACCGGCAACGTCTGGGGATCAAGAAGTTCGGGAAAGCGGACCGGTTCCATCATCTGTCCCATGATTCCGTCACCGAGAATCATGACCGGATTGCGGTAGCGATCGGCGATATTAAACGATTCATAGGTAAGATCGACTAATTCCTGAAGGTCCGAAGGACCGAGCACCACCATGCGGTAGTCACCATGACCGCCGCCTTTCGTGGCTTGAAAATAATCGGATTGCGCCGGCTGAATGCTTCCCAAACCGGGTCCCCCTCGCACCATGTTCACGATGACACAGGGTAATTCCGAACCGGCCAAATAGGAGATTCCTTCCTGTTTCAGACTGATTCCGGGGCTTGACGATGAGGTCATCACCCGGACTCCGGCTCCGGCTGCGCCATACACCATATTGATGGCTGCCACTTCGCTTTCCGCCTGAAGATAAACACCTCCCAGTTCGGGAAGCCGCCATGACATATATGCCGGCAATTCATTTTGGGGTGTAATTGGATATCCAAAAAAGTAGCGGCAACCTGCCCGCGCGGCCGCCTCTGCTACCGCCTCATTTCCTTTTACCAGCTGCAAGTCTTGATCCACAGTACCGCCCCTTTCGCTTCGATTCACCCATTACTTTTTCGCTTCCTTTTCGGGCCGATAAACCTCGATGGCCACATCTGGACACATCATGGCACAAAAACCACAGCTGATGCATTTTTCCTCATCCGTCACCTGCACCGTCCGATATCCCTTACGGTTCATGGTATCCGATAGGTAAACGATATCGACGGGACAAACCGAGGTGCACAAATCACACCCCTTACAACGTTCCGAGTTCAAAACCCATTTCGATCCCATGCTGGCACCTCCAAAGCCTTTACCATGGTCATTAACACCAATCCGGACGAAGCCGCGGGTTGATAACAATGAAATCAAGATCCCTCGCATCGCTCGCGATGTCGAGATCCTCAGACACTTGTTGTCCTTTAAGTACGTGCGCGCTTACTCCTAATCCTATCACAGGTATTCCTAACTGCCCGGCTGCTTGTTCCACCACACCGAGTCCCCAACGGATGTGATCCGCCTCGGTCTTAAAGCCCAGATGCGGATTGGCGATCAACCCGGCAATCGGCAATTTGGCCGCTTTTTCCAGCGCATAGTACGTGGCCACAATCCCGTCGCAAGAGGCGGTCTTCGGGCGGAAGGGATTAACGACCATCATGACCTGTGCTCTCGCCGCCTGCATCATTTGACGCACGCTCGCTAAGGGACGCGCTCCGACCTCGCTTCCCCCGACATCAACAATACAAACGTCGAATGCCGCCAGCGCCTGCGATAGACCGGCCGGCATAACGGGAAATTCGGTGCCGGCGTGAAAAGCCACCGGATGGACCACTTCCACTCCCTGAGCCGTTAGTTCCTCGATCAGCTCGCGGGAGCGGAAAAACGGGGTCACCAAGTCAAGATCCACCAATACCACCTTTGACTTTTCGGCATCGCTCGCCGCCTCGATGGCAATTTGCATTGCGATTTCCGTTTTTCCGCTCCCGAACAGCCCCAAAACAACCAAGGGCCTCGAAGCCAGTCCTCGTAAAGACACCTCAGACACGAATTCGCTGTATTTGTCCGATGGCCTCAATTCGCGCTCTTGCGATTCGCTCGGCCGCCACATGGGTCGGAATGTCCTCTTTTTCGCTCGTTTCAAAGATGCGATGTAGCTGCCCACCGATTCCAGCTATCTTCTTATACGCGAGTTCCTTCGAGTAGCCGCCCGGATGAAACTCGTGGTAGACGTTTGTCACGCCCCCGCCATTGATGACAAAGTCCGTTGCATAAAGAATGCCCTTTTGCCTCAGCGCATCCCCGTGATGTCTTTCTTCCAGTTGATTGTTGGCCGCTCCGGCAACCACACGGCAGTTTAGTTGAGGCAAGGTCGTGTCGTTGATGACAGCACCGAGGGCACATGGAGAGTAGACATCGCAGGCGACGCCATAGATGTCATCCGGATCGGCGACTTCGGCACCGAAATCACGGACCACTCGCTCAACCTTATCCTCATAAATATCCGAGACAATTAGCTCCGCACCGGCATCATGAAGGTAGTCGCAAAGCACATACCCGACACTTCCAACGCCTTGAATCGCCACCTTCGTGCCGGTCAGGTCAGACGAGCCATCAAGGTGTTCGATGGCGGCCTGAATCCCAACAAAAACGCCGTAAGCCGTGGCCGGTGAGGGATCACCCGATTTATGCATCAGACCGCCGGCAAACTCGGTCTCCTCCGCGACAATGGCCAAATCTTCGGGACTCGTTCCGACATCCTCTGCCGTAATATAGCGGCCCCCCAGAGAATCGACAAAGCGGCCGTACGCACGCCACAGTTCCTCCGATTTGTCTTTGCGTGAATCCGCGATGATTACGCCTTTTCCGCCGCCAAGATTTAACCCCATCGCCGCACTCTTGTAGGTCATGCCTTGAGAAAGACGCAAGGCATCCACAATGGCTTCTTCCTCGGTGTCGTAATTCCACATGCGCGTACCGCCCAGCGCCGGTCCCAACGTGGTATCGTGAATTGCGATGATGGCTTTGAGGCCGGACACTTTATCATAGCAAAAGGCAATCTGCTCATGCCCCATATCGCTCATTAGCTCAAAAACTTCCATTAACGCCACTCCTCTCTAGGATTTTTCCGGGAGATAAATCCGACTAATCCTACCCAATTTTTGAATGCGATCGGCCACAATGCGATCCGCGGCCTCAAACGGCGGGATATTCTCCTTCTCCGCCACTTCAAAGCAACCGAGCAATAGATCGTACAGATCCCCTGTTTTTTTCATCGCCCGATCCCAGTTAAATCCTTCAAGTTCATCCGCCACTTGGATCAAACCGCCGGCATTGACGATATAATCCGGTGCAAACAAAATGCCCTTTTCGTCCAGTTTCCGCCCAATGTCAGGATGCGATAATTGATTGTTCGCTGCACCCGCAATCACCCGACACTTGAGGCGTTCGATACTATCCTCGTTGAGGACGCCTCCCATAGCGCAAGGGGCGAAAACATCACAATCAACATCGTAAATGGCATCCGGGGTCACGGCTTCAACTGGAAAACGCTGTTTGGTCTCTTGCACCACATTTTCATCAATATCCGTGACGATGACTTTGCAGCCGGCATCAATCAGATGCTCCACCAATCGTATCCCGACTTTGCCGACCCCCTGCACAGCGACGGTCTTATCCGCCAAGTTATCGGAACCAAACACCTGTCGAACGCCGGCCCGAATACCCTGGAGTACCCCGAAGGCCGTCGTCACGGAGGTGTTGCCACTTCCTCCGGCATATTCCGGGAGACCAACCAACCAATCGGTTTCCTGTCCAACGGTAACGAAGTCATCGAAGCTGGTCCCCATATCGGTACCGGTGATGACTCGACCCTTAAGGCCCTCAATGAAACGGCCAAACGCCCGAAGATAGGCCTCCGTTTTATCCGTCTCAGGATCGCCCCATAACAGCGTCTTTCCGCCCCCGTGATTGCAGCGCGTGATCGCCGATTTTGCCGTCATCCCAAAGGACAAGCGCAGCACATCATCGATCGCTTCTTCTTCGGTTTCGTAAGGCCACATGCGACATCCCCCCAGGGCCGACCCCAAGGTGGAATCATGTATGGCCACCAATGCTTTGAGATTCGAATTCTCATCGTAGGAAAGAATCAACTGCTCATGACCTTCCGCCGCCATCTTTTCAAAAATGCCCAAGGACAACTCTCCTTTCCCCAAGTCATTGTGTGTGGAATCCGGAAGTTTTGTTGATTTTCGCAATGTAGAACCCAAAAAAATGGTTCGCTAGGAATATGCTGGATCACCTCAGGCCAAGGTTTCCTTAAATTCCAACCAGCGAACCGCAAAAGACGTTCCAAATTCCTTGCGAATTCCTCACCAATCGTCAACTTCTTGCCATCGTCCGTTTCAGTAAAATACGGCCACGTTTCATCTGACACCATCAATTCTACCTTATTGTTATTTTCGTCACGAGACCGCGCAATTCCTTCCCGATCGGACCAAACCCCCACCCCTCAATGTCATCGCTTGATTTAACACGACCAACGTCAGAAGGATTCTATCGAGGCTTTCCAAATTGCATCCGGACCCGTTCGGCAACCAAAGCGATGAATTCCGAGTTCGTCGGTTTTCCTCGGGATGACTTGGTAGAGTAACCAAAATATTCGGAAATGGCTTCCGGCCCCTCACGGGTAAAGGCAACGTTGATGGCGTGTCGGATGGCACGCTCAACCCGACTGGGGGTGCTGCCGTGATCCTCGGCCACCTTGGGGTAAAGCTTTGTGGTGATTCCATCAAGGAGGTTCGGATCATCGAGGGCGTGTAAGATGGCCGTTCGCAGATAGCGATAACCCTTTATATTGGCCGGGATCCCCAACATCTGGATGGTTTGGGTAATGGGTTTCGTCGGGTGATCCGCTGACGTCACCTCGACCTGCGCGCTCGCTTCGATTGACGGCTCTTTCGACCATTCGGGCCCAATGATCTCCCGAAGACGACGGCCAAACAATTCGAGGTCGAAAGGCTTTAACAGGAAGTAATCAGCGCCTAGTTGGCTCGCCTTTTGGGTGATGTGCTCCTGACCAAACGCGGTGAGCACAAGACAGCGTGGTTTCTTATCGGCATCAATTGTCTGCAATCGCTCCAAAACCCCGATCCCATCGAGTCGCGGCATCACAACATCTAACACGAGCACATCGGGAACACACTTTTCGAGGGTGCAGAGCAGCTCGAGGCCGTCGTGCGCCACATCGACCAAATGTAAATCCGGTTGCTCCTCAATGTATTGTCCCAAGGTGCAACACAAATCAACATTATCGTCGGCAACCAAGATGGTAATGGGTCTTGTCACCGCGCGCTCCCTCCTTCGCTCACAAATGGGATCAAGCCGGCCATTTTGACGGCCCTTTCATGGTTTTTATCCGAGTAAAGTAAGATCTTCGTCAGGGCCCCCAATTCTCCTGCCACCACGAACATTTGAGACCAAATCGAACCAAAATTAACGTCCTTTTACGTTTCCCTAAAGCGGGCCAGTGCAATAGAACTTGCAGGTGCTTTGACCATTCAATATGATTAAATTAAATCGTTTTGGGAAGATTTGATTAAAGGTGTATATCATGGCCAAATTTCTATCGAAGGAGTGTGAAAAGTCCTTAGGGCATCACGTTCGCCCGGGATTAAACTTTGACCGTACGCGTAAGATTTGCTCCAAGCCCTACCGGTTACATGCATGTCGGAAACGCCCGAACAGCCTTGTTCAATTGGTTGTTCGCCCGCAAGCAAGACGGAACCTTTATTCTTCGGATTGAGGACACCGATCAACAGCGACATATCGAGGCCTCGTTGAAAGTTATCACCGACGGACTCCAGTGGCTCGGCCTTGATTGGGATGAGGGACCGGAGGTGGAAGGCGATTATGGTCCCTATTTTCAAAGTCAACGTACAGAGCATTATTTTACCCATGCTCAATGCCTAATCACCGAAGGAAAAGCGTATCCGTGCACTTGCGAGATCGCCCCACAAACCGAAGCACCGGCCCCATGCGAATGCCGCAACCAACCCAGGGATGAATCCTTTGCACTCGAATCGGGCATGGCCGTCCGGATTATTAACGACAAACGCCGCGAGCACTTCGACGATATCGTGCAAGGGTCGCTTTCCTTCGATACTGAGCAGTTTGGTGACTTCATTTTGGTCAAATCCGACGGGACCCCCACCTATAATTTCGCCAACGTGGTGGATGATCACATGATGGGAGTGACCCATGTGATCCGGGGCGATGATCACGTGTCAAATACCCCGCGGCAATTGATGCTTTATCGCGCCTTTGAATACGAGCCTCCAAGTTTCGCGCACCTCCCTCAAATCCTCGGCCCTGACGGAGCCCGCCTGAGCAAACGACACGGTGCTGCGGCCCTCACCGATTATCGCGAAATGGGTTTTCTCCCCGAGGCGCTGGTCAACTACCTCGCCCTTTTGGGTTGGGCGCCGGAAGGCGAGCAAGAATTTCTACCTCTCGATGAATTGGTCAAGCAGTTTGAACTTGAAAACGTGCGGAAAAGTGCCGGTCGCTTTGACTTTGACAAACTCATCCACCTCAACTCGATGTATATGCAGCAGCTCCCGGTATCCGAACGGGCCGATTTGGCCAAACGTGCTTTGGTGCGAGGCGGTGTAATAACGGAAAACGAAGCGGCCAATCCAAAGACCCAGGAACAAATCACGGCCGTCACGGAAGCGTTGGGGAATCGTTTCCGTTATGGTGAGCAGTTTTTCGAATTTGGGGGCCATTTCTTTAAAACGCACATCGAGATTCCTGACGAACTTAAGGACCATTTTGAGTCAGAAGATGTTCGGTCTGCCTTATATGAGGCGGCAAAACGATTTGAACAACTTTCGAAGTGGAACGAATCGAACATCGAACAGGTGATCCGATCATCCGCCAAAGACCAAGGTCTTAAAGCCGCTCCGGTAATCCACGCCATTCGCGTCGCACTATCGGGAGATACCGTTGGCCCCAGCCTTTTCCAACTGGTCTTGCTAGTGGGCCAAGAACGCACCGTGCAACGCATCAAACGCGCGCTCAACCGCGACTGATAGCGTCGTCGGTTGGCCCTCACGCGGGGGCCGACCGACGATACCGTACGTACCTTCCTAGTCATTGGGACCGCCTTAATTTTTTAGAATCCGCCGTCATGAGGCATAGCCTAGAAGGTTATAAAGGAGAGAACACCACCGATGACCCTTTCCCCTCGTTCAAAACTCCATCAATTGAAAAATCATCTCGCCACCATACGCGCCTCAGCGCAGTTCGCCTTAATGGTAGATCGCGAGCCATCTTCCCGCGTTCACCATGCATTGGAAACGATTATTCGAGAAACAGACTGTCTAAATTCCCTGTTGGAAAACTGGCTTAAAGAAGAGCGGTAATTTACCTTCACTCGGTTCAGCACTCACGTCACCAATCGCGGCCCCAGCGTTTTGGCATCCAACAGAAAAGACGAGTCCCAACCCTCATCGCCATCGCGATTCGGGTGAACCCGCCCTCTGCTTAACCGCTAGTGTGACCCCACCGGGGATTGAACCCGGGTCTCCAGCTTGAAAGGCTGGTGTCTTGACCACTTGACCATGGGGCCATATTGTGTGGGCCCAGTTGGATTTGAACCAACGACCTTGGGTTTATGAGACCCCTGCTCTGACCACTGAGCTATGGGCCCGAAGAGGTCAGAATGCATCGCCCAAAGATTTGGCTCCACGGGTAGGACTCGAACCTACAACCCTCCGGTTAACAGCCGGACGCTCTGCCATTGAGCTACCGTGGAGCATCGACAACACCACGTGTTCTGCAAGCAAAATACATTATAATTACCGGTGTAAAATCCGTCAAGCTTCGCTGCTTTCCTGGGCCCGATCGATCGACTCAAATGGCACCGACTTCGCCCATTAATAAATAAGGATCCTTCAGCAACCTGCTCAAACCTAGAGAAAACAACTGGATTGGACCATGTCTCCAAACGACCGCGCCCAATCCTGTTGGCATTTTCCTTTTCTTCAAGTCTAGATCCACCAAAACCCGGGATCTATTCAACATAGTCCTTTAAGGACGTGCTTCGCTTGGGGTGGCGAAGTTTGCGGAGCGCCTTGGCTTCGATTTGACGAATCCGTTCTCGTGTCACCCCGAAAACCTGCCCCACTTCTTCGAGGGTTCGCGCACGTCCATCGTCCAGCCCGAATCGAAGACGAAGCACTTTTTCCTCCCGATCCGTCAGAGTGTGTAGCACCTCTTCCAGCTGATCCTTTAAGAGTGAAAAGGATGCTGCATCCGAGGGCTCTTGCGCCTCTTCGTCGGGAATGAAGTCCCCCAGATGACTGTCCTCCTCTTCGCCAATTGGCGTTTCTAAAGAGACGGGTTCTTGCGAAATCTTCATGATCTCTCGGACGCGACTCGGTTCCATATTCATTTCCTCGCCGATCTCTTCCGGCGTCGGTTCCCGGCCCAACTCCTGTAACAGTTGGCGAGACACTCGAATCAGCTTGTTGATGGTCTCCACCATATGAACCGGAATACGAATGGTTCGCGCCTGATCCGCAATGGCACGGGTAATGGCCTGCCGAATCCACCAGGTCGCATACGTACTGAATTTATACCCTTTGCGGTAATCGAACTTCTCGACCGCTTTCATTAAGCCTAAATTGCCCTCCTGAATTAGATCCAAGAAGAGCATACCCCGTCCAACATAGCGCTTAGCAATGCTGACGACCAGACGGAGATTCGCCTCCACCAGCTTCTTTCTGGCCTCATCGTCACCGGCTTCGATGCGTTTAGCCAGTTCGATTTCTTCCTCCGCTTTGAGAAGATCAACTCGGCCGATTTCCTTAAGATACATCCGAACCGGATCATCGAGCGAAATCCCTTCCGGAAGGTCGATATCTCCCCGAGTTTTCTCATCCGAAGTATCCGGATCGCCCTCAATATGAATGTTTTCATCGCGCAGTTTCTGGTAAATTTCTTCAATTTCACTGACATCAAGGTCGACTTCTTCCAGCGCGTCCATCACATCTTGATAGGCAAGGGTGCCACGTTCCTTACCTTCTTCGAGAAGTTCCTGAACCTCCGGAAGCTTTAAATGATCTTTTTGACCTTGTGCCACGTCCTTTGTGGTCAAGGGTTTCTCTCCATTCTCCGGTTGATTGGATTCTGAAATCATCAAGAAAATCACTCCCGGTGCCCGCTACTATTTCTTCGGACAGCCCCCATATCCCTGCAACTCCTTCAAAAGCGATGCCTGCTCCGCCAATAATTCTGGGGGAATCACTTCGCCCGCCCGCTCCTTTTCGGCTACCTGCAATTGAAGCCGCTCCAGTCGTTTCTCTTTCGCCCGTTTCAACAAAAACTCAACGGAGTCTGAAAATATCCGTTCGACATCTCCCGGTGGCACCTCTTCAATCATGAGGCGAGCGACTCGTTTTCGCTCCTCTTCGGTCCGGCATTCATTTAAAGCCTTGACCTGAACATCGGACCACTCCTCCAGTGGCGCATGCAAAAGAACCTGAGCCACTAACTGATGCACGGTATCGGAAAAATCTTCTGTTGTCAACCGTTCCCTGGCCAACTCCAAGTAACGCGGATCCTGAAGCATCAGGCGTATGACGAACTGCTCCGCACGATAACGGCCCGTTGGTGGCGTAGACCTCTGCCGTTTCCCCCTCTTATCTGAGGATCCCTTTTCCCGGGCCGACAACGAGTGCTCCTGCTGCCGTGTATGTCGAAGATGCGCTCGCACCGCATCTTCCGGCAATCGCAATCGCTCGGCCAGAAAACGAATTCGGTCCGCCCGAATGACGGGGTCCTCTTCATGGGTAATCGCGACGGCAAGATCACGAATGACATTCGCTTTGCCCTCTGACTCCGTGACATCGTAACGATTTTGGGCCAACTCCCATGAAAACTCGAAAAAACTCTTTGCTTCATCCGCCAATGCCTCAAACCGCTCCGAACCCCCCGGTGCATTTAAGACATCGTCCGGATCTTGCCCCTCGGGAAATTCCATCACACGCAATTGCACCCCGGTGCCATAGAAGTTCTTCATACTCCTCATGACCGCGGTTGCCCCGGCAGCATCCGAATCAAACGCAATCAGGGCATTACGGGTGTAACGGGCTAAAATTCGACCCTGATACTCCGTCATCGCGGTGCCCATGGTCGCAACGGCTTCTTCCCACCCCGCACTCGCGCAAGCCAAAACGTCCATATATCCTTCGACAATAATAGCGCGATCCCTGCGCCGGATTTGTTCCCGGGCCAGATTCAATCCGTACCATACTTTGCCTTTGGAAAACAGTAAGTTTTCTGCGGAATTAAGGTACTTCGGCTCATCATCCCCAAGGACTCGTCCTCCAAAGGCAATCACCCGTCCACTTAGATCCGAGATCGGAAACATGATGCGATCCCGAAAGACATCGTAGTAATTGCCCTTCTTCTGACTTCGTTTGATCAAACCGAGCAACTCCGCAGCCCGAAGTGACACATTATGGCGTCTAAGTTTGGTGCAAAGATTCTGCCAACCGTCCGGCGCATAGCCCAAGCGGTACTTCTGGTGAATCTCGGGCGATATCCCCCGCTTCTCTAGATACTCACGGGCGCGCGCCCCATCCGCACCATCAAGCTGTTCACCGAAGTACTGTGCCGCAAACTCAGCTAGACGGTAAAGATAGCGCTTCACCCGATCCCGTTGTGATTCTTGCTCACTAGGCCCCGAATCAACGCTTTCGGGCATACTCAGGCCGGCCCGTTCGGCTAGATATCTTAAAGCTTCTGGAAAGGTCAGCCCCTCAATATCCATGACAAAATTGAAAACATCGCCCCCGGCCTGACAACCGAAACAATAGTACAACTGCTTATCCGGTGCGATCGTAAAGGACGGGGTGCGCTCCTCATGAAAGGGGCAAAGCCCAACCAGGTTCTTTCCCTGGCGCTTGAGAGAAACGAACTGCGATGCCACCTCGACGAGATCGCACTGTTGCCGTACTTCATCGACGAACACTTTTGAAACCATCGGGGGCATCTCCCTCCTATCAGAAGCAATCGATCCAAATCGGCCAATGCCATTTGATGAATAAAATCTGGGGTGTTCACCCCAGATTTTAAAGGCGTAACATTACTTGGGCATCATTCGCGAAGCGTATTCAATATTCCTTCTTCTAAACGGCAAATCGAGGCGGCACGATCATCGTACCGACCGAACAACCGTTACTTCTGATTGGACAAATGGGCTTGTGCGGCAGCCAAGCGTGCCACAGGCACCCGGTACGGAGAGCAGCTGACATAATCCATACCGACGCGATGACAAAACGCAATCGACCGCGGTTCGCCACCATGCTCGCCGCAAATCCCGATTTTTAGCTCCGGACGAGCGCGCCGTCCTTTATCAATCGCCATTTCAATCAATTGTCCGACCCCTTCTTCATCCAACACCGCGAAGGGGTTTTCATCCAAGACCCGATCGGATAGATAAATGTGTAAGAATTTGGCCTCGGCATCATCGCGGCTAAACCCATAAACCGTTTGGGTAAGATCATTGGTGCCGAAGGAGAAAAAGTCGGCCCGAGCCGCAATTTGATCCGCCACCAAACACGCCCGCGGGACCTCGATCATGGTCCCCACCAGATAATCGCCCGTATCCCCGCTTTTGGTGTTGATACCATTAATCAACTCGGCGATCCGCTCATATTCACGGTGGTCGCTGACAAGGGGCACCATGATCTCGGGTAAAACCTGTATGCCTTCCGATTTCACCGTCTCTAGCCCCTCGAGGATCGCCCGCACTTGCATCTCGTAGATCTCGGGATAGGCAATTCCCAGACGGCATCCCCGTAAGCCAAGCATGGGATTGACTTCTTCTAGGGCCATCACCTTATCCAACGTCTCCTCTTTTAGGGCAATATCATACCGAGATCCTCCCTCTGCCTTTAAGTTTCGTATCTCCTCCCGAAGCGCCTCCGCATCCGGTAGAAACTCATGAAGAGGAGGATCGAGCAGGCGAATTGTCACGGGCAGTCCGTCCATGGCGCGAAAAATCGCAGTGAAGTCCTCCCGTTGCATGGGGAGAAGTTGCTCCAGCGCCCGTTCCCGCGAGGCCTGATCGGCAGCTAAGATCATTTCTTGGACGATGGCAAGACGTTCTGACTGCATAAACATATGCTCCGTCCGGCAAAGACCAATGCCTTCCGCTCCGAATTCCCGGCTCTTGGTCGCATCGTCGGGGGTATCCGCATTAGCCCGGACGCCGAGCGTACGCACCTCATCCGCCCATTCGAGAAAGGTTTCAAGTTCCTCCGTAAGGATTGGTTCCACCAGACCCACCTCACCCACATAGATGTGCCCCGTGGTTCCGTCAAGTGTCAAGACGTCCCCTTCCTCAATCCGCTGACCTCCCAGGTCGGCTTTCTTCGCCGTCACATCGATTCGGAGTTGATCACATCCCACAATACAGGGCTTCCCCATGCCCCGTGCGACGATGGCAGCGTGGCACGTCATGCCGCCCCGACTGGTCAACACCCCTTGGGCCGCCGCAATCCCGTGGATATCGTCCGGCGTCGTCTCGGGCCGAACCAGAATCACCTTTCGTCCCGCAGCGGTCATTTGTTCGGCGGCGTCTGCCGTAAAGACGACGCGTCCTGTCGCTGCCCCCGGGGAGGCCGGCAATCCCGTGCCCAGCGGGTCATCCATGAGATTTTCGTCAATGCTGGGGTGAAGCAAGATCGACAAATCTTCGGGGTCGACCCGCATGAGGCTCTCTTCCTTCGTGAGGATGCCTTCTTCCGCCATGTCGTGAGCAACCTTGACCGCAGCACCCACCGTTCGCTTGCCCGATCGCGTCTGTAAAAGGAACAGTTTGCCGGCTTCGACGGTAAATTCAATATCTTGAACATCGCGGTAATGAAGCTCTAGCTGGTTTGCGATCCGGCTAAGTTCCTCATAAACATGAGGCATCTCATCTCGGAGATCCGAGATCAGTTTAGGGGTGCGCAGGCCCGCCACCACATCCTCCCCTTGAGCATTACTCAAATACTCACCGTAAAGGGCCCGTTCGCCCGTCGAGGGATTTCGCGTGAACAAAACACCCGTTCCACATTGATCGCCCCGATTCCCAAAAACCATGGATTGCACGTTAACGGCTGTCCCCATGTCGTGCGAAATATCGTGCATATTGCGATAGACCACGGCGCGCGGATTATCCCAAGAGGAGAAGACCGCTTCAACCGCCGCCAACAGCTGGTCCCAAGGATCTTCCGGGAAGGTTTCCCCGGCCTCCTCTTCATACAAGGCCAAGAAATCTTCGATGATCCGATCCCAATCATCGATCGAGAGACCATCATCACCGAGGGCTCCGGCGGATTGTCGGACCCGATCCATCTTTCGCTCAAAGGCTCCCACCGGAATGCCTCGAACAACGTTACCAAACATTTGGATAAACCGGCGGAAACAATCCCGGGCAAATCGCTCATCATCCGTCATCCGAGCCAAACCAAGGACCGATTCCCGATTTAATCCGAGGTTTAAGATCGTGTCCATCATTCCGGGCATCGAGATCGGCGCTCCCGAGCGAACCGAGACCAACAACGGCCGCTTCGCCGACCCAAAACACAGATCGCGTTTTGCTTCAACGCACTCTAGTCCCTCTTTTATTTCCTTTTGAATCGCGCTCGGGATCCGACCGGATTCTCGGTACAAAACCGAAGCGTCGGTCGTGATGGTAAATCCGGGAGGCACCGGCAAACCCAGCCGACTCATTTCGGCCAAATTGGCACCCTTTCCTCCCAACAAATCCCGCATCTGCGCGCTTCCTTCCTCAAAATGATAGACAAATTTTTCCGACCTCACCCCATCAGCCACGGCTGAAATCACCCCTCCTCATTGTCTCAAGTACCGTTGTTGCCGTTTCTTCCACCGCTTTTTGTGTGACATCAATCACCGGACATTCGAGCTCATCAAAGATTGAAGTCGCATAGCGAAGCTCCGCTCGAATTCGCTGTAAATCATCATATCGGGACGCCTTATTGAGGCCCAGCCGCCGCAGTCGCTGCCGGCGGATCTGCTGTAAGTGCTCCGGCGCGATTGTCAAGCCAATCACGCGTTGCCGAACGAGAAACAATTCTCGGGGCGGTTGTATTTCCGGCGTTAAGGGATAGTTCGCTGCCTTGACTTCGCGGCGGGCCAGATACATGCAAACGGGGGTCTTGGAGGTGCGCGATACCCCGGCCAAGACAACGTCAGATTCTAGGAATCCGCGCGGCTCCTTGCCATCATCGTATTTGACAGCAAACTCAACCGCCGCCACGCGTCGAAAATACTGCTCATCCATCCGGTGAATCATTCCCGGCTCTTGAAGGGGACGGCGACACAAAACACTTTCCAACGCTGACATCATTGGCCCCATAATATCCACGGTCTCTATTTTTGCTTCGTCACACGTGGACTCCATATAATGGCGGACCTCGGGGACCACCAAGGTATAAATGACGAGGCGGCTGCCCGCTTCTTGCATCCGCTTGACCGCTTCATCCACTTTCTCCTGACTATTTACAAAGGGAATCTTCTTAATTTCCACTTCCTCGAGATTTCCATCAAACTGACTGATGGCGGCACGGGCGACGGATTCGGCCGTATCCCCCACCGAGTCGGAAACCACAAAAACCACGGGTGAAGTCACAGGTTCGGATTGATCGTTTTGGTAACGCGATTGGTTCATCCCGGCAACGCTCCCCAATCCATCGGTGTCGCGACATAGCGTGCAATTTGATTGAGTAACGATAAGCGCCGTTTTCGAGTCGGCGCGTCATCAACCATCACCTTCGCCGAGTCCAAAAAAGCATCCACCGACGGGCGAAGTTTCGACATCTCCTTTAGAAATTCGGCATACGCTCCTTCATTTAAATACCCATCGCCGCGTTCTTTTCGCTCTAGGAAGTCCGCGCAAAGGCGCTGAGCTTCAGGGTGTTCGAAATCATCTGGACGAAGCGGATAATGCGGATCCCCTTTTTGTCCGAGATTGTGGCATCGGCGCCAGATGGTAACAATATCATCCGCAAGCGGTGATTCGAGAAAACGTGCGACGATCTCGGCTCGTCGCCAAACGTCGCGCACCTCATCGAAATCCACCGCCAACACGCCATGGGTCAATTCGACCGGATAACCACTCCGAATGAGAAGACGTCCAAGGCGCTCTCGCATATACGCCATTAACTCTTTTACCACCGTTTCCCTTCGGCCTTCGTCCAACGGATAGCCGGATACGGCCTGACTGAGAAGAGCCGAAAGCGACGCCCCCTCGAAAGACGATAGCAAGCGCAGCACACCGTTACTAGACCGCCGGAGCCCATAGGGATCCTCGGAACCGCTCGCCGATAACGAGGCGCTAAAGGCGCCGGCCAAATCATCGATCTTGTCCAAAAGGCTCAACCATCTTCCCGCACAGGTCCTTGGTAAATCGGATCGACGGCCAACCGGAAGATAATGTTCACCCACGGCGCGACATACCGCTTCGTCTTCACCATCGGCTCGCGCATATTCTTCACCGATCCGACCCTGAAGAGTGGGGAATTCTGCCACCATCAAGGTCACCAGGTCTGCCTTTGACAGGGCAGCGGCTCGCCGCAAAATCCTCGCTGCCTCTTGATCAATGAGCGCCTGATCGTGGAGATAATCAACCAATCCTTGGAGCCGTTCGATCTTATCCGCCAAACTCCCCAAGGATTCGTGAAAGACCACGTCCCCTAAGTCCGATGCATGCTCCGCCAGGGAACGTTTCCGATCTTCCCTCCAAAAAAAGACCGCATCTGCCAACCGCGCATTTAATACCAACTCATTGCCCGGCCGAACGGACGCCTTCATTTTGGCGGTTCCGTTGATGACCGACAAGAACGTGGGTGCGAGTTCCCCTTCCGGCGTCTCGACGGGGAAGAAGCGTAAATGGGCCATCATGGCCGTTTCAATCACCAGACGCGGGACAGACAAAAAGGGATCCGGAATCCTGCCGGCGAGCACCTCCGGATACTCCACCAGGTGAACCACTTCGTCGAGAACATCGTCGTAAAAAACGGGCTTGCCGTTCGTTTGAGCGGCCACATCGGTCCCGAGTTTTTGAATCCGCTCACGCCGTCGGTTCGGATCCACGATCACGTCGTGCGATTCCAAACAATCAACGAAGGACCCGGCCCTCTCGATGGTGATTATCCGGGGACAAAAGCGGGGTCCGTACGTCACACGATCTGCTTTTTGACCGGCAAAATCAACCGAAAGTACTTCATCATCAAAAAGGGCAAGAACCCAGTGGACCGGACGCAAAAACTCATGCTGACCCGTTCCCCAACGCATGGTTCGGCGAAACCGGAGCTTCCCCAAAAGGGTCTGAAATTGCTCGGCAAGGATCTCCTGGGCAGCTCGCCCCGGAATTTGTTTGACCGCATAAACATATCGGCCCTTGTCCTCTTCGCGAATGACCAATTCATCCACCGAAACGCCCTGACCCCGGGAAAAACCCTCCGCGGCCTTGGTCGGCTTTCCGTCCTCCCCAAAGGCGATTGATGCCGCCGGACCCCGGACACTTTCTTTTGTTGATCGCCCTTGGGACGAAAGACCCTCTATCAATACGATCAAACGACGGGGCGTGGCCCAGGCATGAAGGATGTCATATTCTAACCCAGATTTTGTCAAACCGTCCTCGGATTCTTCTTTCATTTGCTTCAGTGTGCTTGGAATTTGCCCGGCCGGAAGCTCTGCACAGCCGACTTCTAATACCGCCATATGTCCTTGCATCCGGTCATTTCCCTGCATGCGATCCCTCCTCAGATGATGCCCGCTCGGCGATTGGGCAATCCATCGCGGCTTCTCGTTGTGCGAGATAACCCGCAGCACAACGGCGCGTCAATTCGCGGATCCGACCAATATAACCGGTGCGCTCCGTCACGCTCAGGGCCCCACGGGCATCAAGAATATTGAAGAGGTGCGAGCACTTCAAAGCATAATCATAGGCGGGAAGAATAATGTCGGCTTCCAAGCAAGCTTCTGCTTCTTGCTCAAATCCCTTAAAGAAACGAAAGAGCATTTCGACATCGGCCACTTGGAACGAATACTTGGAGTGTTCATACTCGGCGCGCTGAAACACATCACCGTACCGGACCGAACCATTCCAATCGATATCAAAGACGCTGCTTACACCCTGGAGGAATCCGGCGATCCGTTCTAAACCGTAGGTAATCTCCACTGGAATTTGGCCGAGATGCATCCCGCCCATCTGCTGAAAAAACGTAAACTGGGTGATTTCCATCGCGTCCAACCATACTTCCCAGCCCAGTCCCCACGCTCCGAGCGTCGGTGCCTCCCAGTTATCTTCGACAAACCGGACATCGTGACACGACGGATCAATGCCCAGGGCTTTAAGGCTCTTTAGATAGACCTCCTGAATGTCGTCGGGGGAGGGTTTGATGACGACTTGATATTGCCAATGCCGATAGAGGCGGACGGGGTTTTCGCCATATCGGCCATCCGCCGGCCGACGGGACGGCTCGGCATAGGCAACCGCCCAGGGCTCAGACCCCAATGAACGAAAAAAAGTGGTAGGGTGCATGGTACCAGCACCCTTTTCCACGTCGTATGGCTGTTCCAAAAGGCATCCCTGCTCCTGCCAGAAACTCTGGAGTCGCATGATCATTTCCTGAAAGTTCAACACTATTCCACGGCCTCCTCGTTCCACCTTTGCGCTTTGAACACCGGCAAACTCAAACCGAGTCGCTTTCTGAGTCCTCATCCTCAGGTTTGGGAGCACGCCCGGGCTCTGCGCGGCGTTCCACCACAATTGTGCACTCGGCAACCATCGCCGCAATGGTGCCTAAAGCCGCCAGCGTCGGCAAAAACAAAGCGCCCAATGTGCCCACGGTAACCGGAATTTCAAGGAGCGTCTTATCTCCCTGACGCACGATGACCCGGCGGACATTCCCCTCATGAATCAATTGCTTGACCCGCCGGACGAGCTCATGGCCCTCCACATGGATACGCTCCGCCCAATCCGGCTCATCCTGGAGTTCTTCCAAATAAATAAGGGCTTCGACCAGATCCCCATCGCATTTTTCCAACGCGTCCTTGGCCAATCGATAGCTGACGCCCGTTCGGTTTCTGATTTCATCAATCTTTTCCAGGTTCTCCATTGGTTTCGCCCCCCATCAATTCTTAGTCTAGTATATCGAGAAAACGGCGGGACTTCACCGGACGACTGAGATGATATTCGGCAAAGTCCAACATGGTCTCGCGTAGTTGGCGGCATCGCTGAGGATCACAGGAAATCGTGTTTAGCTCACGGGGATGGACACCCCGGAGCGACTGAAGAAGCACCCGTGACGCCGACTCCAGCCCCATCCGGCCTCGTCCCTCCGAACACTCCAAACATATTACCTGACCCGATGCGAGGTCAAATTGAACATCCCCTCGAAAATGGGCCCCGCAGCGGGAACAAGTTTCGAACGCCGGCAAAAAACCGGCCACTTTCATCGCTCGGATGATGAAAAACAGCAAAACCAAATCCATCTTTTTCAAACGTAGCAATCCCCGAAAACAGGTCAGCAAGAGGAGGTACAGCGGTTCATCCGGATTTTCTTCTTGGGCGAGTTGCTCTCCGACCTCCGCCATGCACGCGGCGTAGATAATCCGTTTGAAGTCGTCTCTTAGTCCCCGAAAACTCTCGAGCACTTCACCTCCGCGAATGCCATCGAGCGTCCGCCCCCGCCAAAGATCCAGTTGGACCCGATCATAGGGTTGGATCAGTCCACTAAGTTTGCTGACCATCTTCCCAGCGCCTCGGGCGACCACCCGCTTCTTCCCCTGGTCACGACTGAGCACCGTGACCAAACGATCATGCTCACCTAACGGGCTGCGCTTCAAAATGAGCGCTTCGATCTTCATCAACTTTAAAGCACCCATCCTCATTCCTCATCCAATAAACCAAATTCTTGCAAGACGGCGGGTCGGTTGCGCCATCGCTTTTCCACCCGCACAAACAAATCGAGATATACCCCGACACCCAACAAGTGCTCGACATCGGTTCGGGCCTGCTCGCCAATTCGCTTAATCATACGCCCGCCTTTTCCAATCAAAATACCCTTTTGAGAACCCCGTTCAACGATGATGTCCGCGGCAATGTAGAAACGATCATTGGGTCGAGCTTCGGCTTCACGAACGACAACGGCCGTGGAATAGGGGATCTCTTCCTGGGTAAGTTCTAGGATCTTTTCCCGGACCAACTCACCGGCAAGGTACGTCAGGGGTTGATCGGTCACCATGTCTTCGGGGAAATAGGGGGGGCCACCGGGGGGAATTCGAGCCACCACCATGTCCAAGAGTTTCGGTATTCGCGCACCGGTGAGGGCGGAGACCCCAATACTCCCATCAAAATGGGCAAGTTTCTGGTAAGCAGCCAGGCGTTCATCGAGTTCACCCGCGCAAATCTTATCGGTCTTGTTCACCACCAAAATAGCCGGAGCCGACCCTCCCGAGAGAAAGTTGGCTGCCCGCTGATCCCCTCGGCCCGGTTTAGACCGGGTACCATCTACGACAAACAGCACCACATCCACATCTTCCAACGCTCCCCGGGCACCCTTTACCATTTGCTCCCCCAGTTTGTCCTGAGGTTGATGAATACCGGGGGTATCGAGGAATACAATCTGGAGATTGGGTCGGTGCAAGATCCCCATCGTCCGGTTTCGGGTGGTTTGGGGTTTAGACGACACGATGCTAACTTTTTCTCCCGTTAATGCATTGACCAAGGTGGATTTCCCAACATTCGGGTATCCCACCACCGCAACAAATCCGGAAGTAAAATGATTATTCTGGTTCGTGTGACTCACTCCTCGGCTCCTCCCAAACGATATCCGTTCCCGTGGGCAACACCTGAACCCAGGTTTGTCCCGTTTTCAGTTGAGCGAGTTCCCCTTCTTCGTCAAAAAATCGAAGTGGTGAACGAAGATCCTGCTTTTCCCAGCGAACATCAGCGGTTCGACCGCCGCTTATTAAAAGCCCGGCCCCGTCTCCGGTGAAATCCATCCCGAGTCGACCCGCCGCATCACCCGGGAGTCGCCAGGTATCCACCCACATGACGAGGACATTATCCGCCTTGAGGGGCTCGCCCGTATCCCGGTCGCGATAGGGATTCGCTCCGATCCATCGTTCATAGTGCTGCATCTTAGCCTGATAGCGATACATCACTTCATATCCCATTGATCCCGGATAAACCAAGGTGAAGGAGGCCGCATCACCGACGTCATCATCTTGGATAACGTCTTGTGACGATTCATCTTGAAAATCCCACATCGGCTCGGGAAGTGAATTTTCCTCCAACTCGCTCCCGGCGATTAGGTCGTGGCTCACCGCCAACCGGGTAAATAGCGTGTGTTCATACGGCACCCCTTCCTTCGGCTCCCGGAAAAAGCGACCTTGCCCCCAAAGATCATTGAGGACGTCAACACCGAGATCCCTTATGCCGGCATAAGCCCCCGGACTGCCACCACAATGGACCATGACAGCGTTTAGACCCAAGACCAAATCCAAATGATAATCACGCGCGCTCCGAACCGGGCCGACCACTTCGGGTTCCCCGGCCAAATAAACCGGCATAAGACGGGTTGCACCGCCTTCAACCAGCATTTCGAACACCACATCCGCCTCGATCACACCGCGATGCGGTCGCGCATGTACATTATTATCCAACATTACCGCTAATGGGCGTCGCCGTGCGCGTGCTTCATCCACCCATTCACCACTCAGGGGATTTCGCTCCTGCCCCTCCCGAGAAATCACTTCTTCCTCCGGTTCGGGTTCCGGCTCCGGTTCGGGTTCAGGCGGGGTTTCTTCCGGCTCGGGCTCCGGCTCTTCTGGTATCGCCTGAGAGTCCCCAAAATCGCTCATTAGGAGCGTCAACGCAAAGAGTATACCAATGAGGATGACCACACCCCCGGCCCGCCATCCCTTGATTGGGAGTTTCTTCCACATAACCGAACACCTCGCAATAGATCGATCGTCCCTCAGCGCCCTACGACTGCTTAAGCCCCCAAGCATTCGGCGGCAACAGGACACCCAAGGCGGAAAACGTCTGGCGATTCATTTCTTCTAACGCATCTTCATCTTGGTGATCCCAACCCAAGAGATGTAAAGTGCCGTGCCCAGACAAAAAAGCCAGTTCAAACAAGGAAGAATGACCATACGCATCGGCATTTCGTGCCGCATAAGAAGGACATATTACAATATCACCCGCCAACTCAGCGTTTTCGGATGGTGTCTTTAATTCGTCCGGGCTCATCAGAGGAAAAGCCAACACATCAGTGACCTCATCGACTCCCCGATGATCTCGATTCAATCCTCTCATGGATTCTTCACCCACCAAGGATAAATCGACCAAAACAGACGCCCCCTTTGGCGGTACAACCTCCGCCCTTTGAAACAAAGCACGAACCGTGCGACGCATCAAAGGCGGCGCTATCAGCGGCACATCATCCTCCACGCCGGTTTCAACTTCAACGCTGATCCGAATCACGATTGACCACCCCCTGATCTTCCTTCAGCCCCTGAATGATTTCCGGATATTCCAACCGTCGATGAAAGGCACCACCTAAGACCTGACTGAAAACATCGGCAATGCGATCCAAATCCGAGAAGGTCAGGTCGCACTTATCGAGTTGTCCATCCTCTAGCCGTTCATGAATGATACTTCGCACCAAGGCACGGAGGCGATCCGGCGAAGGTCGCGATAGCGCCCGGGCCGAGGCTTCCGCTGCATCGGCTAGCATCAAGACGGCGCCCTCCTTCGTCCTAGGCCGCGGTCCGGGATAGCGGAATGTGCTGGGATCAACGTCCTCGCTCTCATTTTGTTCTCGTGAACGGGAGTAGAAGTAGGAACATAGCATATTCCCATGGTGGGTCGCAATGAAATCAATAATCGCCTCAGGCAAGTCCTCTTCTCGCGCCAATTCCACCCCATCACGGACGTGGGAAATGATGATCAAAGCACTCAGATTCGGTGATAACTTATCATGGGGATTCTCGCCGCCGAACTGATTTTCAATGAAGAGGTAAGGTCGGCGTATCTTTCCCACATCATGATAATAAGCGCCCACTCGTGCGAGCAGTGAATCCCCCCCGATGGCCTCGACCGCCGGCTCCACCATGTTGGCCACCAAAATACTGTGATGATACGTACCCGGTGCTTCCTCAAGCAATCGACGAAGAAGCGGCTGCGTCGGGCTGGCCAACTCCACCAATTTTATCGGTGTCATCATGCCGAAAAGCCCCTCTAAAAACGGAAGCGATCCGATGGCAAGCACTGCAGTCAGAAGGCCGTTGCCAGCACTCCACATGACATCGCGCCACAACGTCGGATCCATAAAGGAGGCGCCCCCTACATACTCATGATAGGCAAAGAGGATGGCCACATTAACCAAACTCACCATGAATCCGGCTCGCATAAAATCATTTCGGTCTTTGATGCGAGTCGCCGCAATTGCGGCCACGGTGGTGCTGGCAAATGCCACCAAGAACGGGGGCAGATCACCGCCCATAATGACGGCCATACTCAAAGCCAAAAGCAAACCAGCCAAAACCGCAAGATTGCCATTTAACAGCACGGCGATCAACAAGGCACCCACACCAACTGGGGCCAGATACGGCGATACGATTAGGGCCAATCGGCTGATAAAGAGGGTGCCGAGGACCAACATCCCCAAAAGAACCAATTGGGACTCCGATGCAAAAACGTCCGGATGCAATCGATAGGTATACGCAGCCAAGATGGCAAGAAGGATGAGCGAAAAGAAAAAGGCCCCTAAATAGATGCGCCAAACTCCGTTTTCCGCGAGCACCCCGGCATCCCGAAGGCGAATCATATCGTCCGGAGTAATAATTTGACCATCCGGTACAATAACCTGACCCGGAAGGATTATCTCAGGATCAACCGCTTCCGCTGCTTCTTCTCGACGGGCCTCGGTTTCCGCTTCGTCGAGGAACATGTTCGGCTCAATCAAAGGAGCGCCGGTATCCTTCAATAGATCAATCAAGGGTTGGGGCAGCTCGGAACGCCCCAAATTCTCGCGAAATTGCTCACGGAAATTGTCAACGTTGTCCGGTTTGACGCCCTGGGCGAATATAAAACTCAACAAGTTATCCGTAAGATCCTCCGCGTCGTCGATGACCTCCTCCGGACCGAGGATCAGCGTATCCACTTGGTCTTCTTGGAGCTCGAAATCAATGACATTTCGGAGGCGTCTCGCCAACAAGCGCCGACTTTCCGGAGATATCGCGTCCGCCTCGACTTCTTCTTCATCAATCATCTGCCGGGCAGCTCGAATCGTCGCAAATAGCGATTCCATCTCAGCCAATGCCTCGCGCGACACTTCGGGATCTTGTTCGTAGACCTCCGAAACCTCGGCCATCGCCTCCTCTCGCCGTCGCTCGGTGGTCGGCCGGTCCACAAATTCTGTGGGCGCCTTGATGTTCTCCGGAGCAGGCTCCCCTACGGACACGTCAAGTCGCTGAGGAAGGACAGTACTGGCAAACACCAAGGTCAAAAGCAATACGAAGAGAAGAAGCCAAGCCGTTCGGCGCACGGAGGAACTTTCCTTAAAGGGTTGGGAAAAAAAGCGTTTGAACGCCTCCTTTAGCCGAACCGATGTCCGATCCTTTCGGCGCCGGGGTTTTCGGCTCCACTTAGTCTTCGTCTTGTTTCCGGTCATATCGTTCATAAGCTTTTATGATCTCCGTAACTAACGGATGTCGAACCACATCGCGTTCGGTGAGATAAACTATTTCGATCCCTTTGATGTCCTTCAAGATTTCCTGCACTTGAACCAATCCACTGGTTCCGCGCTCAAGGTCGATCTGCGTCACGTCGCCGGTCACAACGACCTGAGAACCAAAACCCTGACGCGTGAGAAACATCTTCATCTGTTCCGTCGTTGTATTTTGCGCTTCATCCAAGATGATGAACGAATCATCCAGCGTCCGTCCGCGCATATAAGCCAAAGGCGCAACCTCTATAATACCGCGGCTCATCCCTTTCTCAAAGCGAGCCGCCCCTAAAATATCATATAGAGCATCATACAGTGGACGAAGATATGGGTCCACCTTCTCCTGAAGATCGCCGGGAAGAAATCCGAGATGCTCGCCCGCTTCAACGGCCGGCCGGGTTAGAATAATCCGGCTGACGGCTCCCGACTTGAGGGCCGCATTGGCTTGTGCCATTGCCAAGTAAGTCTTACCGGTGCCCGCCGGCCCAATGGCAAAGACAATCGGATTACCGCGCATGGCCTCAATATACTTTCGCTGCCCCTTTGTCATGGGCGCAATTCGTTTACCGCGCGCTGCGGTGATGATGGTGTCATCATAAATCTCTTCTAAGGGATTCTCATCGCCCCGGCGGGTCAGGTTGATCGCGTACAGTATAAGTTGTTCCGTTAGCTCATTGCCGGAAAGTAGCGCTGATTGGAGTCGTTCGAGAAGCCGCTTGACTTGCCCCACCGCCTCGGGCGGTCCGATAATGGTCAGCTCGTTGCCACGACTCACAAGCCGGACCGGGAAATGATCTTCCACTAAATCAAGATGACGGTCCCCTTGCCCAAAAAGCTGCATGGCATGCGAGTTATCCTCCACCACAAATTGATGTTGCACCACATTTTCCTGATCCGAAAAGTCTTGCAAAGGGCTTATGCTCACTCCCAACTATCAGGTCATAACAAATCGACCCAAAATCGATCCAAATAGATTTGAAAATATCGTCGGTCGAAACATGAGCCGAACCAGCGACTCATCAGATTCCGCGCGCTTGCTCTTCCCTTCATAATTCGAGCCGACGATCGGGGACTCCTCTATTCTACCCGTCCGTGGTTATCGAAGCGGTTCCGTGAAGATCCACCAAACGCCGCCCGGACCCCAAACCCTTCGAGTGCCAAATCGATTGCTTCCGGACGATGCGGCAAAGGATTCTCACGAAGGGCTTTAGCCTGTCAGAACGTCCTAGGCTTTTCTCACTTCCCGAAGGGGTGATACGGTCGTTTTGAACGCGGCGGTCCCAAAACTTCCGACATGATGATGCCGAGTTGGACGTCCCGCGCCGATAGTTCGGAAGCAAAAAGCGAAGCGCCTCGCACAGCCGATTGCCCCGGTCGACGGCCTTGTGCCGGATGCGTTTCTTTGGGGTTCGATGGCGATGCCTCGTTTGAATCCGAGGCTTTCGTTTTCTCCTCAGAACGCTTCGACGGTCCTGCCTCCGATTTGACAGATCGATCCGGCCGTTCCTGCGGATAGGATCGGTTCAAGTTTTGATATGCCGCACTTTCTTCCTTTTTTGGGATATCCCGACCCGAACCTTCCCGAATCTGACTTCGTACCAAACTAAAGACGATCCACGCCACGACCACGATGATGAGCTCCATGGCAACGCACCTCCCGACCCAAAATTCTGTTCACCTCGGGTTATTCCGTCAAGTCCCCCTCAGAACCGCGTCTTGGTTTGTCGTCCGGTCCCAAATCGGAAATCGATTGGCGCATGCCAGTATCCGCCTGAAGATTTCGAAGGGCGTAGTAATCCATAACCCCGAGGTTGCCTTCGCGAAATGCTGCTGCGATGGCCATCGGAATCTCGGCTTCAGCCTCGACAACCCGAGCTTGCATCTCTTCAACCCGTGCCTTCATCTCACGTTCTGTGGCCACCGCCATGGCGCGCCGCTCCTCTGCCTTTGCTTGAGCAATCCGCTTATCCGCCTCAGCCCGATCACTTTGAAGCGCAGCACCGATATTGCGCCCGATATCCACATCCGCAATATCGATCGATAAAATTTCAAAGGCGGTTCCGGCATCCAACCCCTTCTCCAAAACCGTCGAGGAAATAGAATCGGGATTCTCCAACACGGCCTCATGGTTTCGCGCGGAGCCAACCGTCGTCACAATTCCTTCACCCACTCGGGCAATGATGGTATCCTCGCCCGCACCCCCGATGAGTCGGTCGATGTTGGCCCGTACCGTCACCCGGGCCTTTGCTTTAACCTCAATACCATCCTTGGCGACCGCTGCCACCACCGGCGTCTCGATGACTTTCGGATTTACCGACATTTGCACGGCTTGTAACACGTCTCGTCCGGCCAGATCAATCGCTGCGGCCCGTTCAAACCCCAGGTCAATCTCCGCACGTTGAGCGGCAATTAACGCATCAACAACCCGGTCAACGTTACCCCCCGCAAGATAGTGGGCCTCCAGTTTATCCCCGATCAATCCCAAACCCGCCTTGTTGGCCTTGATAAGCGGAATGATAATGCGGTTGGGTGGAATGCGTCGCAACCGCATGCCAATCAGATTAAAAATGCTGACGCGAACACCCGCCGCCAACGCGGAGATCCATAAACCCAAGGGAATAAAACTCAAGACCACTACCACGGCGACTAGCACTAAAAACGCCGCAATCAGCGTATACATCAAACCTTCCATCGAACCCCACACCCCTCTCATTCGTCCCCATCGATCTTTTTGACAATGACACGTCGCCCTTCAACTTCGATCACGCGAATGCGAGCACCCTTGGCAATAAACTCGCCACTGGTCACCACATCCACTCGGTTTTCCCCGACATCGGCCGTTCCGGCCGGTCGAAGTGGGGTCAACGCCGTTCCCGTCTCGCCTTTGAGCGAGCGGAGATTGGGAATGCCGACGTAGCCCTTTTCCTTGGCCTCATCGGCCTGAAGCGTCAGTTTGCGAAATAGCGGAAGACGCGAACCCAAACGCATAAGAATCAAAAGCGTCACTCCAATGGTCACAGCAGCAACAATCAAGGACCAGGTGGCCGCCTCGGGAGTCGGCGACGCCAGATAAATGCTGGCGACCATGGTCAAAATTCCGCCGATCCCCAAAACACCGAAACCGGCAGCAAAAACCTCGGTCGTCAACAACCCCACCCCCACGAGAAACAACACGACGATGGAAAGCGGGGCATAACCGGCCGCCACATGGCCCAAGAAATAGGCCAGTAGCGACGCTACGCCGAGCAGGCCGGGGAAGCCGAAGCCCGGCATGAAGAGTTCCACGATAATGCCGATGAATCCCAAGGCCAAAATGATAGGCGCAACCACCGGTGCCGTGACCAGCTGGGCGAAACGATCCAGAGTCGTCGGTTCGAGATTCACCATCTCTCCACCCGAAAAGCCCAAAAGCGCCAATGCCGACTGAGCATCCTCCGCAATTCCATCGATCAGCTCCAGCTCTTCAGATTGTTCAGCCGACAACGAAAGGAGCGCTCCCGTATCAATGATCCCTGGTATGGCGATACGCTGATCCACCATGGCCGCCGCCAGTTGGGGATCGCGGTCCTGTCGCTTGGCCGTTGCTTCCATTTCTGCTCGCCAGGCCGAGAGAATCTTTTCATCGGCCGGGCGCGTCTCGGCTGCACCCAACGATGCACCCGATCGCATCACCACGTGATCACAGGCCAACGTTATTAGGACGCCGGCAGACCAGGCCCGGTTGCGAACAAAAGCCACGGTGGTCAACGGCGTATCAATGAGGATATCGCGCATTTGTAGCGCCGACTCCACGAACCCCCCAAGGGTAGAAATCTCTAACAAGAGAACGTCGGCCTCCGCCGCCTCCGCTTGTGCTACCTGCCGCCGAAGCGTTGCGACCATCCCCGCATCCACGGTACCATCAACCGAAACAATGACCGCCGAATTGGCGTTTCCAGGCATCGCAATCTCCGACGCGGCAGCCGGTTCTTCCAACACGACGCCACCGATTAACGCGGCGACCATCAATGCGATCAATAAGCGGCCTAACATCCTATCCATTCGTTCCTCCGATCTCTTCCACCGAGCCCGGCGCCTCTTCGGAGGTGACCCCGATGGATCCTTCCTCGGCCCTGTCCCCTTTCGAAAAACGGGCACGGGCCAAATTCAGTAATTCGTTAATCAATTCCGAAAACGTCATCCCGTCCGCACTCCAAAGACGCGGATACATGCTGCGCTTGGTAAACCCCGGAATGGTGTTGATCTCATTGATCAGCAAACGATTTGTCGGTTCCTGATAAAACAAGTCAACGCGCGCTAGACCGGACGCATCGACGGCACGAAATGCCGAGCAGGCGAGCTGGCGACTTCGTTCTGCCACCGCTTTCGGCACCGATGCGGGGATCACCAATTGCGTGCGATCATCCCAGTACTTTGACTGATAATCGTAGAACTCGCCCCCGGGAATGACTTCACCAGGTCCCGCCACACGAAGTTCGCTGTTACCCAAAACACTGCACTCCAGTTCCCGGACTTCGACCACTGCCGCCTCAATGATCACCTTCCGATCCATGCCCCCTGCCAACCGAAGGGCCGGTCCCAATTGCTCGCGTTCTGTCACTTTCACCACACCCAAACTCGACCCGAGCGCTGCCGGTTTGACAAAGCAGGGAAATCCGAAGGTTTCGCTCACGTGATCAGAAATGGTTTCTTCCCTGCCGATAATGTCCCGACTCGGGACCGATAAAAAATCCGGGATTGGAAGCCCTGACGCTCGAAAGAGCCGTTTCATCAAGAGTTTATCCATGGCAGCGCCCGACGCTGCCACTCCCGCTCCTACGTAAGGAATGGAAAGAATCTCAAGCAATCCCTGAACCGCCCCATCTTCGCCAAAGGGCCCATGTAAAACCGGAAAGATAACATCGAGATGAAGGGGTTCAAGGCGATCCCCCAGCAATAATCCGCCCGATTTCCCCGGTATCAGCCGAATACGCCGACCGTCCATCACAACATCGGGAATGCCCTCGGCAAACAAAGGACGCGGGTCTTTGACATAATACCAGTCCCCGCCTCGGGTAATGGGAATGGCATGGGGTGAAAACTGGTCGCGATCAATGGCATCCCATACCGCCGCTGCCGACATCAACGAAACCTCATGTTCACCTGAGGGACCACCAAAAAGAATTCCGACATCCACTCGGTCATCGGAACATGTCATGGATATAGGCTCCTCCCCTCTTGACGGACCCATCGGTCGCTTGATGCTGATAAACGTGTTCGGTCCATCAAGTGGATTTTAATTGCACAAAACATCCCTGGCTATTCGAGGATCGAATGCGGACGCAAACCGTCTGGCCAAGCGAAAGCTCCGCCTCACTCGCAATCCAAACCGGAACATAATTCCTGCTGTACCCATAATAGCAGACCCCTCTTGTCTTGGGCAGGGGAAACGGGACCTTCTCAATCGGATGCTTTTGCTCCACCAAGACCTCGAGCAATTCCCCCTGTTGTTGACGATGAAAACGCTCCGCCAGTTCTTGGGCCTTTCCCAACATTTCATCGCGACGCCGTCGCTTTACATCCGATGCGACCGGATCCGGCATTCTTTTCGCCATGGTCTTGGGTCGCGGCGAAAAAGGAAAGACGTGCACCCGTGAAAATCCCAGTTTCTCAATTAAAGCCAGGGTCGCCTCGTGATCGGATTCTTGTTCCCCGGGAAAACCGACCAGCACATCCGTCGTCACTCCGATGTTGGGCATTAGCCGACGCGCAAACACCACGATATCTTGAAGTTCAGCCGTCGTATAACGGCGTCCCATGGCCTTTAAAATGCGGTCACTGCCGCTTTGCAAGGGAAGGTGCAAATGTTCCACCACACGCGGCGCCTTTGCCATCACCAAAAGGAGCGAACGATCAAGGTCCATCGGCTCGATTGAGCTTAATCGCAAACGCCAATCCCCGTCGATTTCTGCCAGACGGGCCACCAGTGCCGATAAGGAACCTTCCCCCCCGACACTTCGCTCATAAGCGCCCAAATGAGTCCCTGCCAACACAATCTCGCGATGCCCCTGTCCGACCAACGCTTCGACATCATCCAAAATGGCAGCCGGTGCCCGACTTCGCATCGGTCCTCGTACGTAAGGAACCACACAGTAATGGCAAAACTCATCACAGCCTTCTTGTGCCTTTACAATGGGGCGTGAAGAAGGAGGAAGCACCGACTCAGACGGTAGTGGGTCGCCGGGTGCGGGTGGAGGTTTCACCATTTCTAAAACTTGCTCAACCAATCGATCCCGGTCACGGATCCCGATGATGGCATCGAAAGGTAAGGCATCAAAAATCGAACGCTGAGACGTGGGCAAAGAGGGGCGCATTTCCGGATAGCAACCGGCCAAGATAATCAACGCCTCGGGTTCACGACGCCGGATCTTTCGAACGGTTTGGCGTGACTTTTGTGCCGCCGTCGTCGTCACTACGCACGAATTGATAATATAGACATCCGCTGACGCCTCGAAGGGTACGATCTCAAAACCGTGCGCTTGGAGACGCTTCTGAAAAGCCGCCGTGTCGGACTGATTCACCTTGCATCCCAAGGTGTGAAAAGCCGCTCGATGTCTTGCTACTCGCGACATGCGGTCGCTCCTTCCCGTCGAAGGGAAATCGCCTCCCAGCATCCTTCATGATACCGTTTCACGGTGCTCCAATGGGGGGAAGGAAAAGCCGAAACAATTCGCGTCAGTTGCGAATGGTAAAGACCCGACAAAATCAAGATGCCCCCGGGCTCAGTCAAAGCCGTCAGCTGTTGGAAAAATCGGCCGAGCAAATCAATCGTCATGTTTGCGATAACCATCGGATAAGCGGGCTCTCCCGTCATCTCGGCAAGATCACAAACTTTGAGGGTTAGACGATCAAGAAGGCCATTGGCCTTCGCATTTTCTTCAGCAGCCTTGATCGCAGCCGAATCAATATCGCAAGCAACGGCGCGCAATGCCCCCATTTTCAGCGCCGCGAGCGCCAAGATGCCGGTCCCACAACCGACGTCGATAACGGACGAAGGGGTCGCCTCATCGCAAGCAGCCATCGCCAGACGAAGTGCCAGCCGGGTGCTTTCGTGCATTCCGGTGCCAAAAGCCATGCCCGGGGCAATCACCAGCTCATCGGGCCGGCCGGATCGTTCCCACGGTGGCACAATTCGAAGCGTGCCAATCTCGAGGGGCTTAAAGTGGGATTTGGAGACTTCGATCCAATCCCGCACGGGCCGGCAACACACTTGGATATCGGGCTCAAACGCTTCCAAACGTTGCTCAAGACGCACGGTGAACGCGGAAGGTGGACCATGGTCGGCATCGAAGTAAAGGACATAGGTCACGTGATCGCCTTTTGTCCGTTCCTCAAATCCGGAGGGCGATTCCTCCCACAGCCTAAGCAACACCAGTTCGGCCACCTCTCGGTGAACCGTCACCGCAACTTCCCATACTGTCTTTTCGGCTTCCCGATCAGGCACTTTCGCCTCCTCGCCCAAAGACCCGCTTCATGCGCTCTAACAAGCCCGATTCGAGCGGTTCGATGGTCTCGCCGCGCATCCGCGCGAACTCCAAGAGCAGTTCCTTTTCTTCGGACGTTAGTTTCTTAGGAATATCGATTTCAACCTCAAAGATATGATCGCCACGCCCATATTTCTTCAAATAGGGGACGCCCTTCCCTTTGAGCGTGATGTGCTCACCGTGGCGAGTCCCGGGGTTGATCTCAATTTTTTCTGAGCCATCGAGTGTGGCCACTTCCTTTTTGGCGCCAAGACACGCTTCTACCATGGAGACGGTCACCTTGGACAGGACATCATGCCCTTTGCGCTTGAATTCGGGATGAGGCCGTACCCGGATGCGAACGAATAGATCGCCCGGCGGTCCTCCGTCTCGACCCGGCTCGCCTTCTCCAGAGAGGCGAAGCCGCATGCCTTGATCCACACCCGCCGGAACATTCACGCTGATTTTCCGGCGTTGACGGACCCAACCGCGTCCGCGGCACTCCGGGCAGAGTTCCTCGATGATTTCACCTCGCCCCTGACACGTCGGGCACGTCCCGGTGGTGACAAATTCCCCAAGCGGTGTTCGCCGGGCCGATCTAACACGCCCGGTCCCACCACACTGGGCGCAAGTCTTGGGGCTAGTCCCCGGTTTCGCGCCACTGCCATCACAGGTGGGGCAGTATTCGTTGCGAATAATCTCGACCTCTCGTTCCGTCCCAAACACCGCGTCCATAAAGGACAACTCAATGGTCGTTTCGAGGTCGTTGCCGCGGGTCGGGCCGCTTCGTCTGGCCCGGCCCCCGAAGAAGGTCTCAAATATATCGGCAAAATCGGTAAAACCGCCAAAACCAGCAAAATCTTGACTGCCAAAACCACCGAACCCTTCAAACCCGGCGCCTTCCGTTTGGCCAAACTGGTCATACATTTGGCGTTTCTCCGGATCACGAAGCACCTGGTACGCTTCGTTGATTTCCTTAAAGCGCTGCTCCGATTCCGGATCGTCCGGGTTGGCATCGGGATGGTTCTCGCGCGCAAGCCGCCGATACGCCTTTTTTATTTCGTCTGGGGATGCATCACGCGAAACCCCCAGAATACTATAATAGTCTTTGTCGTTCGCCACACTCGTCACCCCGCATGAATTGCATTAGGAAACGCCGGCACCCTCCCAATACGGTCATTCTTCAACCTCATAGTCGGCATCGACGTCATCATCATTCTCATTTTGTGATTCTTCCTGTGCCGCCTGGGTGGCAGCTGCCGTCATCTCATAAAGTGCTTGGGTCAGCGTCTCGGTGGCCTCCCGAAGGCGCTCTGTCGATGCTTCTTCATCCTCTGTGACTTTGCGCAGGTCCTCCATGGCTTCGCGAACCTTTTCGACCAATCCCTCGTCCACCTTGTCCTCTAGGTCTTTGAGGCTTCGTTCGGCCGAATAAAGGGCGCTGTCTGCTTCGTTTTTGGCCTCGATCCGCTCACGTTTACGCTGATCTTCCTCCGCATACGCGTCCGCCTCTTGCGCCATTTGTTCAATTTCTTCTTCCGTTAAACCACTCGACGCTTCGATCGTAATCTTCTGCTCTTTTCCTGTTGCTTTATCCTGAGCCGAAACGTTCACGATACCATTGGCATCAATATCAAAGGTCACCTCGATCTGCGGTACCCCGCGAGGTGCCGGCGGAATGCCATCGAGGATAAAGCGCCCCAGGGTCTTATTATCCGCCGCCATGGCACGTTCACCTTGCAGTACATGAATTTCGACTTGCGTTTGATTATCGCCAGCAGTCGAGAAGATCTGGCTCTTCTTGGTCGGAATGGTGGTATTTCGTTCGATAAGTTTGGTGAACACCCCACCTAGCGTTTCAATGCCCAAGGACAACGGGGTAACATCCAACAGCACGACATCTTTGACTTCACCCGAGAGAACCCCCGCTTGGATCGCCGCACCTAGGGCCACAACCTCATCCGGGTTAATGCCTTTGAAAGGATCCTTCCCCAGGACATCTTTAACTCGTTTTTGCACCAAGGGGATGCGGGTCGAACCACCGACCAAAATGACCCTATCGATTTCGTCCGGTTTGACACCCGCGTCCTTGATCGCTTGATGCATTGGGTTGACGGTCTTTTCCACCAGATCGGAAATGAGGTCCTCGAACTTCGCACGCGTCAGTTCCATTTCTAAGTGTTTGGGTCCCGAACTATCGGCGGTAACAAAGGGCAAACTAATGGTGGTGCGGGTCGTCGAACTCAATTCAACCTTCGCCTTTTCAGCCGCCTCCATCAATCGTTGAACCGCCTGATCATCTTTGCTTAGATCAATACCTTGTTCGCGCTTATACTCCGACACCATCCAATCCTTGACCCGCTCGTCGAAGTCATCGCCACCTAAGAAATTATTCCCGCTCGTCGCTTTCACTTCGAAAACTCCATCGCCCAACTCCAAGATCGAGACATCGAAGGTACCGCCGCCGAGGTCAAACACCAAGATCGTCGATTCTTCTTCCTTGTCGAGCCCATAAGCCAATGATGCCGCCGTCGGTTCATTGATAATGCGAAGAACTTCCATGCCGGCAATTTGTCCCGCATCTTTGGTCGCCTGCCGCTGACTGTCGGTGAAGTAGGCCGGAACGGTGATTACCGCTTGCTGGATGGTCTCACCAAGATACTCTTCCGCATCCTGCTTCAGTTTCTGCAAAACAAAAGCGGAAATCTCTTGGGGGGTGTACGTTTTATCATCGATTGAAATTTGCATATCCGAACCCATCTTACGCTTGATGGAGGTAATCGTTCGTTTGGAATTTACCACCGCCTGACGTTTGGCGACCTGTCCCACCAAACGCTCACCATCTTTGGAAAATGCCACAACAGACGGTGTGGTCCGACTTCCTTCAGCATTTGGGATGATGGTGGGCTCGCCGCCCTCCATCACTGCCACACACGAGTTTGTCGTTCCGAGATCAATGCCCAATACTTTTGCCATCGCCCTATTCCTCCTTAATCCCTTCATCTTCTTGTTTGTCAGCTTCTTGTTTGTCAGCATCGACCGGTTGCGCCACCGTGACGCGTGCTGGCCGAATTAGGCGGTCTTCGGTTCGGTACCCGGTCTGAAGCTGATTGACCACACATCCTTTCGGCACCTCATCCGTGCTCACAAATGTTACCGCTTCGTGGTAGTGAGGATCAAATTCTTCGCCATCACACTCGATTCGCCTAACCCCGAGGTCTTCTAAAGCGTCAAGAAAACTTTGGACAATCATCTTGACCCCTTTGCAAAGCGGATCATCCTGCCGCCCCGCTTCTAGGACCCGTTCCAAATCATCAATAATGGGAAGGATTCGCTCCACCACTTGGAGTGCGCCTTCATGTTTTTGGCGCGCGTTTTCACGCATCATCCGCCGGCGAAAATTTTGAAATTCCGCTTGCAGGCGAAGATACTGGTCCTCTTGTTCCGAAATTTTCGCGCGCGCATCCTCCAGGGTTTGTTTCAGTTTAGCAACCGATTCTTCCGGCTGGCACGATTCGGGCGCACCGTTTTCACCACAGCGTTCCTCTTCCGTCACGCTCGACCCTCCTTTACCGGGATTGGGAGCCTCCACACACAATGCACCCGCAAATGCCCCTTCGGACACTTACGGGCTTGGGCCAATCCCTACGCCTGACCATCACTTAGGGAATCGCTCACCACTTCCGTCATGGCCTTCACAATACCCATAATTCGACTGTAATTCATCCGGCGGGGGCCGATAACACCGATTCGACCGGCCGCCTTCCCGCCCACGTAATACACCGCGGACACCACACTGCATTCTTGAATATCTTCATACACGTTTTCTGCACCAATCAAGGCAAAAATATCTTCTTTGGGAAACCGGCGCAGCAAATCCCAGATGACGGACCGACGACTCAACGCGCTTAGGACGCGTTGCGTTCGGTGGATATCGTGAAACTCCGGATGTTTCATGATGTTCGCGGCACCCTCCAAGAAAAAGTCCGGATGCTGCTCGCTCGTCTTTTGGCTTAACAATAACGCCATCGCCGTATCCATCAATTCCTGGGTTAGATTTAATTCGTGTCGCAATGCTTCGAGAAGACTTCCATGGAGAATCTCATGGACGGTATGCCCCCGGAGATATTGATTGAAAATCTCCGATGCATGCTCCATTTGTTCGGGCTCAATGCCGGGTGAATCCACGATTTGGTTTTGAACAAACCCATCCTCGGTCACCACCAACACCATCGCACGCCCCCGACGAAGCGGCACAATCTCAACCGCGCTGAGCACGGACCGTCCAGTGAATGGGCCCGCCAATAACGACAGGCAATCGGTCATTTCCGAAAGAAGACGGCTTGCCGTGTAAAACAAAGACTCCATTTCCGACACCCGGTGGCCGATGACTTTCTGGATCACTTCAATCTCGTCACGGCTCGGCTGGGCAATGCGCGCAATTTGATCGACATACATGCGATATCCTAGATCGGATGGAATGCGACCGGCCGATGTATGCGGCTGTTCAAGATACCCCATGTTTTCTAAATCGGCCATCTCATTGCGAATGGTGGCCGGGCTGACGTTCAAATCAAAATCCCGGGCAATGGTCCGGGATCCCACGGGCTGTGCGTTGGCAATATAAGCTTCCACCACCGACTGCAAAACCCGCAACTTCCGTTGGTCGAGACCCATTCGGATACACCTCTTCCATCACACATGTGACAGGCCCGATAACGACTTAGCACTCTGAGATGAAGAGTGCTAAGTCCATGACTGAAAATACCACTTAGGGCCTCGCCTGTCAATTCATTGGTGCGCGGGTACCGCTACCATAACACTCACAAAAACGCTGGATCCTGCCCATAAATTGAACCGGTCCGGTCCATCCCCGACCGATCATTCGGGCAGGATCGAATGGTGGTCCGCTAACGTCTATTCGCCCGACATCTTGCCCTTAACCGTCGCAACTTTTCCTTTTAAGGTCAACGGTTTATCCCGACGATCGTCCACCTTAATCACCGTCCCGACCCGCTCGACACCCTGAGCAAAAACGGCTTCTTGCATGTCGCGGATTGCTAACATTATTTGATCGAGGTCACCTTCTATCGTGGTGAACATCGGCCCCAACTCATACGATAACTCGGGATACTCATTCAACACCTTCACTGCTGCGGCTACGTAATCGCTGACACTTGGTCCCACTCCAGATGGTGAGATGCTTACCGCTACCATCGCCATTTTGATACCCCTTTCCGAAACCAACCGACTTCCAGTGCCCGGTCCCTGTCTCTTCTTAGAGAAGACAAGAACGTCCATCGATAATCCTTCATCGCTACATGCACTTAGTACACCCCAGCACACCTCTCCGATTCATCAAGCTGTTGAACCCACTAGCCGTCTGTGTTAAGATGCCAAAGTCAGGAGGTGAGATCATTGGCTAATTCCAGATCCGCCCTCAAACGGGTACGGACTGCAGAGAAACGGCGGCTTCGCAACAAACAAGTCAAAAGCAAGATTAAATCATCGGTGCGCAATGTTCAGCGTGCTTTAGCCGAAAACCATGATGCCGATGAGTTATTTCGTCGTGCCATCAAGACGATTGATAAAGCCGTGAGCAAGGGCGTCCTCCATCCCAACACCGCCGCGCGAAAGAAATCTCAACTGCACCGTCAGTACAACAAAGAGCGCGTCACCCAATAAATAACGCTAATTTTTGTTTGGGGTTCATCTGCCTGCCGGGTTTTTCCCGGCAGGAGTGTATACCCAGCTCAATGGTATTCTGCTCCAATTTATATTTCGAATGCCGTTCGCTCGAGGATCGAATCGAGGTCCAAGTTTCGGCTCGCCAAAACCGTCACCAACCGCTGAAGTCCCAACTCCGGCGTCCAGCGCCCCTTCTTAATTCCAAGATCCGTCAATAGAATGTATTCCAACGCCCGCTCAAGTTCGTGCTGAGCGAAATTGCGTGACTGTCGCACCCCTTTACTCACCACAAATGGATGCTGGTTCAGCATTTTCGCCATCGCACGCTCACCCTGCCCGCGCTCATGCTCGTATTTTACCTGCCATAGAATCCGAATCTGACGCGCCACCATCCCCAAAATCATCAAAGGATCGGCCCCTTGCGTCAACATGGCATCTAAGGTACCGACTGCTTGGGACGCATTCCCCAATCCGATCGCATCCACCAGTTTAAAGATGTTTTGTTCCTGCGGTAACGCGATAACCTGCGCGATATCGCGGGGTGAAATCTCGTCCCTGTCGCCCACATACATCCGGATCTTATCCAATTCGCGATCGAGAACCCCAAGCGGCCCCTCATACTGCGCCAGCATGCGAAGGGCCTCGCGATTAATCGTTTTACCATAGTGTTTTAGCGTCTCTTTAATCCAGTTCCTTAAATTGGCGCCGGATGGTTTGTCACAGGTAACAATGACCCCATCATCATGTTCTTTAAACCGCGTATATAACCGGCGGCGTTTGTCGACCTTTTCGAGAACAATGCAAAGGCAATTGCGAAGATTCGGTTCTTCGAGATAATCCAGCCAATGTTGTTCTTCATTAGGGATTGACTGATTGAACGCGATGGGTTCTTCCGCCACAATCAGGCGGGGTTTGCCATCGAACGTGGACGTATTGCAGCTCATCACGATGCTCTCGGCATCAGCCCCTTCAAAATGCTGGTAATTCAAGGAAGTCTCATCCGACGCCACGCCCAATTGACGACGAAGTTCACGCACAAACTGCCGCCGTAAAAAGGTTTCTGGACCATGCACCAAATAGATGGGGGCCATCACCCCCTGTTGCAGGTCCCGGTATGCTTGATCAAATCCCAAAATAGGTTCCTCCAGACATCCTCCTGATGCTCTCATTTTATTGTTTTCGCCTCACCCACGAAAGGGCCGCTCCCCTCCATCGTCTGACCGCATAAAATCAAAGCGTTGATTATGGCAGGGCCATCGTGAAGATAACGAGACCTTCAAACCCACGAATCACCCTCAAGGAAATGGCACGACGAATGATAAAATAAAGGGTAGGCACACCACTTGAATCGTAAGCGGAAAAAGGAGGAACCCTAATGGCACCTCGCTATCTGAAATTGAAACCCGACGAACTGAAACGACGGATCAAAACCGCCTGGCAATTGGCTCAACAATGCCGGCTTTGTCCTCATCAATGCGGAATCGATCGCTGCAACGATGAAATCGGTTTCTGCGGAATCGGTGCCCAAGCTCAGGTGGCGAGTTATGGCGCTCACCCGGGAGAAGAACGTCCGTTAAGTGGAATATTCGGATCCGGCACCATCTTTTTTAGTGGCTGCAATCTCCACTGC
>SLMV01000064.1 GCA_007133365.1 Clostridia bacterium
GTCAAAAATAATCCAATTCGCCAAAGCATCACGGCCATGTTGTTTGGAGTGATCGCTGGGGTTATCGGTAGTTTGTTTTTGGTACTCCCAGGCATCACGGTAGCACACCAGGACATTCTCTATCTTTGGCCGATTGCCCTTGGCCTTTTGCTGTTGAGTCCTCGTTACCTGTGTTTTTCTTACGCTGGCGGGATCGTTGCAATTGCTCACTTAGCAACAGGTTGGCCGGCGGGTATCAATGTTCCCTCGATCATGGCATTGGTTGCCGTTTTGCATTTGATGGAAGGTGTACTGGTGATGTTAAGTGGCAGGAATGCGGCCAGTCCGGTTTATCTCAAACATGGTGCTTCCGGGCAAGTGATCGGCGCCTATTTGATACAGCGTTTTTGGCCCATTCCGATCATGTTGATTCTCATCATGCAAATCCCCGAGGAACTTCTCGGTACCACGTTTCCCATGCCGGAGTGGTGGCCGCTGATTTCAGCCTCCGTGGGCCAAGAGGGAAATTGGGCTCGAATCCTGACACCGGTTGTGGCTGCATTGGGATATTCTGATATTGCGATTGGCGTCGAACCAAAACGGCGAGCTTATCATAGTGGCTTATATTTAATTCTGTTTAGTTTGTTGCTTTTTCTTTCGGCCGTACTTGCCACGCGGGCCATGTTTTGGATGTGGATCGCTGCCTTGTTTGCACCCGTTGGCCACGAATTAATGATACGCATTTCAAGTGCCCGGGAGTTTCGAAGCGTTCCCAAGTTTGTCGCGTCTCCACGCGGTGTTCGATTGCTCGATATTCAGCCGGGCAGTGAAGCACAACGTCTTGGCCTAGCGGCCGAGGATCTGATTCTTTCCGTCAATGAAACGCTGGTTCTTACGCGCACGGATCTTGAGTTTGAGTTGCAAAGGGCAGAATCCGGCGTGCGGCTTCGCGTGGAGGATGAAAGCGGAAACGAACGAAGACTAGAGACTGATCGGCTCGGGGGTCAAGCCCGACTTGGCATTATTACCGTGCCGCAAGCGGGGGACCGCCCGCATGTTGATTTAGGCACTTCCGGTCTCATCATCCGAGCGTTACAGAAGATTAAGCGATGGTGGCGGCAAGATTAGCCGATTGCACGAACAGCCGTTCGATGTTAATCTTGTGAGTAAGATTCGAGGTGAGACGATGCCCCCTTTTAAATTGGTGTCCGAATATTCGCCAAAAGGTGATCAACCGAAAGCAATTGGCCGGATCGTCACGGCATTTAGTAATGGTGATGAGCGTGTGACTTTGCTCGGGGTGACGGGTTCCGGAAAGACATACACGATGGCAAATGCAGTGGAACAATTGCAACGTCCCACTTTGGTAGTGGCTCACAACAAGACGCTGGCTGCCCAGTTGTGTGGGGAGTTCAAGAATTTTTTCCCTGAAAATTCAGTGGAATATTTTGTTAGCTACTATGACTATTATCAACCCGAAGCCTATATTCCGCAGTCCGATACCTATATTGAAAAAGACGCCCAAATTAATGATGAGATTGATAAACTGCGCCACTCGGCCACAAGTGCACTGCTCGAACGCCGGGACGTCGTGGTCGTGGCCTCGGTGTCCTGTATATACGGACTTGGTTCTCCGACCGACTACCAAAATTTAGTGGTTTCCTTGCGTGTGGGCATGACCAAAGATCGGGATGCGATTTTGCGCCAGCTGGTCGATATCCAGTATCAACGCAATGATGTTAGTTTTCAACGAGGCACTTTTCGTGTCCGGGGCGATACGCTTGAGATCTTTCCGGCATCCTCAGGTGAGCATGCGCTCCGGGTGGAAATGTTTGGTGAAGAAATCGAGCGGATCTCGGAAATTGATATTTTGACCGGGGAAGTTCTGGGCTATCGCGATCATGTGGCCATTTACCCTGCTACCCACTATATTACGGAGCGAGAATCAATGAAGCGGGCTATCGAAAGTATCAAAGAGGAGTTGGAGGATCGACTCCGGGTGCTTCGTGAGCAGGACAAACTACTGGAAGCCCAACGACTGGAACAGCGTACCCGATACGACCTGGAGATGTTACGAGAAGTTGGATACTGTAACGGAATCGAAAATTACTCTCGGCACTTGACGGGACGCCCTCCGGGTGCACCACCCTTTACCTTATTGGACTATTTCCCGGAGGATTTCTTGTGTATTATTGATGAATCACATCGGACTTTGCCTCAAATCGGAGGGATGTATGCCGGGGATCGATCCCGCAAGAATGCTTTAGTTGAGCATGGTTTTCGTCTGCCGTCTGCTTATGACAATCGCCCATTGACGTTTGATGAATTTGAGGCGCGGCGCGGTCAGGTGCTTTATGTCTCCGCGACGCCGGCCCAGTACGAGCTTGACCGAAGTGATAAAGTGGTGGAGCAGATTGTCCGACCCACTGGTTTGGTGGATCCCGCTATTGAGGTGCGGCCGGTCGAAGGACAAGTTGATGATCTTATCGCGTCGGTCAAAGCGCGAGTGGCGCGCAACCAGCGGACCCTCATCACGACTTTGACGAAAAAGATGGCGGAAGATTTGACCGACTATCTTAAAGACGTCGGTTTATCGGTCCGGTATTTACACTCCGAAATTCATACCTTAGAACGTATGGAGATCATCCGAGACCTTCGCTTGGGGACTTTTGATGTGTTAGTGGGCATCAATCTTCTTCGGGAAGGGTTGGATTTGCCGGAGGTATCATTGGTTGCGATCCTCGACGCGGATAAGGAAGGGTTCCTCCGTTCGGGCACGGCTTTGGTTCAGACGATCGGGAGGGCAGCGCGAAACGTCGAGGGGAAAGTCATTATGTATGCCGATCGGATCACCGGTGCCATGAAGTATGCGATTGAAGAAACCTATCGTCGACGAAAGATCCAAGAGCGTTTCAATGAGGAAAACGGGATTACACCGCAGACGATACGTAAAGCGGTCCGGGATGTGATTGAAGCCACGCAAGTGGTCCGATATCCTCAAACGCTTATTGACAAGAATCTAAGTGAGATTCCCAAACACCAGGTGCCGGAATTGATCGAACGACTGCGCAAAGAAATGCGAGAGGCGGCTGCGGATTTGGAGTTTGAAGAAGCGGCCGTTTTAAGGGATATGATTATTGAGCTCGAAACGCGAATGGAAGCGTCGTGAACGGGAGGCAGCATGGGGTTAGACGAAATTCTGGTGCGGGGAGCGCGCCAGCATAATCTCAAAAATATTGATGTCAATATTCCGCGGGATAAGATGGTGGTTATCACCGGTATATCGGGCAGTGGGAAAAGCTCATTGGCTTTCGACACGATTTATGCAGAAGGCCAACGGCGCTACGTCGAGTCGTTGTCTTCTTATGCCCGACAGTTCCTTGGGCAGATGGACAAACCGGATGTCGAGCATATTGAAGGATTGTCGCCTGCCATCTCCATCGATCAAAAGACCACGAGCCATAATCCGCGTTCGACGGTGGGCACGGTGACGGAAATATACGACTATCTTCGTTTGCTCTTTGCCCGGGTGGGGCATCCCCATTGTCCGAACTGTAAGATTCCGATTACCGGACAAAGCCTGGATCAGATGGTTGACACAGTGATGCGGTTTCCAGAGGGCACGCGGTTCCAATTGATCGCCCCCATTGTTCGAGGTCGCAAAGGCACGCACGAAAAGATTCTGGACGATATCCGGCGTGCGGGGTTCTTGCGTGTTCGGGTGGATGGCGAAACACAATTGGTCGATGAGGATGTCTCGCTCGAGAAGAATCAGCAACATGATATTGAGATTATCGTGGACCGACTGGTGATGGGGAATGGTCTGCGTAACCGGCTGGCAGATTCGCTATCAACCACGCTTTCATGGGGAGAGGGCATCGCGATCATTGATCGCCTCGATGACGGGGAGGAACTTTTGCTAAGCGAACACATGGCTTGCGTGGAATGTGGGTTTAGTCTAATGGAATTATCTCCTCGCCTATTTTCCTTCAACAGTCCTTACGGCGCTTGCCCCGCTTGCGATGGACTCGGACACCACTTGGTTGCTGATCCGGAATTGATCGTGCCCGATACATCCATGACGCTTTCGGAAGGGGCCATCGCACCCTGGAGTCGAGGGGAGTATTATCCCCAGCTCCTAAAAGCAGTTTGTGAACACTGGCAGATTCCGATGGATGTGCCCTTTGCATCGCTGTCGGACGAACAGCGAAAAGCGATTCTTCACGGAGCGGGTTCGGAGACGTTCCACTTCGTGTATCGGAATCGATATGGCCGAGAGCGGTCTCGCGATCGCCACTTTCGGGGTGTGCTGGAAAACATTGAACGGCGCCACCGTGAATCGAATTCTGAGGCGGCCAGGCGACGAGCCGAAACGTTTATGTCGTCTCAAGCCTGCCCAACTTGCAAAGGTGCCCGATTGCGCCCGGAGGTGCTGGCGGTGACGGTGGGAAATGCCAATATTTCTGAACTTTGTGACTTGCCCATTGAGGAACTGTTTGATTTTTTCAAAAGCCTCCAATTGGGTCAGCGTGAACAAGTGATAGCGCGTCAAATCCTAATTGAAATCAAGAAGCGGCTTGAATTTCTAGTTGATGTGGGGTTGCCCTATCTGACCCTAGGACGAGGCGCTGCGACATTAGCCGGTGGTGAATCTCAACGAATCCGCCTCGCCACCCAGATAGGTTCAGGTTTGGTGGGGGTTTTGTACATTCTTGATGAGCCGAGTGTGGGGCTTCACCAACGAGATAATCGGCGACTCCTCAGCACGCTTGAGAATCTTCGTGATCTCGGCAATACTCTCATTATCGTTGAACATGATGAAGAAACCATCCTGCGGGCGGACCACGTCATTGACATCGGTCCGGGTGCCGGTGATCACGGTGGCGAAATCGTGGTCCAAGGTTCACCCGAGGACATTATGCAGTGTTCAGATTCCGTGACCGGTCGGTATTTGGTGGGCACCGAGCGGATTCCGGTGCCGGCACGACGCCGCCGAGATAGCAAAGCCGAGATCGTGATCGAAGGCGCACGCGAACACAATCTGAAATCAATCGACGTACACATCCCGCTGGGGATTTTCGTTGGCATCACCGGGGTATCCGGATCGGGGAAGAGCACCCTGATGCACGATATCCTGTATCGGCAACTCGCGCGCGATTTACATCGGGCCCATCACCCGGCAGGTCGTCATGATCGTATTCTTGGGCAGGAGCATTTACAAAAGGTGATTGAAATTGACCAATCGCCGATCGGGCGGACACCGCGTTCTAATCCTGCGACCTACACGGGGACGTTTGACTATATCCGCGAATTATTTGCGAAGACGCCTGAGGCCCGGGTCCGAGGATACACCAAAGGGCGCTTCAGTTTCAATCTTAAAGGTGGACGGTGTGAGGCCTGTAATGGGCAGGGAATCGTGAAGATTGAAATGCACTTCTTGCCCGACTTGTATGTTCCGTGTGAAGTGTGTGATGGCAAACGTTATAATCGTGAGACATTGGAAGTTCAATACAAAGGGAAAACCATTGCTGAAGTCCTCGATATGACGGTGGAGGAGGCTTATGGCTTTTTCGCGGAAATCCCCCCTTTAGAAAACCATTTAGGCACTTTGCGTGATGTTGGGCTGGGCTACATTAAACTTGGACAACCGGCGACCACGCTCTCAGGCGGGGAGGCACAACGGGTTAAGTTGGCCACCGAATTGTCACGCCGCTCGAATGGCGGATCGCTTTATTTGTTGGACGAACCGACAACCGGACTTCATAGCGCCGATATCCAGCAGCTCCTTAGCGTTTTGCAGCGCCTTGTGGAAGAAGGGGCCACCGTCGTTATTATTGAGCATAACCTCGATGTGATCAAAAGTGTCGATTATATCCTCGATTTAGGTCCGGAAGGAGGCGCCGGCGGCGGTCGCATTGTGGCCAAGGGAACACCGGAAGAAATTGCCCAAAATCCGGATTCTCACACCGGACGTTATCTCGGCGAAATCCTACAAGACCTAAATCACGCGGTGAGTTAAGAGGCATATTAATGGAGCGCATTGAAAGAATGAAAGCGCGAATTTTGCATGCTCCGGATCAACCGGGCGTCTATTTCTTTAAAGACGAACATGGGGCGGTCCTCTACGTGGGAAAGGCGCGGTCGCTTCGTGATCGCTTGCGTTCCTATTTCTCGCCGGCCGGTTTGAACACTCGAACGATGCGCATGATCAATGCAGCCGATGATTTTTCGTTCCTCGTCACGGATAGTGAGGTCGAAGCCCTGATCATCGAATCGAACTTGATTAAGAGTCATCGGCCTAAATACAATGTTCGCCTCCGCGATGATAAGCATTATCCTTATATCCGTATTACTATGGAAGAGGACTTTCCTCGGGTCCAGGTGGTTCGACGTGTGGCGGACGATGGGAGCAAATATTTTGGGCCCTTTACCAATAGTGGCATTTTGCGCGCTTCATTAGATATCTTGCGGCAAGTCTTTCCTCATCGAAGTTGTAGTAACCATCGCTTTAACTCGGGACGGCGTCCTTGCCTTTATTTTCACACCGGGCGCTGTCAGGCACCGTGTGATGCTCAGGTGAGTGTAAAAGCCTACCGGGAGCAAATTGATGGATTGCTCAAATTCTTGTCGGGGCAGACGCGGGAACTAATGGATACTTTAAAGGAGAAAATGGACGGTGCCGCTGAAGACCTCGATTTTGAAAGCGCCGCCCGGTATCGTGATCAGTTGGAAGCATTGAACCAATTCCAAGACCAACAGCACAAACAATCCGCGTCACTCGAAGATCTTGATGTGGTGGGAATTGCCGCGAACGAAGGTGAGGTGGCCGTGACCATCCTTTTCATGCGTGATGGGAAGATTGTCGGGCGCGATCATTTCATGATGCATAGCGAAGCGCAAGCGTCACTTGCGGATATTGTCGAAGCGGTTTTGCAAGCGTATTATTCCCACGCACTACTCATTCCTCAGCGCATCCTAATCCCTAAAGAGCCGCCGTCTGCTGATGCCCTCACGCATTGGTTAAGTGAGCAGCGAGGTACCCGGGTCTTCTTGCATCGGCCCCAACGGGGCGAGAAGCGCCGTCTTGTGCAGCTGGCCACTCGCAATGCCAAACTCTATCTTCAAGAGCAAAAGGCCAAGGAGCACGATCAAGAGCCCATCCGGGAATTGGCCCAAGCTCTCGGGTTACCGCGATTGCCGCGCAGGATCGAGGGATTTGATGTTTCGAATCTTTTCGGGCAAATGGCCGTAGGGGCCATGGTGGTATTCGAGGAAGGCGTACCGGTTCGCCATCAATATCGCCGGTTTCGCATTGAAAAGGTGGAAGGTGTTGATGATTATGCCATGCTCAAAGAGGTGTTGGATCGACGGTTTTCTCGCTATTTGCGAGCGAAACCCCAACACGAGCAGGACTCTTCCTTCGCGACGGTACCGGATCTTATCGTGATTGATGGTGGTAAAGGTCAGTTGTCAGCTGCGCTTGAGATTTTAAAGCCTTTGGGATTGGCGGACATTCCGGTCGTGGGTTTGGCGAAGCAAGAGGAAGACATCTTTGTGCCTGATCAATCGGACCCGTTATCCATCGCGCCCGATCATGCCGGTAGCCAGTTGTTGCAGCGCATCCGTGACGAAGCGCACCGCTTCGCCATCGATTATCACCGTCGTTTGAGGAAACGGCACGGGGTGCGCTCCATCCTCGATGACATTCCGGGCATTGGCCCGAAGCGGAGAAATGCGTTGCTCCGGGCGTTTGACTCACCTTTGGCCATGGCGGAGGCGTCCATGGACGAACTGGCAGCGGTGCCCGGGATGACGCGTCGTGCCGCCAAAGAAGTCAAACGTTTTTTGCTTGATCGGTATCAGGTGGACTAGCCGAATCTAGGTTGTCCGACCCGAAAACATTCGCCATTACATCTTGGGCGACACTTGGAATCGGGGGTAGACGCCGAGAAAGAAAACCGCCCCGAACGATGCGCGGTTCTAAAGCCAGGACGAACGCATCCGGCTGAATACCTTCAACGGTCTTTTGCAGCGCCTTGAAGAACCGCCGCCGGAATAGGATTAGCAATATATCACGCCGGGCAGTTTTTCCGGCTCCTTCCCACTGCGTCACGGCAAATCCGCGATCCCTTAGTGCTTGGGCCAATGGGACACCGTCCTTTGCCACCAATAACACGAGCGAGAATCCATAAGCCAGGCGTTCTTCGAGCCAACTGCCTAGCGCCACACCCGTTGCATGACCAAGGGCGTAGGCAATGATACGCGCGGGGCTTAATAGATCGGTGACGACGAGACCTAGGGCAACGACCCAAATCGTGATTTCAAAGAAACTAATAAAGGTGGCAAGGCGGCGGTTTCCTTTGAATAGAATGATCCAGCGGAGTGTCATAAGGGTCACGAAGGTGACCTGAAGAAAGAAAATGAGTGCGACTTCCATAGTGTCCCTCCTTTATCCGGTACCCTCAATTTATCACGGTTGACTCGGTAGGTGAAGAAAAAGATAGGGAATAGGTTTTGACTTTTTTAGATTCCGGACAAACAGGAGGTAATGCTTTGGATGACGAAATATGAGGTGAACTAAGAAACGATAGAACGACGGGAGGTCTTATTCGTGGAAAAACGGCTCAAACGCTCCACTCAACAGCGGATGCTGGCGGGTGTTTGTGGGGGTGTGGCGGAACATCTCCGGGTGGATGTTTCACTGATTCGGTTGTTGTGGGTAGGGTTATCTTTGATCGAGGGAGCGGGGGTTCTCCTTTATATCATTGCTTGGATTGTTATACCCGAACGAAAGGATTGAATAACCCATGCTCAAACGCTGGTTATTGAACGCGATAATCCTATTTCTCTTAGCATATGGTCTTAACGGCGTTAGTATTACAAATGGTTGGGAGAGTTTATTGCTTGCCGCTGCCATCCTCGGGCTGATCAATGCGGTGATACGTCCAATTATTATTATCATCACCTTGCCGATCAACATTGTCACCTTGGGTCTTTTCACCCTTGTCATCAATGCTTTAATGATTCAGGCCACCGCATGGGTCGTGCCAGGTTTTTCTGTGGCGAGCTTCGGATGGGCCTTTGTCACCGCGGTCCTATTTAGCATTTTTAGCGTGGCGCTTTCCCTTATTCTGAAATAGAAGGAGCTACCGTGCGAATTTTGATTGCACCGGACAGTTACAAAGGCACCTTGACGGCAAAAGAGGCGGCTTGCGCGATTGAACGGGGTATCAGCCGGGTAGTTCCGGGCCTCGAACCAACGATATTCCCGCTGAGCGATGGGGGCGATGGTACCGTGGCCGCTTTGAAGTGCTCGTTGGGGGGCACGGAAATCCCGGTGCGCGTGCAAGATCCCCTTGGCCGCGACATTGAAACCTCCTTCCTGGAGCTACCAGACGGCACTGCGGTGGTGGAAATGGCCCGTGCGTCTGGCCTTTTATGCCTCAAACCCCATGAACACGATCCGATGGCCGCCCATACCTTTGGCACCGGCCAGCTATTGGAGGCCGCCCGGCGGCGGAGCCATCAGATTGTGCTGGGCATCGGGGGCAGTGCGACCGTCGATGGGGGGATGGGGATGGCCCGGGCTTTAGGAGTCCGCGGTTTCGATGAATCGGGCCGTGAGTTGTTAGGAAACGGTGCCGATCTCATCCGTTTGAAACGATTGGATAAATCGCGAATGTCCCCGTGTTGGCGAAGGATCAATCTGAA
>SLMV01000171.1 GCA_007133365.1 Clostridia bacterium
AGGTAGCGGATCGTATCGTTTGCTTGCCGGTGCATCAATATTTGGAGTCCGATGAGATCGCTTACGTTATGCATCATACCAAGGAAGTGATGCAATCGCTCGGGTAACCCTTTCGATGATCAGCGCTACCCTAGAGGCAGTCTTTGCTGGACATCCTCCCGATGGGAGTGCTGCGTCCCTTCGAGTGAGCGGTAGGCCGCCTCGACCAGGAACATGATCCGTCACGAATCCGCTGATCGGATCACGTAGGGGTCGTGATGGTCCAAGATTTGTAATGGCGAGATCACCAACGAAAATGGATACAAAATGATCAGCCCGAGAGAGCGTCTGACTGACCGTGAGATTGTAAGCGATTGCAGCCTTCCTTATAGAAACAAGTGATGAGGTTGGAGCCTGTAGGCAATCAGGGATGGCATGGATTCTAAGGACGAATCCAGTAATCGGAATTAAGATCGATTAGGAGAACGAAGTTATCGGGACGGCCAAGAGAAAAAGACGCTCGCAATACGCCATCGCCTGTTCGTCTAGGGTTGGAACAACGGCTCTCGTCGCCTCAAGGAGGCATGATGCCAGAGACTTGGGAGACAGCGGCTTTAGTGATGTCTAGAATTCACTCGTGTTAAGCGAAAGACGACTCTATTCTCTGGATCCGGACAGGCGATATCGATCGTCCACGGAGGTTTTTTCCCCTGGCGACTCAAGTGAATCCAGGGAAGAAGTGAACAAAAAGCGGAAAGACAGATGCCCTCGGGGGTCCAACGTTCAATCGACCAGCATTCGCCGATTTCGTGCCCGGAACCACACGCTCCTGCTTTTTCAATGACTTCTACTTTGACGCTCATGAGTATCACTCCTCATGTTAATTTGGGGTTGCATGGTTTTTCACCGATTGTCGTTCCGAATCCTTTTTCAACATTGGGATCCCCAATCTCGATCATCAGAACGACCGATTCCTGATGGTCAAAACCACCGGTTGGGGTAAAGATAGCAAACCCCGAGATCGGCTCGGGGAGGAACGAATTTACGGAAAACCCCGGTTCATTGACGGAAACGAAGGGCCCCGATAATGGCATGGGCATCATCGATGTGGGATGTCCTTGCATGGTGTTTTAATGATTACGGGGTAAACCACTCGGAGGTACTTTCAAGGACCCGATACCCCTCATTTAACACGTGAACGAAAAGGCGTGTCTTGGTATCGACCCTAGCCCTAAGATATAGCGTATATTCACCCGTTGCACCCGGTGGAATACGAAGGGTGTCCGAATGCTTTTGATCAAAAGCCTTATTATCGCCGGCATCGAGGTAGGCATAGATGCCCACCGACTCGGCCGACGCGGAGCCTAGGTTTCGGACGGTCACCACCACCTCGACCTCCCCAGTACTCATGACCTTTGACTGCCATTCGTGGGTCACGAGCGGACCTGCTTTGAGCGGAATAATGATGGCCTCACGTTCCTCGTAATCGGGCGGGATCTGACCAACGGACCATCCTCGGCCGGTGGTCTCGGCATAGTAGTAATTAGATCCCTCATAAGCATAGGATGCTCCGAGCCAATCGCCGCCTGTTACCCCAACCGCCATATGGCCGGGTTCATCCGGCAAAATGAGTAACACGGCTTCGATACCTATCCCTTTTAGGAGTGCACCATAGAGAATGCTTTTGTCCTTACAGTCCCCCTCGAGATCCACCAGGGTTTCGATCGGATAGCGCGTGTATTGGTTGAGGCCTTTGGAAGCATCATCGGTGGCATAAGGGATGCTTTGGACGAACCGGAGGAGGACTTCAACCATCTCTTGCTCGGAATAGCCTTCTTCGCTTTTGATTTTGGCAAATCTATCGAGAAGAGGGGCAAGTTGATCGGTCTGTCCACCATCGGTGACATAAACGGAAAAGACGCCATAATCGATAAACGGCAGGCGTGCCCGCTCGACATAGTTTTCATAAAGGGCTTCGGGGGTCCTCAGCGTATAGGTCCACTCTCGATTCCCGTATTCCCAAATGAATTTGCTCGTGAGGAGATTGCGGGGCGCGTCTTCGGTTATGGGTTGGGCGATTGCTTCCTCTCGGAGGACCACCCGGTCTTCGGATGCGGGGGGCTCGTCGGCCGGCACCGGTGTGGGAGATGGGAAAGCGGCTTCGGCAGTTTCCGCTTCGCCCTTCGGGGCATCCGTCTCCGGTTCTTGATCGGTGCCGGAGGGCGCCGTGGCCGTCTCGGAGGTGGGTCCGGCAACCTCGGGAGTGTCCAGGGTCTCACCATCGGCCAGGTGAAGAACCACGAGAAAGCCCAAAAGAACGACGAAAAGAAGGATCGCAACGAAGCTTTTCATGGGATTCTCACCCCCCCTGTTTCCAACGATCAATCAACGCTTCATATCGATGGTCCACGCGCAGTGTTTATCTCTATATTTTAACAGTTAGGAAGGTCTTTCGGAATATCACCAAAACGCAGGGAGTGGGTCCTTCAGGAATTTAGGAGAGCATCGTTTCCAAAGGGAAATCCGTCCGGCGGTTTCCCCCTTCGAATACGGGGTGACAAAAGATGCCTTCGCGGCGGACGGGCTCTCGGGATGAGGGTGGGCGTTGGGGTTGGATGGCGGCATTTTCGAGTGGTTTAAGGTGGAATGGATCGGCGAGCAGGGTTGATGTCGGTGGTGTCTAAATGAATCAATACCAACGAGGAAAAGAGGAAGCCACGATGGTCGTTTATCTTTCCGATTCAGCGGTTTGCCGGCAATTGGACTTAGACCTCAGTCTAAAAGCGGTCCGCGAAACCTTTCGGCGAGAAATTGACGGTGCAGTGCTATTGACGAAACCGCGTGTGGATTATCTGCTTTTCCCGGGTTTTCCCTACGGATATCGGTTGAAGGGGGCAGCCTTTCCCGACCTCAAGGTTGCCGGACTTCGGGTTGCCCGACATATTCTTCTGAGCGATTGGCCCGATCTGGTGCCGTTTGCTTTGGTGGACGAACAAACGGCGTATCAATATCGGGTGGGTGCCGTGACCACGGTAGCGTTGGAAGCGTTAGCGCGCAAAAGATTCGATCATCTTTGCCTCTTTGGCGCGGGTCGGCTCGCTCGGGCGACGCTCCGCGCCCTGACGCACCGGTTTGAATTTGAGGCGGTGAGCATTTTATCGCGAAACCCTGCGAGTCGCATGGCATTGGCCGAGATGTCGTCCGGATGGGGGATCTCGGGGGTGGCTCGTTGGGATGCCGAAAAAGCGGTGCGCGAGGCCGACCTGATCGTCACCATCACCACGGCGGATGAACCCCTGGTACGAAGGGATTGGGTTTCAAATTCGGCGACGGTGGTTTCGATGGGCGGCGCTCAGGAACTGGATTTTGAATTGTTGGCTCGAGCCGGCGATGTGTTCGTGGATGATCTTGCAGGATGTTTAGAATCCGGGGATCTTGCCCGTGCCAAAGCGGCCGGTCATGACCCCACTCGTTGGGTGTCGGGAACGCTGGCCGGGTGGTGGAGCGGTGCGACGTCGCGTTCGAAATCCGGTCCGCTCATTCTGATCCCACGCGGTATGGCGTCGATGGATGTCATGCAGGCATATCGGGTGTGGAAGCGGCATCAAAAGAGAGAGGGGAATAACAATGGATGAATTGACGATTCGTGACGTCACGGCCCAGCCGGGAGAGAAACGATCAGGTTATCTCGAATCCAGTCGAACGGCATCCCAGATACCGATTCATATTCCATTTACAATTGTCAGAGGGGCATCCGACGGCCCGACCCTCCTGGTGTCGTCGGCGGTCCATGGTAACGAAATTACGGGTACCATTGCGTTAGGCCAGATCTTAAGAGAATTGGATCCGAAGGACCTGGCGGGAACGTTATTGGCCGTTCCGGTGGTTAACACCTCGGCTTTTGAGTTTGATAGCCGTGTGACTTACTGGGACGGTCAAATGTTGAGCATCCGAAATCCCGGTTCGTTGGAGGGTTCCATTTCCGAACAGCTGGCCTGGATGTACATTAACGAACTGGCGGTCCACGCGGATGCGGTCATTGATATTCATTCCGGACGTCAGATAATGCACGTATGGCACAGCCTGATTGAGGAAAACATCGATCCGGATATCACCGAGAAGTCTCTTCAGATGGCGATGGCCTTTGGTTTATCGCAAATCCTCAAAAACCCGGTGGGGAAAGCGGCCAATTCTCCGGGTAATTGGGACAAACCCTTTTTGCTGCCAGAGGTCGGGGGTGGTCCCGACTTTTTGCAAAACGGTCACCATCAGATTGCCACCTGCCGACGCGGCATCACCAACGTCATGAAACTGATGGGAATGCTCGAAGGGGAAATCAAGACCGAGGCGGATGAAGTGGAGATTCTTACCAACGTCACCAGTGTCTATTCGGGCACGAATGCCGGCATTATGCTTTGGGCCTGTCAACCGGGTGACGACCTGAAAAAGGGGGATGTTTTTGCTCATGTTTATCATCCCTTTACCGGAGAGCAAATTGGAGCGATTCGTGCACCGGTCGATGGGACCGTGGTCAATACCGGCACCTTTTGGCCCGTCATCCATCAGGGCGATTGGCTGGTCTATCTTGCGGATCGACAAGAGACGTTACCCATTCGCTTTACTGACATATGGTAAGTTGGATTCGCTTAGATCATAGTAAAAAAAGCAAAAAAGGGCGCCTCTCGATTTTGCTTCGGGAGGCGCTTACCGTGGGGGGATGGCTTGAAGCGAGCGAACATAGAGGGTATAAATGTAGATAAGTTGGCTTGCACATATTGCTGATTAACACGAACGAATAAGGTGATTCCACTGTCTGTAAAAGGAATGGTTGATCAACAGGCCGGTCCTGCGATTGGTTTAGATATGGGAACATTTGCGGTAAAAGGAGTCCTCGTTGAAGGTTCGGAGATTCGGCGGGTGTCCGAACCTACATCAGGGCGTTCCGTCGAAGCTGCGCGGCGTTGTTTGGCTTCGTTATTGGATGAACGGCATTGGGATATGGATTTACGAATGGGCGTCACGGGCACCAATGCCCACCTGATTGCCCGTGAATTGAATGTTACCCCGACCCTCGATATCGAGGCCATCTGTGATGGTATGGCGTGGTCGTCCCTCGCCGGTGATGCGGTGCTTTCTTTGGGACACGAAAACATATACTACCTGGAAGTGGGGTCCGACTACCGGATTGAATTCTTCAATCGAAATGGCCAATGCGCTGCCGGAAGCGGTGCGTTTTGGTACCAACAAGCCACCCGTTTGGGCTATGACGATGAGGCGTTGGCCAAACTCGCGGTGGAAGCAGAAGATCCCATCCGGATTTCGGGTCGTTGCGCCGTCTTTGCCAAATCGGACATGACCCACGCGATCAATGAAGGTGCCACCCAAGGCGCCGTATCGGCGGGACTGGCAAGGACCTTAGCTGAGATGGTCGTCATCAATGTGACGCAAAACCGGATCCTCGAACGCGATCGCGTTTTCGTGGTGGGTGGGGTGGCGAACAACCAGGCGGTGCTGAAGTATTTGCGACAATATTGTGAACCCCACTCGGTAACGTTAGACGTCCCGGAGCATCACGAATATTTGTCGGCTTTAGGGGCGGCGCAATCGGACGAGCGCGTGAGACTCTCATCCATTGATTTTGACGTGGTCTTAGACCGAGAATATGTTCCGGATAATCCCTTGCCGGCATTGGCGCCGGATCGCGTTTCGTATCAACTGCCCTTGATGCGACCGGAAGCGATTGATACGAGCCGGGTCTATCTGGGCGTAGACTGTGGCTCCGTTTCGACGAAATGTGTGCTTTTGGACCGAACCGGCAATTACTTGGGCGGCGTCTACCTGCCCACTTCCGGGCGACCGGCCCTTCAGGTGCTTGAACTGATGCGGGAAGTGCATCGGCAATATGGGGATCTATTGGAAGATGCGGACATTGTGGCCTGTACCACGGGTTCCGGACGGTTTCTTTCACAAAAAATGCTCAGCGCTGAATATGCCGTGGATGAAATCACCTGTCAAGCCGAGGGTATTAAATATTTGTACGGTGAGGACGACACGCTCTCGGTCATCGAAATCGGGGGCGAGGATTCGAAGTTTTTCCAAATCCGTGACGGTGCTTTGTATGATTACAACATGAATCCGGTCTGTGCGGCCGGAACCGGGACCTTTTTGGAAAATCTAGCCGGACTGCTGGGGGTGGACATCAAGGGCGAGTTTTCCGATTATGCCTTTGCTGCACCTTATGCGATTGATCTCGGGGATACCTGTACCTTGTTGTCGCAATCAACGCTTGCTTCCCATGCGGCCCAAGGATTGCCCTTTTCGGCCCAAATCGCCAGTCTGGCCTATTCGTCCGCTCGGAACTATATCACCAAGACAGCGGAGAACCGTCAGATGGAAGGCCGGGTCGTTTTCACCGGGGCCACGGCGAAGAATCACGCCTTAGCTTCCGCGTTTTCCGGGGAACTGGGAAAGGACATTTCCGTTCCGCCCAATCCGGAGTTAACCGGTGCCTTAGGAAGTGCCCTGATGGCATTAAACTTCGATGAGTTAGGCATTTCCGGCGACTACCGTTTTCGCAATCTGGACCAATTGAACACATTCGAACAGGAGCAACGAAAGTGTCAGGCGGAGTGCGAATATGAACACAACTGCACGCTGGACGTCATCCGTTTTTCGGATGGCAGCACATTTCTATATGGGGATCGCTGCGGCCGGTATTCCGAGCTGGAAAAGAAGCGCTCCGCCCAATATGAGGATCTACCCGACTTTGTTGCCGAGCGAAACGAAATCTTTTATCGAGCTGCCGGGGAGCCCCTCGAAGGGGGGGTAACCGTCGGGATCGCCCGAAGCGGCCCCTTCTTCGACCTATATCCCTTCTGGGCCCACTTCTTCCGAGAGCTCGGCGCCGAGGTGGCATTATCAAAACCGACGACGGAGGCGACATTGCAGGCGGGGAAAAAGTATCTCGATGCGGAAATGTGCTACCCGGTTGAGGTCATCTTGGGGCACTATGCCGAATTGGCCCAAGGGGATGCCGAGTTTATTTTCGTTCCGGATTTGGTAACGATGGAGCCCTTGCCCTGGACGACGGATTGGCCGCGAAGTTTCGGTTGCCCCCTTCTTCAGACCATGTGGGGGATGGTGAAGAACTCGCTCGACCTCGAGGACGAACGGATCCTTTACGCCCAATTGAATTTCCGCGAAGGCCGCAAGATGGTGACGAACCAGCTGCGAACGGTGGCCCGGCGTCTCTTGGGGACCAGTTACAAGGAGTGGCGTTTACGGGAGGCCATCACGGCAGGGTATCAGGCCCAGCGCGCCTTTCAGGACGGTATCGAACGGGCGAGCGAGCGACTGATGGATACATTGCCGGATTATATGCGGGCGGACACCATCGCGGGTGTGTTTTTGGGCCGTCCTTATACCACCTTTGACCATGAGGTTTCCAAGGGCTCTTTGGAGTTTGCCCGACAGCGAGGAGTGTTGGCGATACCCCAGGAGTATTTATTGGCCTATGTCCGGGGCTGGTATGAGGGGCGGATTCCTTCCGATTTCATGGGGAGTCGAGAAGATTTTGAAAAGGATTTCAATCAGCTTCTCACGTATGCGGACAATATCTATCCGGCCCAACTTCAACGGATGTTGGCGGCAGCGCATATCGTTCAGTACCTGAACAAGCGGGAAGAGGAGCACGGGCTTCCCCGACTTTACACCATCTTGCAAGATCCCTTTAAGTGTGGCCCCAATGCCATGCTGCGGCATTTTTTGCGGCACGTCTCGCAGAGTTTGCGCTTGACCATGGATGAACATACGGCTCCGGCGGGTATGATCACGCGTCTCGAAGCCTTTCGTAATACTTGCCTATCGAGAAAAACTTACTCGCCGCCTACCTTGTTGAGTGCCGAGACCTTACCGGCGAACCAGCTCCGTCAACGCAAAGTATTGATTCCGGAGCCGTCCGCGCACGGTCAAGTTTTTGCCGCCATGCTCGAAAACCAGGGGGTTGAGGCCGAAGTGCTGCCGCGAAGTTCGGATTCCGATCTGGGGCTCGCGAAGCGTTATGTAAACGGGGAAGAATGCCTGCCCTTGATTCAAAACATGCAAGATTTTTTGTCCTATGCCGAGGAGCATCCCGATGACTTAGAGCGGGTGGTGTTCTTTCAGGGTTGGGCCTGTGGCCCCTGTCGGTATGGATTGTACGCACCGACCCAGTCGGTGCTCTTAAATCGCGCTGGATTGGGGGAACGGCGTATCTTTGCCGGGCAAGTCGGCGATATGGTGAAGGAGTTTGGGTTAGGTTTCGCGGTGGGGCTCTATGATGGTTCCGTGTCGGTGGATATCTTGTCCCAGCTTTTACATGCCACTCGCCCGTATGAGCGTCATGCGGGAGCGAGTCAAGCGGTCTTTGATAAATACGTCGCCGGACTCATGGAAATGCTAAAGCGTTATCGATTTAAGACCCTCGACATCTTACTCGGCCGACATCTACGGCCTTTTGAGATCTTGATTGAAAAAGCGACAAAGGAATTCGCTGCCATCCCCAAAACCTCGGAACGACGACCGCGGATCGCGGTGGCGGGCGAATGGTATGTGCGCCTTGATGATCGCTCTAATCAGGCGATTATTCGTAAGATCGAAGCGGCGGGCGGTGAGGCCAGTTTGTCGCCGGCCAGTGAAATATTTAGCTATACCGCCCTCATCAATTACGTCGAGTCGCGGACCCTGTTCCGACAAAGCGGCCAGGTCGGGGCCTTTTTCCGCCAGTTGGGATTCGCCCAGGCCAATAAGCTGGTGGCCCGGGATGAGCACCGTTTGGCCAGTGCCGCCGATGTACTTTTGGCAGAGGACCATGAACCGACACCGCTGGAAATCCGTGCCGAATCGCGTCCTTATATTTCAGCCCACTACGGTGGTGAGCCGCCCATGACGATTGGCCGGGTGGCGGCGTTGGCCAAAGCGAATCGGATTGAAGGCGCAGTTCTGGTGGCGCCCTTCACCTGTATGCCGGGCTCAGTCGTGGAATCGCAGTTGACGGCCCTTCGTCGCGATCTCGACATTCCGATGGTGGCGACCTATTACGATGGGACGGAAAACCCCAGTCGTGAAGAATTGATCCAGGGGTTGGTGTATCAGGCCAAGCAGCGTTTGTCCTTTCCCCAAAAACTAGTGGCCGATAACGACGATTGAATAGAATCGGGCGCGTACAGGCACGCCGCGCCCGGTAATTGGTCGCTATCTCCTTCTAACCCTAAGCGTGTGCTTTTGGATTCTCTTTCCTATTTTCGAAATATTTAATTGACTTGCTCAGATAATACTATATTATAGATCTATCAAGTGATGATAATCGTATTCGCCCAACTGAGTTGGGCCCGTTGATTTCGCGTGGCCCATCGTCTGACGGTTCGGTGAATGGCGGCCAATCGTCGCAAAAACTGAATATCTCGGATGTCTTGTATTGGGAGAGGAGCGTGGTGAATGGTGAAT
>SLMV01000202.1 GCA_007133365.1 Clostridia bacterium
CGCGGATAGTAGACTTCGTTGTTGAAGGTCGACATGTCGAGGATGCGAAGATCGACGTCAAATCCAACGGACTCGAGGCGGTCCTGCATGACGCGGGCGATGTCCGCATCCGGATGACGCTCACGAGCGTGGAAGACGAGGGTCGGCTCGCCCGGCTCATAGCCGGCCTCGGCAATGAGTTCCTCTGCGCGAGCAGGATCGAACGGATTGGCCGATTCACCGTAGAGATCGGGATTGAACTCGTCGACGGGCTGAAAATTACGGGCCTGGTAAGGCTCGCCAATCCCACCGGCAAAGTCACGGAGCTCATACTTGTCGATGGCCATTTCAATGGCCTTACGAATACGAAGGTCTTCGGTGGTGAAGTAGCGATCCAATTCCGGCTCGCCCTCGTAGTCTGGATGCGGTGCGGTCCGGATGGAAAGCCCATAACCACGGTCGGATTTGGCCCAGAAACTGTCGAGTCCCTCTGCATTCGAAATACGCTCTTCATCTTGCGGATTGACGCCGTAGATAATGTCGAGTCCGCCGGTGAGGGCTTCCGCGACACGTGTGGAGGCTTCGGGCACAACGACGAACTCTAACTCTTCGAAGTTTGGCATTTTGTCCTCTTGCCAGTAGTCTTCGTTCCGCTCAAAGAGCACGAATTCATCGCGCCCCCAGTCGACGAGCGTCCATGGACCGGATCCCATCGGGCTTGCGTGGACGCCGTCAGGGCCGACTTCTTCGACGTAATCTTTGCTGACAATACCGGCACCGGTATTGGTCTGAGAGAGTTTCCACATGAACAGACTGTCCGGCTCTTCGGAGACGATGTCGATGGTGTAATCGTCCTGAACGATCATGTGATCGATCCACTGATACTGGTCCCGCACGATATACTGATCACGCGTTCCATCGATAATGCGCCGATAATGATGCTTGACGTCTTCTGCGGTCAGTTCCGTACCGTCGTGGAAGGTGACGCCTTCTTCGAGGTAGAAACGCACGGTCAGGTCATCGATGCGCTCCCAGTCATACGCGAGTTCCGGCACGAATTCGCCACCGTCCGCGCTACGATAAAAGAGATAATCGTAGGCATTCTGGATGATCCACTCGGGTTCACTGGCCCAGTCAGCCGGGGGATCCCAAGAGGCGGCACCGCGTTCGGCACCGACGCGCACGCGTACCGGGTCATCCGGGTCCGCGGGAGCAGCATCCCCATTACCGTTCGGATCGGGATCGAGATCGGGATCCTCCACGGGGCCGCACGCCATAATGGCGAGACTGGCCATCAAAAGCACGGCGATGAACAAAAGTCCTTTTCTCCATTTGTACATCAGCTACATTCCTCCTTCATTGTTCTTATCTTCTTCTGATACCAACAAGGCAAATTCTTGGCGTGCTCTGCCGATGAGCAATGGTTGAGACCCTAGAGTATCGACGAAATAATACATAAAGAGCCTTGCATCGACACACCACACACACGCGTTTCATCATATACAATGAAAATCAAGATTTCAATAGCTGGCGAATACCGTCAAATGGAGAATAACCTCCCTTGACGTACCCTGCATACAATCGGCCCGTGTAACGAATTTTATGATATAATGTCCAGGTTTATTGCGGTATCGTAGGAGAAATTGGGGATGATGCATTGATGCGCTGAAAGGGTGTCACTTTCAGGGATATGAGGAAATGAAACGATGGTTTTCGTTGACGCATCAACAGGTCTTTTCCTCCTTAATGGTCACAGGATGCTCCTAAATAAGAAGTTTCGCAATCTAGCCCGGAATATATTTTGAAAACCATTCAATCCGGATTTATAGCCACAGTTTGTCCTAACGATTAGCCGGTCATTCAATCGATCTAGACGATTATATCATCTCTTACAATGGTGATTCGTTATGGAAGAACGGTGCAAAATCGACAATGTATCGATAACCGTAAAAATGGCACCATGGTAATGGTTCACGTTTCATACCCGGGTCATCTCGAAACAAAGGATCCCCTGAATTCCTTCAAATTGGTCCCGCCCCCCTTACCCGCGATGGCCCCCGGATCATCTCGCTCGGTTCTACAGGCAACAGCCTGTGTCCGGGACGATCCGGGCGGCCCTCACCATTTGGAAACGGGTGCATCTTGCGTGACGTGATGACGATAGCAAACGATAACCCGTCGGTATCTGAAAGTCGAGGCGGGTGCGGGGGAGGCGCACCAGTGTATTGAAGCAAGAACATTAAAGACGGGAGGAATCGTGCCACGGGATTTAGACCGGCGATATCATGATTAGAGGGTGAGCATCGACGACGGTGTTTCGTTCCCAGCGAACTCACCCGTGCCCGCGCGCTTTTTCGTTCATGGAAGCATCCTAAAATTGCCGGCTCAAGGTCGTGGCTCGGAGACGCTATGACGACGATTTCTTCGAGGATGGACGATTCCTGAAGGAAAAGGATAGGGTCGCGAAGCGACCAATTGTTCCGGAACCGGAAAACAATCCTGATGCTGGATCCGCCATCCGCTTTCGCCTCCTCACGGTCATTTCCAGAGGTAATCGACGGTTAGGATTCGCCAAGCAAGGGAAGCGGATCAATCCTGATACCAAAGCCATCCGGACGTTCCGATGCTCGATCATACCGATAATCCCAACATCGCGAACCAAAAGTCAGCCGTGAGGTTTGATTTAATGATCGGTAACCCTTTTGCTTTCCAAACAGTACCGGGGCTTATCAGTGGAGATAGCGGTCAATCCCAGGGAAAACTCGCAAGTGTTGGTTCGGGTGAGCGCCGATCATGGGTGAGAAGCCTTTCTTGGGAAAATCGCATCCTCAACATTCTTTATTAAAAAGGAGCGAAGGAGCATCATCCGAACCGTAGGGATGGGCTCAAAGGTCACAAACGCAGTATTGGGGGGATGCGAGCCGGTAAGCGCGAAGGTTCAAATGATGAACGGGACGGTCATGAGTTTGCGTCGGAGCGTCTGCTGCAACAATCGCAGTCGTTCCGGTTTTGCCCCATATTTTCCGGGATTGAAGGGACTCGGGCGTTTTGCTACGCTGGAGGCCGCATTCGCCTCGCAACGATGATATAGACGCTTTCAGGCGGAGGATCGTGTAGGGGTTCGCAGCGGGCGTCGGCTTTGGTTGACCCGCATAAGGGATCAGATGGTTTTTCGAAACACCTGGAGAACGGCCTGAACGTTCTACCGCGTCTTTCACCTCGGTGGCCCTCCGCTTTGACTTCATCGAGCCGTGACCGCTCCCATCGTGTGATCGGTGCTTCTCGGGTTTCGGTGCCGCGACCAAAATCGACTTTTTGTTAGATGACGAGATCGGTTGGATGGCGGCTTTTCTGGAGGATGAGCCACCTGGATGATCCCATCTTTTCATTTCCCTTTGGGGCGCGGGCGGGGTGTCACATTCGGTAGAATGTTTGCCGCAAATGGCGTCGCATGCGGTTCGATGTCACCTTTGAGTGCCCACGCGTTCCTCGCTTGGTGGAGCCCCGGCCCGACGTTGTTGGCCGTTTCATTGGGATTGGGATCGACGATCTCGGTTTCGGGAACGCGTTGGTTTTGAAAAGGAGATAAGGGGAACGCTGTATTTGCGCACCCAAAGGGGCTTTCGGGGAAATCGCCTCTCGCTCCGCCCTGCCTTGAGCGATCAGACCTTGGACGAGCAAACAACGGGGATAACGGTGGACGTCCGGAATCATCCCCTCTATCGCTGGGGCGTTCGCGGCGCCCGATCGCTTGACCGAGCGGCGAAATGATCCCCATTTCCAAAGACACTTGCAACAAGAACGGGAATGAGCGCCCCGCGGCGGGCATCCTTTGGTGGTCATCATGCTGGATGTGGATGGTTTTAAGAATGCCAACGCTTGCCATGGCCCTTCGTTGGGCATCCGTCACGTTAACCTTCGGGGGCGATCTTCAAAAGCATCATCCATGAACCAAATGCCATTTTTCGCTGCTAAGGCAATGCGTGGGCTGTGTTGGGGTCCGAGACCGACGCCCATCCGTCGGGAAAGGGGTTTCGGGCCGGGCCTGTTGAGCTGACGTCAACCGGTGTGAGCTAGACCCGGAGATTGGACGTCCCGAGCCCATCGGACGCATGCCCTCGGCACGTTCTCTGATTGAACAAGGCGCTTGGGTATCACGTTGAGGCCCGGAGCCGAAAACGAACGGAAACCACCAAAGGCTCAGATGTGCCGTCGCCTCGCCTCATATGTCCGTCGGCCCCCGGGCATCCGATCGCCGGACGGCATCCAAAACCCGCTGGACCTTGAGGCCGTCGTCAAAGGTGGGACCGCGGTAAGGAACGCCGGTTCGGATTGACCGCACAAAATCATCCAGCAGTCGGAGAAAGGGCGCCTCTAACCAATATGATGTGCCTTCCTTGGCGGCCGAGCACCCTTCCGGAAGTTCAAAAAGCGCCGGCGGGATGGGGAACTGTCGTAGGGGTTCGTCTTGTTTTCCTCCGAAGACGTCGCGGTCATCCACCAGCTTGAGTGTGCCCTTCGAACCGAACAGGGTAATCGTGAGCGGTTCCGGGTGCCAAACGGCGGTGCTGGTGGTCAAGGTACCGAGGGCGCCGTTTTCAAATTGGATTTGAAACGAGAACGTGTCATCGCTGGTGACGGTTCTTTGTTCTCGCTGGGCCGGTCGTTCCTTGATGAGGGTGGCCAGGGCGCCGCTGGTACCGATCACGGGGCCATTCCAAAGCATCAGGGCATCGAGATGGTGCGATGCCATGGCACCGAGCGCGCCTCCGCCCTGACTTGCATCCGACCACCAGGTCCAAGGGCTCGCGGAATCCGCCCGCTTATCCGTAAACTGATGAAGATGAACCATACGAGGCTCGCCGATAAAGCCATCGGCGAGGAGCTGGGTCAACCATGCCCGTGCCGGCAGGTAGCGAAACTCGAAATCGATCGCGCCCAAGATCCCGGCTGTCTTTGCCGCATCGACCATCTCTTTTGCCTCATCGGCGGTCATTGCCATCGGTTTTTCGCACAGAACATGAATCCCCCGTTTGGCCGCTGAAATGGCCATATGGGCGTGTTGAAGGGTGGGAGTGGTAATCACGACGGCATCGGGTTCTTGGTCGAGTAATTCCTCGTAACGACTGGTCCAGTGGGGGATCTCAAAGCGAGCGGCGGCCTGTTCGGCGTTTTGGTGGGTGCGACTGCAGACGGAGATCACCTCGGTGTGGGGGTGTTGGGTCAGCGCCGGAAGTTGCACGCGCGAGGCAAAGCCGGTGCCGACGACACCAAATCGAAGGGTCATGGCGATTCCCCTTTCTGTTCGGAACATCCCCCCGGAAGTGTTCCGGGGGGATGGGAAGAAGCTGCTTTAAAAGACGTCGGCGTCAGCGCCTTCGTCCTTGACTTCACGTTCAACCTTCACTTTGCTGATGCCCTCCGGGATTTCGTCGGTGATGCCGAGTTCGTCTAGGGCATCGCCCACTGCTTCCATGCAGGCCAGGGTGGCCTCGGAGTAGTTGCGGCAGATGGTAATGCCGGTCGCACCACCTTGATAGGAGGCGCGCACCGAGTCCTTGACGTCTTCGGGGGTCACGGAGAGGTTGCCGATGCCCTGAACGCCGACGCCGATGCCCGGATACACCTGAACCTCGGGGCTCAGCGCGCGGACCGTGCGGGCCGTTTCGTTCTCCACATACTCGGGGGAGAAACCGGTGTTCGGGAGTTCATCGAAGGGGGCCTCATCCAACTGAAGGATTTTGTAGAGGAGTTGGGTTGCTTCTTTCTCCTCGAAATCACCCAGGATGGACTTGGTATAGCCTTGGACGATGCCGTGGAACCTCGGACCGGCCGCCGTGTGATACATGACCGGCTTGATCCAGTCGGCAAACGCCTTGAACTCGTCTAAGTTCCACTGGGCGCGCATGAAGGGGTTAAAGGTGTTGATATACTGCCACACCATTTGGCCGACGTACGCGTTCGGATCGAGCCACTTGGCCGTGCCGTAGACTTCTTTAGCCAACTGCTTATGACCTTCGTGCCACATTTGCTCGTAGGCAAGTATGGACGGATGGTGGATCAAGATCCGAAGGAATTCGATCAGATGACCATCGGTCGGCCTGACACCGGTGCGCACCTTGGAAAAATAGTTTTCCAGGGCTAGATAGCCGCGGCGCGCGTTTTCGACATCGATGCCGAATTCGTTTCGGGCTTTTTCCCGGCAGTAGGGGCAAAAACAGGTGCATTCCTGCCCGTCCATCATCAACATCATGGGACCTTTACGCTCCACGCCCCAGAGGAAGCCGTCGATGTCGTAATTTTTGAAGTGGTTTTCGATGATGCACCGCCACCAGGTGACATGCTCGGGATGATTGACACAGGGTCGGCCGGTGCGCCGTCCGTGAAGATCCACCTCGAGGATGTGCACGAAGCCGGGGATGTTGAGCGCTCGGGGGTCGGTGCGGGACGTTTCGCAATAGTACGGGTAGATGCCCATCCCGCGCTTTTTTGCGGGCTCGGTGATCAGTTCCAAAAAGTCGACGCCCTGATACAAGGGATCCGGGGCTCCGAACTCTTTTAGGTAGGTGGCCTCGTAGTAGCGGGGATCGATGTCGATCATGGCCCCGCCTTGCAAGTGGTCCGGCTCGGCGACGCCGTGATCCGGGAACCAGTCCGTGGCCCGCCCGGCATTGCCGCGGCTCCACGAGATGGTCGAGGGGATCAGGGCGTTGACGTGGGACTTTTCCTCCAGAATGTCCAAGACTTCTTCGACGCCTTCGTCGAGGAAGCTGATGAGCCCAATCTGGACGCCCACAAAGTTTCGTTTGCTGGGATGCTTCTTTTTGTTGCTCACGATCATGTCCCTCCTTGAACGGATTCTTCATGGTTGTCATTTTCGCTGGCACTTCGTATGTTCCTGCCTCTTTGGCTTCTCGTTCTGTTCGAAATCAACCCTGGTTTTCGGTGAAGAAAAAGGGCTTTTCGGGGACGAGATTCCCGTCCTTTACCACCAGTTCGCCGTTTTGATAGACCCGATGGGGTGAATAGAGGTTTTCTAAATCCAGAAGCGGATCTTTGTCCACGACCACAAAGTCGGCCACTTTCCCGTTCTCGATGGTGCCAACGTGCGCATCGATTCCGGCGAGTTTCGCCGCTTGGGCGGTGGCGTTTTTGATGACGGTCATCGGATCGTCTGCAATTTGATACTCCATGTACAAAAAGAGCTCGTTGATCAACGATGCCGGCGGGGTGCAGGGGCTTCCCTGATCGGTTCCGATCGCGATGTTGACCCCGGCATCGAATGCCTTTTTGATGCCCCGAATCCGGTCGGAATCGTAGAGCATCTTCTTGCGGCGTTCGATCTGATCCTCGGGGATTCCGATCAGATGCCCGTAGTGGGCCTGGGTCCAGTATGCCGAGAAGGTCGGCACCACGAAGGTGCCTTGTTTGAGCATCAAGTCGATGGTTTCATCGGTAAATTCCGTACCGTGTTCTAAGCAATCGACGCCGGCACGGACCACCTGATGGGCGCCATCGGGGGTGGTGGCATGGGCCGTGACTTTGCGTCCGAGATTGTGGGCTTCATCGACGACGGCCCGCACTTCGTCCTCGGTAAAGGACGGATGGGATGTGGTGGTCGTTCCGGGGAACAAGAAGGACCCCAACGATCCGGGGGTGGCGATGATCTTGATGAGATCCGCCCCGTCCTTGGCCAGTTGGCGGACCATCCGGCGAAGCCCGTCGGCGCCGTCGGCTTCCACCCCGCACCAATAACAATGGCCTCCGGTGATGGTGATCGGGGGACCTGCGGCCAAAATGCGCGGTCCCGGGACGATGCCCGCCAAAGCGGCATTTCGGGATTCAATGCCCAGGTAATGGACGCCGAGATCGCGGAGCGTGGTGACGCCGGTTTCGAGATAACGGCGCATGTTGAGGCTCGATTTCATGGCTGCGATGGCCGTACTGTCATTTTCGGATTGGAGTTGGATGTCATGCAGTCCATCCCAGGCCAGATGGGCGTGGCAATCAAAAAGCCCGGGAAGTACGGTCTTTCCGGAAAGATCCGTCACCTCGGCATCGGGGGGTGGGGTGATGGGATCGGTCGTGATGGTCTCGAAACGATCACCTTTGATCAGAATATTGACATCGTCCCGGGGCTGATCGGATTGACCGTCGATAAGTCGGACATTGGTCAACAGTCGATGGGCCACCATTCATCGCCTCGCTTTCCATTCGAAGAGGGGGTTCCGACGGCGCCGGAACCCCCAAGATGGTCCATTTTTCATGGTTTATGACTCGAAGAAGAACGGCTTCTCCGGCACCAGGTTGCCGTTTTCGACGACCTGGTTGCCTTCTTGGAAGACCATTCGTGGGGAGTGAAGGTTGCGGATGTTCGCCAACGGATCCTCATCGACGACCACGAAATCGGCGACTTTTCCTTCTTCGATGGTGCCGACAAATTCATCGATGCCTGCCAGTTTGGCAGCCTGGACCGTGGCGTTTTTGATCACGGTCATCGGGCTATCGGCGATGTCCGCTTCCAGCTGCAAGAACATGTCGGTGATGATCGCAGCCGGCGGCGTGCAGGGGCTGCCCTGATCCGTTCCGACGGCGAAGTTGACCCCGGCTTTGGCGGCCCGCGCATTGCCTTCGTTTCGGGTGGGATCGGCGATCATCTTCTTGCGCCGCTCGATCTCGGCCTCAGGAATGCCGATCATATGGCCGTAGTGGGCCTGCATCCAGGAGGCGGAGTTGGTCGGGATCACGAAGGTTCCCTGTTTGACCATTAATTCGATGGTTTCATCGGTGAAGTCAGTGCCGTGTTCGATGGAATCGATGCCGGCTTTGACCGCCTGCAGGGCGCCTTCGGGCGTCGTGGCATGCGCGGTGACTTTTCGGCCCAGATTGTGGGCTTCGTCGATGATGGCCTTCAATTCCTCATCGGTAAACGATGGGTTGGGGGTGGAAGCGGAACCGGGGAACAGGAAGGACCCCAAACTCGCCTGGGTCGCGATCACCTTGATCAAGTCGACCCCTTCTTTGGCCAGATAGCGCACCATGCGGCGGACGCCGTCCACTCCGTCGGCCTCCACGCCGCACCACCAGCAGTGACCGCCGGTCACCGTAATGGGAGGGCCGGTGGTCAGGATCCGAGGACCCGCCACGATGCCGGCCAGCGCCGCATTTCGCCCCTCGAGGCCGTGCCAGTGAACGCCGAGATCACGAATGGTGGTCACACCGGTTTCGAGATAACGGCGCATGTTCTGGGCGGCCTTCATGGCGCCGAGCGCGGTGCTGTCATTTTCCGATTGCAAGCGAATGTCGGTGAGCCCGTCCCAAGCGAGGTGCGAGTGAGAATCAAAAAGACCCGGAAGGACAGTTTTGCCTTCGAGATCGATGACCTTTGCACCATCAGCCGAGAGTTC
>SLMV01000113.1 GCA_007133365.1 Clostridia bacterium
AAAATGCCGCTGGATAATGACGCACCAAATAAGCGGTTTTGTACGCCGTTATCCCAAAAGCGGCCGCATGTGCTTCACAAAATCCATAGGATGCGTAACTTTCCATATAAGAATAAATGGTTTTGGCGACCTTCTTTTCGACCCCCCGCTCGACCGCCTTGCGGATAAACAAGCGCCCTAGTCCCTGCATCTCATCTTCGCGTTTTCGGCTGCTCATCACTCGACGCAAATGATCGGCTTCGCCCGGGGTGAACCCCGCAATGACCATTGCCATTTCAATAACTTGCTCTTGGAATAGGACCACACCATGGGTTTTTCTCAAGATGGGCTCGAGCTTCGGATGAGGATACGTCACGGCCTCCTCACCCCGCCGACGGGCAATAAACGGTTCCACCATATTCCCTTTCACCGGCCCCGGGCGGATCAATGCCACCGAGGCGATCACGTCCTCTAGAGAATCCGCTCCAAGACGCGTTTGCAGGGCTCGCTGGGCCGGACTCTCCAGCTGGAAAACACCCAATGTCTCGCCTTTTTGGATCATAGAGAAGGTCGCCGCATCTTCAAGCACAATGTCGTCGTCCGAAAATCCCGGGGTATGTTCCCGAATCTGCCGAAAGGCATCTTCAATGGCGCTGAGGGTTCTTAGTGATAAGAGATCCAATTTCATTAGACCAAGATCTTCCACGCCTTCCTTGTCGAACTGACCGATCCATTCTCCTTTGGCCGATCGCTGTACCGGTGTCAGCTCTTGAAGAGGCGGCCCGGAGATTATCAAGCCTCCGCCATGGGTTCCGATTTGCCGCGGGAAACCGGCAACGCGTTCAACGGCTGCTAGTAGCGGCGCAAAATGTTCCCAATGCCCAGCTATCACATTCTGAAACTCCGGAAGATTCGCCACCAACTTCCGAACATCAGAAGCGCGGCTCCCTCCGGGGACGGTTTTGGCCAAACGATCAAGAGTATCGGGTGAGTATCCCATGACCTTTCCCAAATCCCGTATGGCGGATCGGGCACGGAAGGTCTGAAATGTCGCCACTTTAGCCACGTGTTCCTCTCCGTACTGTCGATAGGCATAATCTACCACCTCATCCCGACGCCGGGCATCAAAATCGATATCAATATCGGGCTTTTGCCCCCGCTCTGGACTGATGAACCGCTCGAACAGCAATCCCCGCTCGATCGCATCCACTTCGGTGATCAATAAACAATACGCCACGGCCGAATCCGCGGCAGATCCGCGTCCGGCATAACGGATGCCCTTGCGCCTAGCAAAACGGATCACATCTTCGACCAGCAAAAAATAGTCCGCATATCCCATCCGGTTAATGATTTTGAGCTCTCGGTCCAACCGTTCACGAATCGCTGGGGTGACGACCCCATACCGGTGCCGAGCTCCCCGGATCACTCGCCGTCTTAATCGCGTTTGTGCATTTTCCCCCTGCTCTTCCCTCATTTGGGGATGACGGTTCTTTTTAAAATCAAAAACCGGCGAACAGGCCTTTGCGATGCGTTTCGTATTAGCAATCCACCTAGGATGATGGAGAAACTGCCTTTCCATCTGTTGAGTGGATTTAAGATAGTTTTCCGCATTGAGATGCCGTTCCCCCGATACGTCCTCCAGTGAAATCCCCAACCGGACACACGTCAATAAATCATGAATCCTAAACTCGCTTTTGTGGGCATAGTGCACATTATTCGTCGCCACCAACTCGATCCCCAGTTCCTGTCCGAGCCGGGCCAGTCCATCTCGGAGCAGGTAGTCACCTGGTAAAAAGCTCTGCGTAACTTCGAGGAAAAAATGCGCGTTGAAACATGCCTGGTAATGCAGAGCTTTTTGCCGAGCAGCCTGGTAATCCCCCCGAAGCAGTAGGGTGGGAATCGCACCTTTACGACATCCCGATAAAACAAAAAGGCCGTTCCCATATGTCTCAAGTAGCACCGGCGAAAGACGGGGTTGTCCACGCGGATGATCAAGATGACTCCGCGTAATTAAGGCACAAAGATTGGCATAACCTTCTGAATTTTCGGCCAGCACCGTCAGATGCTCGCCCCCCTCAAGGGTGAGTTCGGCTCCCTGAATGGGTTTGATCCCATATCGCTTGGCTAACTGGCAAAACATAACGGCTCCCGACACGTTGTGATGATCCGTAAGTGCAAGTGCCGGCATTTCTTCTACCGCCGCCCGTTTTACCAGCGACTCGAGGGGACTTCCCCCATCCAAAAAAGAATAGGGGGAATGGCAATGAAGATGTACAAAACCCATGGTGCCTCCCTCAATCATAGATGCGATACAAAACCCAAAAATTCGTTTCTTGCGCCCAATAGATTTCAATTACGTGCTGCGCTTCCAACTGCAAACGAAAGAACGTTTTCTCGGTTTCCTTCGTCCACCAACACCCAACGTCTTTCCACACTTCCATTACTCGGAAAACATTGTGCCACTTACCGTTGAAGAACACGCGTCGTGGCCAGGCACAAACGGTATGGACAGAAATGGGTCGATTGAGCAACTGCCCCACGGGGATCACTCCTTTTTGGCAACAGCCCGAAACGGATCCCAAAAGGAAAGCACCTGTTCTCGGCGACTGACATCAAGATGTTTGCCCCAAAACAGGGTTTGCGACGAATATTGAGAATGCACCCTTTCGATCAGTGCATGGATTGTGGCCGTTTCTTTGGCCTCGCCTTTTATCGAAAAGAAGTTTGGCTGCATCAGTTCCAAACGCGTCAACCGTGATAATTCGATTCGAACCCGAACCCCATCATGGTCCTCCTTATCACCCTCTCGCCACATTTGGTGTAACAACCGGCAAAGCGTATCTTTTCGTCTTACCGGACGGAGGAGCCGGCGCGATTGCCGATTCCACCTCCCATCTGAACGCAATAGCCAAAGAATCAGTTCACGGCTTTCAAACCCGCTCTCCTCCAGCTGATGGGCCAAGGCCTCGGCGGCCTCTTGTAACAAATAAAGTGGACACCTGCCCTCCAGTTCACTTTCCCATAGTAGGCGTTGAGGGGGGTAATTGACATGGAGAGGAGTCGTATCAAGACCGTGAACCCGACGAGCCAATTCCAATTCAAAGCGAGACCTTAGGACGTCCTGGGGAAAAGCTTGTAGTTGCCCAATCCGCCTCAAACCTAAGCGTCTAAGCCGCTCTCGGGATTGCGTGCTGATGGGCGCTAAAAACATCAACGATAGAGGATGGAGAAACTCCTTTTCCTCTCCAGGCAAGACGGAGAGCAACAAGCCACAACGCCCTTCCATGTCGTGCTTTTCTTTGTAGACCCCCTCTTTTTCAATTCGTCGTCGGGCAACCTGAGACATAAAGCGATACTTCGCACATCCCATCAGAAACCGATGGACCCAAGGGGTTTCTTGCAACATATAGGTCAAGATATCGAGCGGATCTTCCCGTGATGAAACACCGAGATAAATTTCTTGGGGAGACACCACCTCCACATCCGGGCTCTTATCAAAACCCAAAGCGGGAAGCCACTCCAAAAGCGGCCCCAATGAGGTAGGATCCCATCCCTTCTCATGATGCCGAGGCAACAAACGACGCGCATGAGCCAATGGCATCCCCCGGTGAAGACGGTATTGAGCCGCATGTTTACAAAAATCAACCACGACCCCTTCTCGCTCCAAAACCAAAGGAACATCGATCAATTCGGCGTCACGCCGTTTTTCAATTCCGGCATAAAAGCCCTCCGCACGGATGTTGAGGATTCGCATTTTTGCTCCTTAATCGAACATTTGTTCTATCTTTTTATCCTATATATCCCTTAAGTGAACGTCAAGAATGTTTTGGTCCACTTTGACCATGAGCGAAACGGCATGAGACGGAAGGGGGGCTTAGGCGAATCACCTTTAATCCTCAATCATTTTTTTGTATAATTTATGGAGGTAACATTCGATGATATTTATATCGTCGTTGCTAGCACGTCTGGCCACTTGCTGCTCGGCGAAAACGAAATACATGTTTTGATGAAAGAAAACAGGCCAGCCAGCCAAGTTATTGACTGACTCGACCTCTTCGTTTTCTCATTTGAGAGTGAAGAGGTTTTATATTACTGGGGAGCTGGGATCATGCGAATCATTACTTACTTACTCTCATTATTTGGCTTTTGGATTATCATTTCCGAAACCACCCATTGGCAGCATCTTCTGGTGGGCGGCATTGTAGCAGTCGTGGTCGCGCTTCTCAATCGGGCTTACATGATTGAAATTAGCATGCATCGATATCAGCTTAAAAATCTGGTTTGGATCGTCACCATCTTGGGAAAACTCATCCGGGATATGGTCGTCGCCAATTTCCAAGTGGCCCGCATTGTGCTCTCACGCGAGATGCCGATCAATCCCCAAGTCATTACCTTAGGATGCGGGCCGTTGGAAATTCCGGTCAGTAAGACGTTTCTGGCCAATGCCATCACCCTGACCCCTGGCACGTTGACGCTGGATATTACCGAAAACAGCTTCATCGTGCACTGTCTCTGTGAGGAAAGCGCATCGAATATCCTCCTTGACGATCACGTGGAAAAGTTTTGCCGCCTGGAAGGCATTGAACTCGATGAATAGAGGTGAACGCGGGTGCAGCCAATCTTTATCGGCACTGCCATTGTCCTGATGATATCAGTGTTTGTCTGTCTATATCGTGCCATCGTGGGGCCTGCTCCCGCCGACCGAGTGATTTCCATCAACGTCATTGGGACCAAGACCGTCGCGATCATCGCGCTGATGTCCTTTGCCCTAAATGAGGAGTTTTTTTTGGACGTCGCTATGGTCTATGCATTGATCAGCTTTATTATGACGATTGGTGTGGCTAAGTACCTTGAATACAATGATATTGATTGAACGAAAGGACATTACCCCATGGTCACCGCATTGACGATAATATGCCTACTCGGCGGTCTCTTCTTTTTCGTCGTGGGCACTGTGGGGCTAATTCGGCTCCCGGATACGTTCACCCGTATGCACGCCACGACCAAGTGCGATACCTTGGGGCTTGGCTTGGTTTTCTTGGGTCTCGCGCTTCATTCCGGCCTTACCTTTAGTAGCGCTAAATTGGGGTTGGTCGTGCTTTTCATTTGGATCACCAACCCGACCGCCACCCATGTCATTGCCAAAGCCGTCTACGACACCCAACAACAACAGGGCGGGGTGGATACCGATGTCTGAATTTTTCCACATCCTGCTCCTTTCTTTTCTAATTGTCTGCGCCGTCGCTGTGGCACGCATCAAAGACCTGCTTAGCGCGGTCATCATTTTCGCCGCCTACAGCCTGATGATGGCCGTCATCTGGCAGCAATTGAGCGCACCCGATATTGCCATGACTGAAGCCGCCATGGGAGCAGGTGTCACCACCTTGCTGTTGATGGTGGCCGTGAGCAAGACGAGGAGGCAGGAGCGATGAGGGTAGTCGTTGCGGCTTTCATCATTATTATATTAGGCAGTTTGCTGTTACTCATGGCCAGCGAAATGCCCACTTTCGGGGATCCGGATAATCCGAGCAATAACCAGGTGAGCCAACGATATTCAAGGGATATCATCCGGGATACGAACATCCCCAATGTCATCACCGGTATTATCACCGATTACCGAGCCTATGACACCCTGGGCGAAGCGACGGTTTTGTTCGCCGGGATTGCTGCGGTGCTCACCGTTTTAGGATCGCACGTTAATGCCGGTCGCAAAAGGGGGCAGGACGATGGCTGATCTCGTGCTTCAGACGGTTGTCAAACTGTTAATTCCCTTTATCCAAATGTACGGTATTTTTATCATCATCAACGGCCATCTCTCGCCAGGTGGAGGATTTGCGGGCGGAACCATTTTGGGAAGCAGCATCATTCTATACGCTTTGGCATTTCACGTCGAAGACGCCCTGGCCCACTATTCCCGAAGCCGGGCCAAAATGATGGAAAGTGCAGGCGTAGTGGCTTTTGCCTTAATCGGACTATTCGGCATTATCCGGGGTGGACATTTTTTGGCGAACAACATCTGGGGCTTGGGAGAAACCGGCACTTTATTGAGTGGCGGCATCATCCTTCCCATCACCTTGGCCATCGGCATTAAGGTGGCAAGCACCATGATCACCTTGTTTTTCCACTTGTTGGAGGAGAAGAAACTGTGACATTTCTTGAAGTGGTTTTCGACAACTATTTCTATTTAGGCTCCATCACCATCTTCTTGATCGGATTTCACACTTTATTGACGCATTCTAATTTGATCAAAAAGGTGATCGGGATGAACATCATGGAAACCGCCATTTTTCTCTTCATTGTTTCCATTGGCTACATCCGCGACCGCCATCCTCCCATTGTGGTGGAAGGAGAGCCGCACATGATGATCAATCCCCTGCCCTCGGCCCTGGTGCTGACCGGAATTGTCGTTGGGGTCAGTCTGACCGCCTTTGCCCTCAGCCTGATTGTGAAGTTATACAAATATTACGGAACCGTTGATATTGATGAGATTATGGAGATAAGGAGCCGGGAATCTTGACACATCTACCGATATTGATTATCACCACTTCACTCCTCGTCGCCTTCGTGTTGCCCTTACTAGGGCGACACTTCCCCCGAGCAGTGGAGCCGTTAATCATCGGGATCATCAGCGCGAACATCGTTCAGGTGAGCGGGCTTTTGCTCTACGTCAACGCCAACGGGACCTTTCGGTATGCATTGGGGGGCTGGTCACCACCTTGGGGCATTGCCCTCTCCATCGACGCCCTCGGGCTCTTTATGATCCTGATCATCCAAAGCGTTTCCCTTGGCATCCTGATCTTTGCCCGAGATGACCTCATCCATGAGATTGAAAACAGCCTCAAACCCTGGTATTACACCCTGTTTCTCTTATTGCTCACGGCCATGACCGGGTTGAGCGTAGCCAACGATTTTTTCAATGTGTTCGTCTTTATGGAAATCTCAACCATCACCGCATGCGCCATCATTGCCATCAAACCTCACCCGGATTGTATCGAAGCAAGCCTGAAATATCTCATTCTCAGCACCCTAGGCTCCGGGCTCGTCTTATTCGGACTGGCGCTGGTGTATATGGTGACGGGGTATCTTAGTTTCGATTTCATTGCCGAAAGCCTGCCCAACGCGATGAACCTTTACCCGCTTAACATTATCGTCTCGTTAGCGCTGCTGGTCGTAGGAATGGGGATCAAAGCAGCCCTTTTCCCCCTTCACGTCTGGTTACCGGATGCCCATTCATCGGCGGTATCGCCTTCGAGTGCCATCTTGTCCGGGGTGGTGGTCAAAATCTATGCGGTTATCCTCATTCGTCTGCTCTATACCGTTTACGGACTGGACATTCTCGCTCATATCCCAATCTCCCAAATCCTCTTGACGATGGCCACCCTGGCCATCTTTATGGGATCGCTTTTCGCCATGGGGCAAACGGACATCAAGCGCATGCTCGCCTATTCCAGCGTGGCCCAAATTGGGTATATTTTCTTGGGCATCGCGTTGCTTTCGCCAAGTGGCATCACCGGGGGTATTCTCCACATCGCGAACCACGCCATCATGAAATCGCTACTCTTTTTAGCAGCAGGCGCCATCATTTATCAAACGGGTATCCGAAAGATTAAGGACCTGGTCGGCATTGGGTATCAGATGCCCCTGACCATGGGCATCTTTGGCGTCGGTGCTCTGGCAATGGTCGGCATCCCCGGGTTTAACGGATTCGTCAGCAAATTCCACTTGGCGGTTGGGGCCCTCGAAGCCCAGCAGCCCGTTTTCGTCATCGTGATCCTAATTAGTTCTTTGATGAATGCCGTTTATTATTTCCCCATTTTGATTCGTGCCTTTTTCGGGCCGGTCAACCATCAGATGAAGTTTGATCAATTACCGTTGGGCATGGTGATTTCATTGATCGGATTTGCGGTTGCCACAATTTACTTAGGCTTGCTGCCCGGAGGGCTTATAAATCTCGCTGAGGCAATCAGTCAGTTTCTCCTCAGTCGTTCTTAATCGGTCGTTTTTAGAAGGAGATGTTACCGTTGTCATCGCCAATTCTCAATCAGTTACCCATCTGGGCCACATTACTCCCATTACTTGCCACGTTCCCCTTGTTGGTGTTTGAGCGAAGGTCACCGGCACTTCGCGATGGCTTTGCCATCGCCATTAGCATCATCACGTTCGGGTTGGTACTGGCGATGTATCCCGCCATCCGGTCCGGCATTACACTATATACCGCCTTTCCCGAGCTGTTACCACCCTTTGGTATTTCATTTAAGGCCGACGTTTTGGGATTTTCGCTGGCGTTGCTCGCTTCTTTTATGTGGATGCTTTGCACAATCTATTCAAGCCGCTATATGTGCGATGAAGCAGCCTGCAACCGCTATTATCCCTTCTTATTGTTGAGTCTCGGGGGCTGCATGGGGGTTTTTCTCACCGGCGACCTATTCAGTTTGTTTTTATTCTTTGAAGTTATGTCCCTGACCGCCTATGTTTTGATCATCCACAATGAAACACCGGCGGCTTTGCAGGCGGGCTTTCAATATCTGATGTTGGCCGTGACGGGCGGTCTTTCATTATTCCTCGGGATCGTCATTACTTTAGAAGTCACCGGGACCGTCAGTCTGGTCGCAGGCCCCCTATTCCCGGTGATCAATCGCCTGAGTGCGTTGGCATTCATCGCCTATCTAGTCGGTTTCGGCATCAAGATGGGGATTGTTCCTCTCCATGTCTGGTTGCCGAACGCCCATCCGGTGGCACCCTCGCCGGCCAGCGCCTTGCTTTCGGGCATCATGATTAAGACCGGGGCCTACGGACTCATTCGCGTCATTTACCAGGTGTTTGGCCCTCAGATGGTCGCGCAAGCGGGATGGGACCAGATTATGCTCATCCTCGCTGCCGTCACCATCCTCGTAGGATCAGCGCTTGCCATCATGCAAGACGACCTCAAACGTCGCCTCGCTTACTCCAGTGTGGGACAAATGGGATATATTCTTTTGGGCATGGCACTTCTCAATATCAACGGATTGACGGGCGACGTGTATTATATCTTCGCGCACGCCCTAATGAAGTCAACGCTTTTTCTCGCAGCGGGTGCGATCCTATTTAAGACAGGGAAAAAAAAGATCTCGGAACTTCGTGGTATCGGTTACGTCATGCCCATCACCATGACGTGTTTCGTCATCGCAGCCTTTGCCATGATCGGAATTCCCCCGCTCAATGGATTCGTGGGCAAGGTCTTTCTCACGGTCGGGGTTCTTGACGCCGGACAGTTCGCCTACGCCGTCTTGCTTTTGATCGGTAGTTTGATGGCGGGAGTCTA
>SLMV01000220.1 GCA_007133365.1 Clostridia bacterium
CGATACACACCTGGCGTCACCTGGATTTCTTTCAACATCGGGCCTACCTTCACGCCCGGGTACCGCGGGTACAGTGCTCTGGGGGATGTGGTATACGGAAGGTCGCGGTTCCCTGGTCGCGACCGGGCAGCGGGTTCACGTTATTGTTTGAGGCCTTCATTATGACCTTGGCCCGGGAGATGCCGGTAGCCGCCATCGGTGCTCTGGTTGACGAGTACGACACCCGCATCTGGCGAGTCATTCACCACTACGTGGAAAGCGCCCGTGATGAGGCGGATCACTCTGAGGTAAGGCAGGTGGCGGTGGACGAGACGGCCAGCCGGCGCGGACACCATTACATCAGCCTGTTTTTCGACCTAGGGTCCAAACGCTTGCTCTATGGCGTTGAGGGTCGCGGTATGGGGGCGGTTGCGGCCTTTTCCGAAGATCTACAGGCTCATGGTGGGGATCCCCTGGTGATCGAACAGGTATGTTGTGACATGTCCCCAGCCTACATCCAGGGGATGGATACCCATTTCCCGGATGCCCAGATCACCTTTGACCGGTTTCACATCATGAAACTCATGGGCCACGCGGTGGATCAGGTACGTCGAGAGGAAGCCCGGGAAACCAACCTTCTGCGGCGAACCCGCTATCACTGGCTGAAGAATCCGGAGAAGCTCACCCGGGTTCAGAGGGAGACTCTGAGCGCTTTAAGCAAACACAACCTGAAGACCGCCCGCGCCTACCAGATCAGGCTGACCCTGCGGGAGTTCTTCGAGCAGCCCGATCGCCGTTCGGGGGAGGCGTTTTTGAAGCGGTGGTACTTCTGGGCGACACATAGTCGCCTGGCTCCAGTGATTGAGGCCGCCCGGACCATCAAACGGCATTGGGAAGGTGTGTTGAACTGGTTTGCGGGTCGACTCAATACCGGGTTGTTGGAGGGGATCAATAGTCTCGTCCAAGCAGCCAAGGCTAGGGCCAGAGGCTATCGCACCAACCGGAATCTCATCACCATGGCTTACCTCATCGCTGGCAAACTTGAATATGGATTACCCATTTGAAACAGTGAGGAACCATGTTTTTCCTTCAATAAACCGTTATAGTTAAATTGCATCGTACGAAATACATAATTTCGTCGTTTGTCCAGGTGCTTACAACCCCGCTCATTACCCAAGACAGCGCCTATTCTTTGAATATGTTCGAGTCGTATGGATAAAAAAATTGCGAAAGGGAACGGCCCGATTCATTAAAACCTTTGCTGTGTTAAATGTCCAAATTGTTTATCAAATCCTTACACTCAACTGAGCGCCTACCACCCGCGCCAACGATCATCACGTTGGCTCAACCTATTAAATCTTTTACCGAGAAGGCTCCATTTTCTTATTCGAACAACGATCCGGCAGGCGATGATCGCCCTCAGCACCCCCCTGCCGGTCCCAATCGTATCCACATTTCGCCAAAGCCCTGATGTTGGTCCTCATCACCACGGCCTCCGACCCGGCCGGCGATCCGACAACCCTTTGTTAGCGGGGCACCACCGTTAGCACTTCCATGCTAAACCCAAAATCCTGGCCCTCCGCACCTTCTAGACTGGTCCATTCAACGAGCATCTGAAAATCACCGAAATCTCCCAGCCCCCACCTTAGTTTGGCCTCCCTGCCTTCCGGCGCCCAGGGAGGACCCACCGTCAATTCGATACGCGTCACATCGGCTTGCGACGGACCAAATGATTCTCGTCCGGTCTCGAGGATTTGCCAGTCCCAGCCATATCCAGTTCCCCGGATAATGTCCTCGGGATCAAACTGCTCCGCCATCATAAACGGCCAAAAGATACTCATGAGAAGCCCCTCAAACATCATACTCATCTCATCGGGGATTTCTTCCCCATCTATTTCCGCCCGGATCACTTCCCCATCATCCCGAGCCCAAAACCTCAATTCCTGGCCGTCAAAATCAATGAGAATACGATTGACTTGGACACCTTCAACCTGCTCCATGCCCTCATGCTGATAGCTCGCCGTCTCCACCCGCTCGGACCCGGTCCGCCCGGACGTCATCCAGCGCCACTCCAACCGCTCAAACATGCCAAGTAGATCCGCTAACTCGCTGGGATTTTGCCAGTCGTCAAGCGCGACGGCGGCCTCCTCGTCCTCAGTCTTAACGTCAGCCGGATCCGGTTCAGATTCCGCTTCATCGCGATCGTCTTCGTCGTGGATAACGGTGGGGAGTCCCTCCGACACGGTGTCCGTCACTTGTTCCACAACGTCCTCCACCGTCGAACGAATAAACCCACAAGCCGTAAAACTAACTGCTACGATGACGAGCAACAAAGCGCTGATGAAGCGTCGTCCTCCAATATGACTGTGCATTTATGCCTCCTAACAAATGACATCTCGTGATCCATGCGCTTCCATTAGCATCATCTTCACGGGTGTCTTTTCAACAGAAAATCTTCTGTGCCACCCTCCTGGTTGAACGCCATATCACGATAGCCCCCTCCAATAACGATTCGTGATGAAAACGCCCGGTTGGCGTCAAACGTCCCATCTTGGACGTATTCTTTGGTGCCCTTGAGTTCGCATCTTCGGTATTCAACGTCCAAGCATTTTAGCGCGACCGGATGATGATTATTTGGCGATGCTTTTGGGGAATTCCTTCCTAAGACAGGGGCCTCATCCCGTTATTTCGATATCGTTTTCGTTCTTCGACACGAAAAGAACATGTGGCTTTAATCGGTCATCAGTTTACCTGATGCCCCGGACTCGCAAAAGACGGATGACTGGAACCCGGTCCCCCACCGCGAATTGACGATCCAATGATCCCCTGGCTCAGGATTTATTCCGAGCACCGTCTGAGGTCCATTTCCTTGACTTTGCAAAAATTCACTGGTATAAGGATTGTAGGGTTAATACCTATTGTCCTCAACCTATTAAGGGGGATCCTTATGGGAACGCAATATCTGAGTCAAAGTTACTGGAACGGTCTCATCAAAATGAGTCTGACCAAACTGTTCGTTTTTCGCGCATTGTACGAATGCTCGCTTCATGGATACGCGCTCAGCCGTAGAGTTGCTGAATTGACGGCGGGTTGCTGTTCACCCACCGAAAGCACCCTCTATACCACTTTGCACGAATTGGAAGCGGAAGGTTATGTCACCTGCAAGAAGCACCGCGTCGGGGGTCGCATTCGAAAGGTCTACACGCTCACCGAAAAAGGCATTCAGGCATTTAAAACCGGGTTAGATGCCTGGGAAGACACCGCCCGGGCACTGCTTGCAGCAAGCGATCTCATCGCTTCTTCATCAGGTAGTCAGGATGAGTAAAGGAAAGGGAGGATTCAAATGATCAAGCGCGTGTTGGGTTATCTAAAAAAACATGCAGAAAATGCCGCCCAAGGCGGAGGCTGCTGCCGAACGACCCAATATATCAACGCCTTAGAGGATGACTCCGACTTGGCCGCGGCCTGTTGTTCTCAGCACGACGAGACGAAAACCGATGAAACATCTTAAATAACGAAAAGAAAGTCAAGGTGTGCGCTTTATGGCAGAACTTATCCCTATTATCACCGACATTCTCCTAAGCGCCGGGGCAATGGCGCTACGGATGGGACCCTACCTCGTGCTCGGCCTCATCATCGCAGCGGCACTGGGTAACTTTGGGCCCTCCGAAAAACTTCATCGGCTCATGACTACCCACGGGTTGTTGGCGATTGCGGTAGCCTCCATTGCCGCGGTGACCACGCCGCTTTGCTCCTGTACTACCGTTTCCATCATGATTCCTCTATTAGCCGCGGGTGTCCCCTGGGGCCCCATCTTTTCCTGGCTCATTGCCTCGCCGATCATCAGTCCCACAGGTTTCATCCTTATCGGTGGTACGCTGGGTTGGCCCCTCGCGTTCGCCAAAGTCCTGACCGGTCTGACCATGGGGATTGGTGGCGGGATCTTGGCCAATCGTTTGCAAAAGACCGGATTTTTGGCCCATCAATCGCGCGTCCCGGTGGCCGCCGGTATCAGCGAAGCAAATTCGCCGGCCATGTCGGACCCGACCTCGCAGGAGGAAGCAGGAGCGATTGCGAGCGCCTGCTGCGAAACCGCCGAAAATCTCGCCCATTCATCTTCGGGCACACCGGGTGATTCGATTCGTTCGTTCGGAAACGCCCTCTACGGTACCGCCAAAAGCATCGTCCCGATCTTTATTTTGTTTTTGGTGGTGGCCGCCGCCATTGAACAGTTGGTGCCGACCGCCTGGATCTCCAGTCTATTCGGGGAGGGCCGGATATGGGGAGTCCCGATCGCCGCCCTTCTCGGGGTGCCCCTATACACCAATACCGCCAGTGCCGTTCCCCTGGTTTCGTCCTTCATGGGGCTGGGAATGACTTCCGGCGCCGCCCTGGCTTTCATCCTGACCGGACCCGGTACCTCGCTTCCGGCCATGGGTGCCGTGCTGGTGATTGCCCGGTGGCGTCTTTTGGCCTACTACCTGGCCGTTCTTTTCACCGTTAGCATTCTATTCGCCTTTGCCTTCGACCTGCTTTTGGCATCATAACGGTTGATCCTCCACCAAACACCGACGACGCCAGTGCGGGGCCATTGTGCCTCGATCCCATTTAACAACCCAATGTCAGCAGTGTTATCATGAAAATGCTGATTAACATATCTTCATTAACGTTCGTTCGTCACCCATCGATAGAAAGGGTCCAACTTATGGAAAAACCACGAGTAGAAGACCGGTTGCGCGAATATGGGTTTGATGATTTTCGTTGGCTTTCGGGGAAAGACATCGTCGTCAATCAATGGGTTCGCTTCAAGTGTCAACTCATGTGCCAACGTTACGGCGAAAGTGCGGTGTGTCCTCCCAGCTTACCGTCCATCGCGGCCTGCCGAGAGTTCTTCGCCGAATACGAATCCGCGGTGGTCTTACGCAAACAAAAGACGGCCGAGCACCGAGAGCCGGACTCCGTGCTGTTTCGCGAAATCGATGACAACCTCCTTGCTTTGGAACGTGCCGTCTTTCTCGACGGGTATTACAAGGCGATGGCGCTCCCCATGACCGTGTGCTATCTTTGCCGCGAATGCACCGGTGATCGCACCACCTGCCGACATAAGGACAAAGCTCGACCGAATCCGGAAGCGCTCGGCGTCGATGTCTTTGCCACAGTGCGAGCGCTCGGGTATCCGGTCGAGGTGCTGAACGATTACGGTGAGACGATGAATCGGTATGCCTTACTCCTGGTGGAATAGGGATGCTAACGCGTCCATCGCTTTGCCATCACGCCCGGCTCAAAACACAGAACGAAAGGGGCTCGCCCATCGTCAACACGAAACATGATGAGCCATCCCCTCTTGATACCGGGCAAACCGGCGGTGGCGGACCTCGGACCGTCAGTTTTTGATGAACATATAGGGAGTCCCTTTAAAAGCAAGGATTTAAAGCACCGACGAGGAAGACCGTTCGGACGGATAGTATCGATCTTGACTCCATTGCAAAACCACTGACGCTAAAAAGCAGGAGGATGCTTGTGCACGACACCCGAAACTTTACCATACTTGCCATGATTACCATGACCTTTGCCTTAACCATGGTCATGGTCTTGCCCATCGTGCCGCTTTGGGCCAGTTCACTGGGGGCTTCCGAATTTCAGGTCGGACTCTTGGTCGCCCTCCCTCCCTTTACCTCCCTCATCTTCAGCATCCCCATCGCGTCCTGTTCCGCCTATCTCGGTCTCGAGCGTCTGATGCGTCTGGCTTTTGTTGTGGGGATCCTCTCCGGCGGTCTTTTTGCCTTGGCCACATCGCCTGCAATGTTGATCGTCCCCCAACTAGGATTTGGCCTTGCGCTCAGTCTATATATGCCCCAAATGATCAGCTATTACTACCACATTTCCTCCACGGACGATCGGCAAGCCATGCAAGGCTACAACACCACTTTCCAAGGAATTGGGGCCCTCACCGGCCCGTTGCTCGCCGGTTTGGTGGGGCAATACCTGGGCTTGATTTGGATTTTTGTTCTGTACGGAGCTCTCTCGCTAATCGGTTACCTTTTGTGTCGCTCCCTGCGCCCGGTAAAACGTGCCCAAACCAATCAACCCCTAAAGGAAGTCGTGTTCACGTCCTATCGCGAGGCGCTGACCTTGCTTCGGAGCAAGAAAGCACTTCGGGTCGCCTTGTTTTTCGGGTTTTTGATGGTGGTCTTGTGGCAAGGGTTGGGAAACACCATCTTCCCGCTCTTTATCGAAGCACGCTACGTCGCCGTAACCATGCTTTTGGGGGTATTAATCGCCCTGCGCGAATTTGGCGCCTTAGCGGCTCGCTTGTTCTTTGCTTATCTATGTCGATTCGCCTCCTTATACACAATCCTATCGGGCTCAATTGGCCTTATGATCATCGCCAACCTCGTAATCCCTTCCGTTTTCCACCCGGTTGCCCTCGGGCTGGCGTGTTTACTTTTGGGACTGGGTTTGGGCTCCATGGCGCCAGGGATGAACCTCCTCGCCTTGGATTCCGTCACCTTGCGGCAGGGACCTTTGGCCATGGCGACCAGTGGCCTTTTCATCCGGCTTGGTCTTATGATTTCAGCGCCGATTTTGGGCGGTATGGCCGGAACCATTGGCTTTCCCATGACGTTTTACATTACCGCTTTGGTTTGCCTGATCACGTTAATCATCTTTGTGCGATGGAAACTGTGGCCGCCTTGGGCGCCGGGCCCAGCGGCCTCCACGGCTACCCAATCGCCTCCAACCGTTGGGCTAAAAACGACTGGTGCAAGCAAAACATGCAGTGACACCCACTCCCGTGACTCGAGGCGCAATCACCGATTATAATGGATGGGCCGTATGATGTCTGACACCCGCTGTCGACGTGTCCAAGGGAGCGGGGATGGGGAAATCGGAAGTTTAAAATCGTATGGATCCCCGGGACCCCCTAATCTCCGCGGTATCCGTGAGCATCTTTAGGAGGCTGACCGTGACAGACCGACGCAATTTCATCATCTTGGGCCTGCTCACCATCCTCTTTTCTTTGACCTTGATCATGGTGTTACCCGTGGTTCCCCTCCGGGCAAGCACGCTTGGGGCCACCGAGCTCGTCGTCGGTCTCCTGGTCGCCATTCCTCCCTTGATCTCAGTACTCGTTGGCATCCCCATCTCCTCCGCCGCTCCCCTGTTGGGGCTCGACCGCCTCATGCGGGCGGGATTCGCCGTCGGCATCGCCTCCGGGGTGCTCTTCACGGTGGCTTCAAACCCCACCTTCTTGATCATCCCCCAGGTCGGCTTTGGGTTGTCACTCACCCTTTTTATGCCGCAAATGATCAGTTATTATTACCGCATTTCCACCCCCTCCGATCGGGCCGCCATGCAAGGCTATAACACGGCCTTTCAGGGCGTTGGGGCGCTCATCGGGCCCTTGATCGCGGGCGTGGTGGCGCAATATCAGGGAATTGCTTGGGTCTTCATTTGGTACGCCATCTTATCCGGGGTGGGCTACCTCTTGGGGTGGTGGCTACGCCCGCTTGACCTGACCCAACCGGACCGACCGTTTGGTCGCATGGTATCCGCTTCTTATCGAAAAGCGTTCCACCTTATTCGAACCAAAGAAGCCTTGAGGATGTCGCTCTTCTTTGGCTTTCTCATGGTGATACTCTGGCAGGGTCTCGGCAACACCATTTTCCCGCTTTTTATTGAGAGCCGGTTTCCCGCCCTCGCCATGATGCTCGGCGCCATGATCGCCATCCGAGAGTTCGGTGCCCTATTAACCCGCCTGTTCTTCTCCCAGCTTTCCCGTTATATGACCCTCTACACCCTCCTGAGCGCTTCGGTGGGATTGATGGCATTGGGCAATTTGATCCTGCCCGCGGTGTTTCATCCGGTGGCCATCGGATTGGCCTCACTCCTTTTGGGTTTGGGCCTGGGTCCCATGTTCCCCGCCATGAACTTATTAGCGCTCAACGCCGTTCCCCCCGCTGAGGGGCCGTTGGCGATGGCGGCCACCGGGGTCTGGACGCAAATCGGGCTGATGATTATGGCACCCCTCCTCGGGGGCTTGGCGGGCACCGTCGGTTTTGAGAACACCTTCTACCTAGCATCAAGCCTTTCACTCATTGCCCTGGTCCTTTTCGTCCGCTTACGGCTCTGGCCCCTTTCTGCTGCCACCCGATAATCCCAAATCGCTAATTTGTCGATCCCGGAGCGAGAACTTTATACCTCGATCAAATGTCCTAATGGGCCGAACTTCTGGCGGGTACCGGCTATCTTGAAGATATAAATGCCCCTAACCAGGGGGCAAACCGCCGCTTGTCGAGCAAACAGAGAAGCCCCTTGAGGGGCCTCAGGGGAACGTCGACAACGGTACCTGGAGATTGGAGCAAGAAGAAGGGCTGGCATCGAAAGACTCCATGTTGCCGCGCATATCCTTGATTTGTCCGGCTGACTCTTGGATGTTCGATGCGGTAGCCCGCTTCACCTAAAATACGAAAAAAACACCCGAAGGCCACGATCACGAATACCCGAACCTCGCCCAGGGGCCGTGCCAGGCGGACACCCCCATGAATCGCTCCATCCTCTCACCAGCAAACTCATGATCAAACGCGTCACCTCGCGCTCCCCTTAAGGCGTGGAAGATCCGATCTTTCAAACGTGACAAGCACCTGTTCTCGAAAAGCCGTGTCGCATTCATGCTCGGGAAACGCATGGGGAATCGATCTCCCAAGATCAATGCGTAACCACCTGCGAGTTTCTCTTAGCCGCTTTGCTGTCACCTTTACGTTCCCGATTACCACCTGACATCCTTGTTACCGTGCGGTTTCTTCTGACTGTGCGCGTGACGAGTGAATCGTCACCGCATAAATGAGCAAGGCGGCCAGTATAATTCCGGGTCCTCCGACCAAATAGACGACATGATACCCCCACTCGGATAACAACATACCGTTTATCATCACGCCGATGCCTCCTCCGGCAACCATATTATAAGACGCCAATGACATCACCGTGCCCCATTGTTTAGGTGACTGTTGCTGCGCGGTCATTAAAATGGTGGACTATAACATTACAAAGGCAAAGCCGAATCCAACCAGGACAGGAAGAACGAAGAACAGACCGAGATCGTATCCCAGGGCTCCCCACACTGCCACCCCGATGATCCCTGCAAAGATCAGGAGGCGAGGTCCCAAGCGCTGCCGAAGATTACCGACCTGGCGACCGCCGATAAATGCCGGGAGGCCGAACAC
>SLMV01000109.1 GCA_007133365.1 Clostridia bacterium
CCCAAGAAATCTTCAAATCCTTCGATGATCTGATCTGTAGAAAACACCGACGCTACATTCCCCACCTTGCGAAGCGCAAAGCGAACATCTTCGTCCGATTGAAGCAAGACGCCCGAATACAAATCTCCATCCCTAATCATTCGCTGCATTTCATGATGAGAGACATATGCGCCCGAGCCGAGATATTGTTTGACAATCGCCCGAACCGGGATAGTATATTCCCGTTCCCCGGTCACATGCGACGATACCACAACCTCATCACCCGTTCGTACGCCGAGGGTTGTCGCCAAGTACTCGGAAATGAGAAGCCCCGTCGCCGGCACCCCGATTAAATCCCCGCGTTCATCTTCGAAGCGCTGAAGTTTTGAATTTTGTGGTAGGGCACGGATCATGACCGTTTCTTCCCGCCATCCTCGCCTAATTCCGAACGGGTATTCGATGAACGCTTCCATATCGTTAAACGAAACCAGCTCCTCCAACCCTTTGACCCCCTCCCGACTCACGGGATGTTCGAAGGTCACCGAATGGTTGAACAAATCATAAACCTCAAACTGATCAAAAAACATTGCATCGACGACACCCAACATATAAAAGGGCATGACCACAATCGTAAAGGCAAAGGCGACGCCCAAAACCGCCAGCAAGAACCGCTTCTTGTTTCGAAAGAGTTGTCGCAACACTAGCTTGTGGAAAAAGGGCCGACGTCGCCACCACCGGGGGAAGCCAATTTCCAGTGTGTTCTTTTGCCCAGGAGGGGGCGCCGGCGGCTTCATGGCATCGGCTGGCGTGATGCTGAGGATACCGCGGACAGCCCACAGGCCGGCTCCACCGCAAAACATCAAAGTCAGCAGGATCCCCCCGAGGATGAATCCCGCGTTAATCCGGGTTTCCACCATCGGAAGTTCAAAGAATTCCAGGTAAAGATCCATCACCGGACCCACCGCCAAATGCCCCAAAGCCATGCCAAAGATCGCGCCGACAAATCCCAAACTCAACGAGTACTTCAAATAATGCATCAGGACCTGGCGATTCCGGCATCCAATGGCCTTTAGGACACCAATTGCCGTCCGGTCCGCCTCTACCATCCGAGTCAGTAACATGTAGAGGATGGCGGCGGCAATGACGAGAAAGATCACCGGCACCATCAACGACATTCGCTCCAATTGCTCGAGTTCCAAAGAAATGATGAAGTGGCTTAATTGATTATCGCGGGTGACCACCTCTCGAAGCCCGCGTCCCGTTAGGGCGTCTTCCACCGCTTCCTTCGCCGTCTCATAATCGGTGCCCTTTGAAACCAAAAAGGACGCATCATTGATTTGCCCGGTCATCCCCAGAAGATCTCGCACCAACTCAATCTCGGCAAACGCGATCCCGAAGTTCTCCTCATCCGGGATCAACATTTGGATATCTTTGATGGCGTAAATGAATTCCGGGCTCTCCGCGATCCCTGAAACCAAAACGGAGATCGATTCGCCCCGAACCATCAGGTCGAGCTCGTCCCCTACGGACAGATTGTTGGCAACGGCAAAGCGGCTCCCCAGGGCGATTTCGCGCGCACTGCCCGCGGCCGGCATTTGCCCCTCGATAATCAACGGACGGTTCAAACGACCGTCCTCTGACAAGCCGACCAGCCGGATATCCGGATAAGTATCGCGTCCCACGTCAATCTCCACATCGGAAACGATCCGACCCTCCGAAACCGAGATCTCCGGCAATCCTTCCATCGCATCGATGGTACCGGCCGGTTGGGGGGTAAATCGGGCGAATACATGGCCGAAGTTTTGCTTTTCATAATAGGTCTCAAGGGAGTGATCGAGATTCTGATACGCATTATTGAGGACCACGTAGGCCGCCAGTCCCAACGTAATGATCACGACGATGGCGATGAATTGTAATTTTGAGCGGGCCATGGTTCTGATCAAGCGTTTGTCCAAGGTCTGCATTACCAGACGATCCTTTCGGCCGGCAGAGGATCCGGATTTTCTCGGACTTCGATAATGCGACCACTTCGCATGCGAAAGACCCGATCACCCATATCCGCCACCGCAAGGTTATGGGTGATGATGACCACCGTGGTCCCGTAGGCTTCGTTCAAATCACGAAGTTGCGAGAGAATCCGAATCCCGGTCTCATAATCTAAGGCGCCGGTGGGTTCATCACAAAGCAGTAACCCAGGGTTTTTCGCCAACGCTCGGGCAATCGCCACACGTTGCTGTTCCCCGCCCGATAGTTGGGAAGGGAAGTGCTCCTGCCGCTCGGACAATCCCATCTGGGCCAAAACTTCATCAATCGGTAAGGGGTTCGGTACCAGCTCGGTGGCCAATTCGATGTTCTCCCGAGCCGTTAGGGCCGACATCAAATTATAGAGCTGAAAGACGAAACCAATTTCGTTTCGACGATAGGCCGTCAACTCGGATTCATTCAGCGTATTGAGATCTTGTCCTCGATAAATCACTCGCCCGGCCGTCGGGACATCCATCCCACCCAAAAGGTTCAATAGCGTACTCTTTCCCGATCCACTCGGCCCGACGATGACCACGAATTCACCCAATCGAATATCAAGGGAGACTTCGCGAAGCGCACGGATTTTTACCTCTCCCTGAGTGTACTCCTTGGTCAAGTTTTCCGCATAAATGATCGGATTTTCCACCTAGAACATCCGTTCCGAATAAGGGTCGAATGGGTCATTACATAGAAATCCTTTAACAGGTGATCACCGTATTAAATATGATAGAGGTCTCACTGCCTCTCACGTGCCTCAAAAAAAGTCTTGCCCAAAGCCATCAAACCCCGTCGCGCTTTGGGAAAACACGAAGGGAAGAACGATTGCTAAGCTAGACAACTGACCATTATGCCGCACTCCCCACCCATTATAATCAGTTCATCTTTGCCCCCCTATAATCCTCCGGCCATATGAGACGAAACTACGTGATGCCATCAACAAAAAGACGGATCAGGGTTTTCAAACTTGCCAAAAGTAGTTGGAAATGCTGCCTAAAACGGCCAAACAATCCATATCAGGGGAATGGCGGTTGCCAAAACGATAATTTGGACCGGCAGTCCCATGCGCCAATAGTCAGTAAATCGATAGCCACCGGGGCCAAGGATAAGCGTGTTGGACTGATGCCCGATGGGCGTCATAAAGGCACAAGAGGCCGCCAAGGCAATGGCAATCAAAAATGGATCCGGCGAAACCCCTAACGCGCTGGCAATATTGATGCCAATGGGGGCGAGCAAGACCGCCGCCGCTGCATTATTGATGATGTCCGATAGCGTCATCGTCACGACCATAAGAAGGCCCAGGGAAACCAATGGGTGGCTGGTCCCGGAAAACTGCAAAATGAAATTGGCAATCGTCTGGGCGCCGCCACTAACTTCGAGCGCTTGCCCGACTGGAATCATGGCCCCCAATAGGATCAAAATGGTCCAGTCGATATTCTGATAGGCTTGTCTAAGCGATAATAGCGAGGTTAGAACCATGGCAACTGCAGCTGCGGGAAAGGAAAGATGCACCGGCAGATACCCCAGCGCTGTCAAAAAAATGGCCACAGAAAAAATGCCCAAAGCGAGGAAGGGCCTTTTCTCCCCCTTTATAAAATCGATATCCCGTTGCGGTAGTGGCAGACAGCCCAAAGATTGAATTGTTTGACTCAGGCGTTCCGTCGGACCCTGAAATAATAAGATATCACCCGGACGAAATGAGATTTCTCGCAGACGTTCCTCCACCCGCGCGCCTTGACGAGCAACAGCAAGTAAATTGATCCCGAATCGCCCTCTGAGGTTAATGTCCCGAACGGTTCGGTAAACGAGGGGAGAGGTGTTCTTCACGACCGCCTCGGAAAGAATTACCTCATCGGAACGGATATCGCGCATACTTAAGCCTTTACTTCCTACCATTTCCAGTCCCATTTTTGCTGTCATCTCCGTTAGATCTTTCGCAGTGGCTTGAACTATTAGGACATCGTTGGGTCGGATAATCGTTGTTCCACTGGGATTATAGCGCCTATGTTGATCATGAATCGTGGCAACGATGGTCGCATCGACATCAACCAGATGTTCAAGGCTAAGAATTGTTTTGTTCGCTAACACAGAACTCGGTGGAACTCGCAATTCGGTAACATAACCTTCTTCAATACTAAATAGATCCTCGCCTGATCCGGCTGCTTTTCGAAGTGGGATCAGCCTCCAACCAACGATGCCAATAAAGAGGATACAAGCCACCGCAACACCGAGCCCTACAGGGGTAAACTCGAAGATTTCAAAGGGCATCCCTTTAACCTCCTGGCGAAAGCCGGAAATGATAAGATTGGGCGGTGTTCCGATTGCCGTTGTCATACCGCCAAGAAGGGAACCAAACGCCAGCGGCATCAGAAGCTTGGATACGGGGATTCCTGCCCGATCGGACATTCGAAACGTCACCGGCATCAACAAGGCAAGCGCCCCAACGTTGTTCATAAAAGCTGAGAGCACCGCAACCGCCGTCGTCAAACTCAGTACTTGAACGGATGTCGAACGGCTGCTGACCGACTCAAGTAAACGCGTAATTACTTCATCAATCCCGGAGTTCGATAAACCACGAGTAATGACCAAGATCGATGCGACCGTGATGACCTGGGGTTGACCAAAACCTAAGAATGCATCTTGTGAGTCAATGACACCGGTAAGGGTTACGGAAAGTAGCGCCAATAGGGCAACCAGATCATAACGAAGTCGCCCCTGGGCGAAAAGAAAAAGCGCCAGCAGGAGTGTCAGAAAAACGATAATTTGATCAAACACAACTTTCCTCCTTACCGCCGCCACAACAACTTATTATTTGACTCACTTCCTTCGGAGGCTCTTTCACTTGCCCTTTGAACCTGCATCGTTTTAGCAGGTTATGCGATCAATAGCCGGCCCGATACCAAATCAGAAGCGCGCGTCTTTTCTGGCTCTTTCATTGCAATTCACAATCCTTGGACTTAGAAAGGCCAAACCCTTGGAATGACCATCATCGAGACAAAAAATATCAAAAGTGCCAAAGGCAGTCCCATCTTGGTGAAATCTGTAAAACGGTAGTTGCCCACAGCATAAACTAAGACAGACGCCTGGTGCCCGATCGGTGTGATAAAGGCACTCGAAGCAGAAATGGCAATCGCCATCATATATGGATGCGGCGCCACCCCCGTTTGCCCTGCCAGGGAAATCGCAAGCGGTGCGAGCAAGACCGCGGCGGCGGCATTGGACATCACCTGAGTAATGATCATGGTAAGAAAATAGAGCCCTCCCATAAGATATACGGGCCCCAGATCACCCAATACTCCGACCATTTGTCCGGCCAAAAACGCCGCTGTGCCCGTAACTTCCATCGCCGTCCCCATCGGCAACATGGCCCCAATTAGGACGACCGCTCGCCATTCGATCGACTGGTAGGCTTCATCAATGCTTAGACAACCCGAGAGTATCATGAGAACTGCCCCCGTAATCGCCGCCACCGATACATGTAAAATATCGAAGGCTGCCATCGACACAGTGAAAAACATCACGCCAATGGCGATCAAGGCTTTATCCGTTCGGGGCACGGGATTATCAATCGGCTCCAAAAATAAGAACTCACCCGTCTCTCGCAAGGCCTCCGTGCGTTCATGCGTTCCCTGTAACAGCAAGACATCACCAAATGAGAGTCGGATATCACCAATGCGATCCGTGAGGGTGCGTTCATGGCGCCGGATCGCGATAACGTTAAGGCCGTACCTTCGTCGAAAGTCCAGTTGTTTGATTGACCGACCAATAAACCGGGAGCGGGGCGCTAAGGTCGCTTCTGTCAACTCTAACCAGCTTGGGCGGAGATCTTCCAAAGTCGCATCGGCCAAAATCTCGAGGCCTCGAGAGGTCTTAATATCTAAAAGGTCATCCACCGAGGCTTCAACCAACAAGACATCATTCGGCTGCAGGGTCGTCCAGCCATGGGCCGTAATTTTCTCGTTTCCACGCAGGACCATCAAGACGGTCACGCCGTATTCGCGGCCGAAACCGGCATCATTGAGCGTTATCCCCACCAGCGGGGAATCCGGAGGAACCAAAATTTCACTGAAATATTGGTCCACCTCGTATTTGTCGGCCAGGTCCGGACGCGTTCCCCGTGATGGGAGCAACCGATGTCCGATCAAAAGGATAAACACCACGCCCGCCGCGAGGACCGCCAACCCTGTCGGCGTATAGTCGAACATGCCAAAGGCTTCATACCCATGATCGACTAATACCATGCTTACCAAAATATTCGGTGGGGTTCCGATGACGGTGGTTAACCCCCCGAGCAGGGAAGCAAAAGCAAGCGGCATCAAGAACTTGGTCGGGGGAATACCAAACTGTCGGGCCAATCCACTCACCGCCGGGGCCAATATGGCAACGGCAGCGATATTATTCATGAAAGCCGACATCAGCCCCACCGTCAACATAATCACCAGAAGAAGGCGCTTTTCACCACTTCCGGCGATCCGGAGCATCCATTGCCCAATCCAGGCGGCCACACCCGTCCGCACTAACGAACCACCCAAAACGAACATGCCCAAGACCGTTATCACGGCGGGATTGGCAAAGCCGGCAAAGGCCTGCTGATAATCAATCAATCCCAAAATGGTAATGGTGACCAGTACGATCATGGCCGTTATGTCGACCCGGAGCCATTCACTGGCAAAAAATACCAGGGCAAATCCGAGAATTACCAAAACTAAAAGAATATCCAACCGGAACGTCCTTCCCAACTATTTGGGCCGATCATGCGGACCCACCTCGCCAACGTCACGAAAGGCACCCATATCGGTCGCACCCAAACATTCGATCAGATTAGTCCACCATACCATAATGCAGAATAAGGTTCGATACTCTTTCTCCTCCCATTCGTCACGCGTCATAAGGGGTGCCGACCTCCCAAAGCCAATCCGTCTCAAGACGTTCATCCGAATCAATTCCTCGGAAACGGCATCAACAAAACCGGACGCCGAGAACGGCGCGCGACCGCTTCCGCCGTGCTCCCGAGGTAAAGGCCGCCGAGTCGTCCACGCCCACGCGTTCCCATGACGATGAGGGTGACATCTTCCTGCTCGGCCACCTGGATAATGGAATTCGACGCGATGCCGATGCGCGGGTAGATCTCGACGGTAGACGCGCCCCAGCGGGCCAAACTGGTTTTAACTTGTTGCAACCGTTGCCCCACCTCCCGCAGATGACGCTCCACCTCCTGTTCCGTGCTGCCACGATCCACGACCGAAGTCACAATCACCTTTTGCGCATGACTCGCCAGCTGTTTCATCAATGCCTCGGCGTCATGGGCTGCCTCGGAAAAATCGGTCGCCAGGAGCACCCGTTCGAACTTTCGCTGATAGGCCAACCGACAGGCTTCCATCTCCAACTCCTCGAACCTTTCAACGCGTTCAATCAAGGTCGGAATATCGGTCAAACGGATAACATCGGATACGGTGCTTCCCAAAAAGAGGTCTCGGAAGGTGTTTCGCCCCCGTGAGCTGATCAAAATCAGCGAGGCCGAATGATCATGAGCCGCCTGTACGATCCCCTCGGCAGGACGGCCCATTGGGGCACTCACCATCACGGTAAATCCCATAGTCTCGAGTTGTTCCTTTTCGCGTTCTAGTTGATCCAGTTGCTCCGTTTGTCTTTTCCGCAGCGCCGGATCATCCGGATCTCCTTCTGTCACCCAAACCAAAACCAACTCTTCGGTTCCCAAATGCTTCAATTCCTCGAGGCAAACAAGCAATTTTTCTGCACCCGGCGACAGATCCGTCGCCACCAAAACACGGGTGAACACGTTAATCACCCCCCTCTCGTCGCGGCCTAAAAACGATCAGTGTGACCTTCTTTTTTCGTCAGCAAGTGCCGATCCTCCTGCCCCACGGCCAACTCTTTGGTCGCCATTTGCGAGTTAGCGAGCCAGCGCCTTGACATATTACGATATTCTTATATGCTTAATCTGGGTGATATAAATGGACGAAACAATTCAGTTGTTGACCGCCATCAGTTCCGAAACCCGCTATAAGCTGACACGTCTTCTTTTGGACCGGGAACTTTGCGTCTGCGAACTCGAGCACATTTTGAATCTGTCCCAGCCCGCCATTTCCCAGCAAATCCGGCTGCTGCGAGAAGCGGGACTTATTCAACAACGGCGACAAGGACGTTGGGTCTTTTATCGCATCGATTCGTCCACTTTTCGGAACCGACTTGACCAAGTGGTTCAGACCTTTCTCAGTCCCAGCCCAGAGTCGGGAATAAGAAAAGAATGGCGGCGGTTAGAAGACATTCTCGAAAATCCCAGGGACAACTGCCCCGTTCGAAAGGAAGGATTCTCGCTATCATGAAGCGCATTTTATTTCTTTGTACCGGAAACTCCTGTCGGAGTCAGATGGCCGAATACTTCGCCCGTGCTTTGGGCGATTCGACCCGTTTACACGTCAAAAGTGCCGGCACCGATCCCACCGGGGTGCACCCTTTCACCCGCACTGTCATGGAAGAACGTGGAATCAGCCTGGCCGATGCCACCTCCAAGACCGTCGACTTCGACCAATTGGATCAATGGGATATGATCATCACCCTATGCGGCGATGCCCGCGATCAATGTCCCATCACGCCCTCTCAAATTGAAACGCGTCATTGGGCGATACGCGATCCGGCAGAGGTCCAGGGCGACGAAGCCGAGCGGCTAGCCGCCTTTCGCGAGGTTCGCGACGACATTGAGGATCGGGTCCACGAGTTGCTCGTTGAATTCGATCTTTTAGGGACACCCCGAGAAAGGAGGGTGGGTGAATAATGAATCGTCAACACGTTGAAAGAGAACGCGTTAATCCGGATGCTGGGTCTTTGGGAATCTTTGAACGCTACCTGAGCGTTTGGGTGGCCGTGGGTATTGTGCTCGGCGTGCTGTTGGGGCGTTTCTTGCCTGAGGTTCCGAACACGCTCAGCCAGTGGGAGATCTATCATATCTCCATCCCCGTCGCCATCTTAATCTGGATGATGATCTTTCCCATGATGTTAAAAGTTGATTTTGACAGTATCCGTGGGGTCAAACAACACCCAAAGGGGCTGGTCGTGACCCTCGCGACCAATTGGTTGATCAAACCCTTTAGCATGTTTGCCATCAGCAGTCTCTTCCTTCATATCGTATTCAGTCGGTGGATTCCGAGCGCACTGGCCACCGAATATGTTGCCGGTGCCATTTTACTCGGCGCCGCACCTTGCACAGCGATGGTTTTCGTTTGGAGTCATCTAAATCGCGGGAACCCCGGGTATACTCTGGTCCAGGTCGCCGTCAATAACCTGGTCTTGCTTTTCGCTTACGCCCCAATCGTGGTCATTCTGCTCGGCATCAGCGAAATCGTCATTCCCTGGGGCACCGTGCTCTGGTCGGTCTTTCTCTATATTGTCATTCCTCTGTCACTCGGGTATATCACACGTAAAATACTCATCCAACTGCGCGGTCAGCGCTGGTTCGATGGCGTGTTTTTACCCCGGATAGGCGGACTCACCACCTACGGCCTCTTACTCACCCTGATCCTCCTCTTTTCCTTCCAGGGGGACCGGATCACCGAAAATGCCTTTCACATCGTTCTGATCGCCGTGCCGCTCATTATTCAGACCTTCTTCATCTTCTTCTTTGCCTACGGATGGAGCCGACTTTGGAAAGTGCAACGTGACGTGGCCGGACCTGCGGCAATGATTGGGGCCAGTAACTTCTTTGAGTTGGCCGTCGCGGTCGCCATCTCTCTTTTCGGCCTGCAATCCGGCGCTGCCCTCGCCACGGTGGTGGGCGTTTTAGTCGAGGTGCCCGTCATGCTCAGCCTGGTTACCATCGCCAATCGAACCAAACACTGGTTCCCGCTGCGCGAAAGAAGTGCTTCGCAGACGGCCGACGACTAATCGATCGATAAAAATGGATGGCAGGGTGCCTTGCCATCCATTTACCCAAAGCCTTATCGGTAATGTTATCCACTGTCCTTCCCGTCGTCACCATCATTTTGACCTTGTGATCGATGCCTTCAACGACGTTTTTAAACATCACCGTTTCATTTGCTCAAAGTGTTTGGATGCCCCAACGCTTGGAATGGAATCACCCGGCACGTCAGTATATGTTCGGCATTTCCTCGCAATCAACTCAAAAACCCGAGCAACTATTCGTCAGCACCTGGATTGACATGAACGTCCATCTGGGGATACGGGATGCTAATGCCTTCTTGATCAAAGCGACGCTTAACTTGCTCCAACGCATCAAAATACACGGTCCAATAGTCTTCTCGTTTACACCAAGCCCGAACGAAGAAAACGATGGCACTATCGCCATGCTCACCCAATAGGACCTGCGGAGCGGGCTCCTCCATTACTTCCTCATAGCTTTCGATGATCTCCATCAAGATCGCTTTGACCCGATCGATGTCATCACCGTAGCCGACGCCAAATTTAAAATCCATCCGCCGGGTGGGATTGAAGGAGAAATTCACCACGCTGGTATTGGCGAGATTGCCGTTGGGGATGATGATTCGACGGTTATCCGCCGTATTCAATAGCGTATGAAAGATCTGAACCTCATGCACAGTTCCCATATAGCCGACCGCCTCAATGAAGTCCCCCACTTTGAACGGACGAAGAAGCAAGATGAGAACGCCCCCGGCAAAATTCGCCAAACTGCCGTGAAAGGCAAGGCCAATCGCAAAACTCGCCGCCGCCAACACCGCAATAAAAACACTCATTTCAAAACCCAAAAACGACGCAATGCTGATGATCAAAAGAATCTTGAGTAGGGTCCCAATGAGCGAAATCAAAAACGCATGAAGGCTCTTTTCGACCTTTGTCTTTGTCAAGCGCCGTTCGGTAAATCGGGTGATCCATCCGATGACAATAAGACCGATGACTAACGTCACCAAAGCCGCAACAATCTGAATGCCGAAGGTAATTATTGCCGAGTAAACACTTTGCCATGTCATGTTTTCGTCCTCCTCCTTGGGCTTTTCATGAAGCGATGCCTATTACTGAATGATCAAGTCGTCAAGTTCCCGGGGAAAGTAGGTCATGATATCAGCGCCATCTTCGGTAATAAGGACCGTATCGGAAGGACGAAAACCGCCCACACCGGGCACGTATAGTCCGGGCTCCACGCTTACCACCATCCCCGGTTGGAGCATCTCCTGCTCTCCCGTATCCAAAAACGGACTTTCATGGATTTCCAGCCCGAAACTGTGGCCGGTATGGTGTCGCACATATTGTCCACAATCACGATCACGGAAGAATTGCTGGACCTTCTCATCGATCTCGCGACACAAAACACCCGGTCCCAATGCCTCAAACGCGACCTCTTGGGCCATCTTGGCCACCTCGAAATAGTATCGTTGATCGTCCGTCGGTTCCCCCATGACCAAAGTCCTCTCCAATTCACTTCGATAGCCGTTGATGTCGGCCGTGGCCCAGGTCACCAAAAGATCCCCTGGCTCCAGCTGTTTGCCGGCCGCCATCGGGTGAGGATAGGCTGTCTGGGGTCCCGATTTCAATCCGGTATGGGTCGGGGTCACGCCCCAATCTTGTAGTTGATAAATCCCAGCCAGGGATTGCACCACGATCCGGCTAGAGCGAGTGGTCGCCCGTTGCCCGACCTCAATTTCATAGCATCCCAGCTCGGCCTCTTCCACGAGCATCTGGTGGGCCAAATTCCCAAAGATCGTACTCAACCGAAGGTTCTCAATTTCCCACGGCGATTTGATGGCACGTTGCTTTCGGATCGCCGGCAACAGCGAAATGATCTCCGATGCTGGCAGGCATTCGCTTAAACGGGGGCCGGAGTAACCCCAGTAACTTCCATAGCCATCCGCATCAACGCCAAGACGATTAAATCCACGGGACTTAAGCGCCTTCGTCAAAACTTCCATAGGGTGAGCATCGCCCGGATACTCCGAATAAATGATGGCTTCAATGTCCGCATATTCCTGAAGATGATCGGCCTCAAGCCTAGGAATAAAGGACATCAAGGAACCCTCTTTGGGGATCACGAGGGCAATGGGACGCTCGGTTTGCTGGTGGGCCAGTCCAGCGTAATAAATAATATTGATCCGGTTAAAAAGTACCACCGCGTCCAAATGATCTTCCATCATCTGCTTAGCTAGCTGAGCCCGGCGGGACGCAAACTCCTGCTCTTTTCGTTTCTCATCAAAAATTGACTTCCAAAACAAATCAATCATCTCCTGACTTCGTCAAAACCCATTATGACTTCGACCCCGCGCACACACTTTTCCCCTCGCGGGAAGCACCCTAAGTACTTACTCGGGTCCAATCCGTTTTCCTGCTCTTCCCAATAACTGCAGGTGGCCGGGGAGGACCCCCGGCCACCTGCCTGTTGGTTCATTCGGGATTGTAGGTCTTACGGATCGACGATATCGATCTTGTATCCGTAGATGTTGGCATCCGGCACCCGCGGTGCGAAATCAACCCGGTCGGTCATGCCCCAAAGAATGCTCTCTTGGAACAAACCGATGGGGTTGCGGTCCTCCGCCACCATCATGTCCATCCTCTGGAAAGCCTCGATGTAGGCATCACGATCCTCGACTTCCGTCATGACCGTCTCATAGGCTTCTTCCATATTTTCTGGGTAACCACCGGAATAGCTATACTGGGACTCGTAGGTCTCCTTATCCAGATTGAACGTACCGAAGTAGGGATTGCCAATGCCGATGCCGGCCCAGAGCAACAGTTCTTCCGAGCGTCGTGGACCATAAATCTCACTGCGCATCGTGGATTCATCGAGCGTCGTCAAATCAACATCAAAACCGACATCTTCGAGCATCGAGCGAATCACTTCCGCCACGTCACCATAGGGATAGCGCTCGAACGCGTGCATTACGAGATGGGGCTCGCCCGGCTCATAGCCGGCTTCTTCGATCAGTTCTTGGGCCCGATCGGGATCGTATAAACAGGCGGACTCGCCGTAGTTATCCGGATGTCCTTCTTCCGGTGGATGCGATAAGGTGCCCCGAAAAGGTTCCCCGATGCCGCCTGCAATATCACGAAGCGCATACTTATCAAGCGCTTTTTCGATCGCCTCTCGGATTCTCGGATCCTCCGTCGTGTACTCCCGATCCAGTTCCGGATCGCCTTCGTGGGCATCATCCACGGTCATCCGCGGGCGAAGCACCCAGTTTCGATCCGACTCGTGCCACTCGGCCCGAACACCATCCGTATCCTGCAGGCGATCATGATCCTGTGCTACCAATCCGTGGGCAATGTCAACGTCTCCGGCGATGAGTTCCGCCGCCCGGGTTGACGGCTCCGGAATGGGGCGAAACATGAGTTCATCAAATTCTGGCTCATCGCGCCAATAATCAGGATTGGCCTTCAACAAGGCATGCTCATCTCGTACCCATTCCTCGAACTTAAAGGGACCAGTGCCCATGGCCTCGCGATGATAGCCCTCTTCCCCCACTTCTTCAAAGTGCGCTTCGCTAGTGATACCCGCTCCCGTGTTGGCGCCGGACAATTGCCACTCGAGAAGCGTATGGGGTTCATGGGTAATGAAGTCGATCGTGTAATCGTCTTGGACTTCCATGTAATCGATAAAATCATATTGATTGGTTACCATGTAAACCTCTTGGGGCCCTTCAAGAACCCGGCGATAAAAGTGTTTGACGTCATGGGCCGTCAATTCGGTGCCATCATGAAACGTAACGCCTTCTTCTAAATAGAATCGCCAGGTTAAATCATCAATATTCTCCCAATCCTTGGCCAACTGGGGCACCCATTCGGTATTATCACAGCTTCGGAAAAACAGATAATCATAAGCGTTTTGCGTTATCCATTCACCTTGGGCACCCCAATCCTGGGGCGGGTCCCAAGAACCCACGTCTTCTGCTTGGGCCACTGTCACGCGAACGGGCCCATCGGGATCGGCAGGATCCGCATCAGGAGCGCATGCCGCTAGCGCGAGTACCAAAGCGAGCAATAACGTCACCGTCAGGCCCCATTTGAGGTTTGCGTTGCCCTTCACAACAACCATCCTTTCAGTCTTACCACTGCAGTATAATCAAAAACACCGGAGGAACCGGTGCATACCATGATTTCGACGTTAGGAGACGGGGTCCTTCCTAAATCAACACATTTTTGTATCGTTATGTGGGGGTCTTTGCGATCCTGCGGGAACGGGGATGGCGAATATTTACGAATTCCGCTAATTAAAGAGTTGTTAGATGAAAGAGTCGGTGGGCAACCCATCGCCCACCGACTTTCTTCAACTAGCACAACTCATTTTCTTAACTGGTGTTGCGGCTACTCCACAACCTGTATCTTATACCCCATGATGTCGGCATCGGGCACACGAGGCGTGTACTCAATACGATCCTTCATACCCCAGAGAACGCTCTCCTGGAACAATCCGATTGTATGGCGGTCTTCCGCTACCATCATGTCCAATCGCTGGAAAGCCTCAATGTAGGCATCATAATCATCGACGGAAGTAAAGACCGTATTCAAAGTCTCTTCCATATTGTCCGGGTAGCCTCCGGGATAACTGCGGCGGGCTTCGAAAGTCTCTTTGTCCATATTGAAAGTTCCGAAGTAGGGGTTGCCGATCCCGATCCCCGCCCATATCATGAGTTCCTCCGACTTTCGGGGACGATAGATCTCGGTGATCATGGTCGATTGATCCAATAAATGGAGTTCCACGCTAAAACCGACGTCTTCCAACATATCTTCGATCACCCGAGAGACATCACCATAGGGGTGCATCTCGTAAGAGTGGAAGACCAGGGTCGCTTCACCCGGCTCATAGCCGGCTTCGGCAATCAGTTCGCGGGCACGATCGGGATCATACAGATTGGCCGAGGGCCCGTAGTTATCCGGATGTCCTTCCTCCGGCGGATGCGAGAGCAAGCCGCGGAAGGGTTCGCCAATGCCGCCGGCGATATCGCGCAATACGTACTTGTCCACTGCCAGCTCAATGGCTTTGCGGATCCTGGGATCATCAGTAGTATATTCCCGGTTCAGCTCCGGGTCATCCTTGTGATCGTCATCTACCGTGCTGCGGGGCTGAAGAACCCAGTTTCGGTCCGACTTATGCCATTCAGCGCGAACGCCGTCCATATCCTGAAGGCGGTCATAGTCCTGGGCATTGACCTGATGCACCAGATCCACATCACCGGCGATCAATTCGGCAACTCGGGTCGACGCCTCGGGGATTACCCGGAACATCAATTCATCATACTGCGGGGCGCCCCGCCAGTAATCCGGATTGGCTTCAAAAAGAGCAAATTCGTCACGCGACCAGTCTTTGAGCATCCACGGACCGGTTCCCATCGGCTCACGGTGATAACCTTCGACGCCAACCGCTTCGAAGTGGGCTTCGCTGGTGATGCCCGCCCCGGTGTTCGCCTGCGAGAGCTGCCACATGGTGAGCGTGTGCGGTTGATGGGTGACGAAATCGATGGTGTAGTCGTCCTGGACGACCATATAATCAATAAATTGATACTGATTATGAACCAGATAGGTCTCTTGTGGACCTTCAAGGATGCGACGGTAGAGATGCTTGACATCGTGGGCGGTCAGTTCCGAACCATCATGGAATTTGACGCCTTCTTCCAAATAGAAACGCCATGTCAGATCATCGATATTTTCCCAGTCTTTGGCCAGCTGCGGCACCCACTCCGTTCCGTCACAACTTCGAATGAACAGATAGTCGTAGGCGTTTTGAATGATCCATTCCGGCTGCGCTCCCCAGTCCTGAGGGGGATCCCACGAGACGGGTCCTTGAACCTGGGCGACGGTCACCCTGACGGGCTCACCGGGTTCTGCCGGATCGGGATCATCGTCATCGGGGTCCACGTCATCGGCGGGATCCGAGGGATCCGGCTCAACCGCAGGCCCACAAGCCATCAGCGTCAGTCCTAATGCCAAAAGCAACACCAACAGCAGCAATGCGCCTTTGAGATGCCTTAATTCCTGCAAAAAAACCATCCTTTCCGATCATCCTTATTGCCAATTTACCGTTTTTACCAAAAAGACATCGATCCAATTTGAGTTCTCCTAATGTTTGTCAGGAGCACCTAAATTGGCTTTATCCTAATTTCGACGTTAACGGTCAAATACCTGCCAGACATCCCAGGTAAATCCGGGGCCTATTCACGATTTTCTGAATCAGCAAAGGTGCCGGAAATCGGCGCACCTCAATTCATTTCTTGACAGGGGAGAAATTTCTGATAATCGTCGATGAAATATTCATTTTTTCGGATTCCCTTTATAGTTGCAAACATGGCACTCCATGGAGGTCGTCCGCCAGTCTCCGGTTGAAAACGGTCCATTCCCAATGGTGCTAATCCAATGGCCCGAGCATCCATATTGAAGAACCTGTGGAAGTCAATCTTAAATCCAAACGATCGAATCGTCCGATTGGGCTAGGATTTTTGATTTGATGGCGAATAGGTTAGTAATGTTCAATGTCTTGATATCCGTTACCGATCCCAATTCGACTTAACCACTTCGATCCGTCGCCGCCGACCTACCGAATGATGAGAGGAGTTTTACCCTTGCAAACCCAAGCCACCCTTGCTGAACGTGATCAACGTTATGCGCGCCTTCGAAACGAGATGGAGAAAGCCGAACTCGATGCCATGATCATCATGGGGAAAGGACACGGATGTGCTGGACGCGGCTATTTTCGCTGGTTCACCGATTTTCATATGTGGTGCCACCAAGCGGCCATCCTCTTCCCCCTTGAAGGTGAACCAATGATGAGCGGCCAAGTCGGGCAACGGGTAGCCGATGTGGGATGGATCACCGATTTTGTCCCCAACTATCGCGTGATGCCCCCCTTGATTGCAGAAATCAGGCGACGCGGACTCGACAAGTCGCGATTTGGAATCGCCGGGTACGAGCGGGTGATGGGAACCGGCTTTTTCGATGCCTTGCGCGAAGGACTTCCGGACGCCACTTTGGTGGATGCCGATACCCTTATGAACCGGGTACGGGCCATTAAGAGTCCACTCGAAATCCAACAAATGCGAGAAGGTTGGGCCCTCTCAAAGGCAGCAATGGAGCGCTTCGTCAACTATCTCGAACCCGGCATGACCGAACGGCAGGCATCGGCAGAGCCCGTCCGCTTCCTTCATGAACACGGCGCCCGCGACTATCTTATTTTCGTCAACGGCAACATCCCCGGTGATCGGATCGTTGAGTTGGAGGGCATCCTTTCTTACCATATGGAGATCCTCAATCAAAGCGGTCACTGGTGTGAATTGGAAGTTAATCTCGCCTTTGACTCTCCCTCACCCCTTCAACTTCGCCTGCAAGAGGCCGACCTCCGGGCTTTTGAAGCGGTAAAAAAAGCTGCCGTCCCTGGTGTCCGTCTAAAGGGCATGTTCAACACCTATCAAGACAGTCTCCGAAATGACGGCTGGGTCTTCACCGAACCCCGTCCCCTTCACAACGAATTTCACGGACAGGGGCTTGATTGGGTCGAGTGGCCCATTTACAGCGAACCCGGCATGGACACAGAACTAGAAGCCGGCATGGTCCTCAATTACCATCCCTCCCCCAATCCCGGTTATTTTCGCGATGCTGACCCGGATGAGCCGCTCAGAAAACCGGGCATTTGTGACACCATCGTCATCACGTCCGACGGCGCGGTTTCATTAAGTGGCGACTGGGACATGCGTTGGCGAATCATGTGCTAGGATCGGCTAGGACCCCGACCGTTAATCAGCCGGGGGACCTCCCTCACCACCACGCATACCGTTCGGTACGTGGCGGTTCAATGACTTGAGTGCAATACCTCGTATCTGTCGGATAATGGGTCATTGTATCCGACAGATACGAGGTATTCGTCTGTTCCTCTGCACCGTCCTCCTCTGCGGATTCCAGTGGGACAATACTCCGCAGTCCCTTGCTACTCTCTGTTTCCAACATCCCCTCACAAGGGTAGCCTGCTTTCGCAGTTTTCTGCTCTCTTCGCATTGCCTCACCTTCCTCTCGTTCAGAGGACTGCCATTGTTCAGCCCTTCAGCCGGCTTGCCGGCCTACTACGGCTTTTGATGACTTCTTACGGTTCAACTGTCCATTGTTGGACAGTTTGTCGCTGTGGGTTGTCTTGGCATCCCTCTTGTCAGCAACCACCGCAAGACCTCCCCGGGTAAGAACGATAGCCTTCATCCCATCTACCCGCCGCATCTACTGTATGGGGTTCGGGCAGTGTCGGACTTCGTTTTACCATGCAAACTCATCCGCCCCGAGACAGTCTTCTATAGCGGTTCTTGTTCATCGGGCCAGGATTTTGCCTCCGGCTTCCTTCAGATCCCACGTCACCACGGGCACCCTTGCCATCGGCTAGTGGTCCTACGTGGCCACGGCCCACGGGGGACTTTCACCCCTTAGCATTCGCCCATGCCGGGCGCACCATAAAACCGCGAGACTCCCAAGCGGGGTCTCGCGGTTCGTTCACTTCGGTTCACATAAACAAAAGGGGGAGTGCAGGCCTTCGGTCGTTTTCGGCCGTCGTTTCACCAAATCCTCTTGGGTCCGGCGAATCATTTTGCCAATGACCTCCAGATCCTCATCATCCAACGAAAGGCCCTGTCGCTTGGCTTCGGCCTTCAGCCAATCCGAACAAGCGGACAATCAAATCACCTCTTTCAGCGCCAAATACCCCTCATGCCAGGGAAAGGCTCGCTCATAAGCCATTGCCGCCTGAAGAAGGGTCGTCTCATCGTGCCAATGTGCCACCATTTGTAATCCGACCGGGTGCCCGCTTTCAGTAAACCCACACGGAATGGAAATGGCAGGATGCCCGGACAGATTGAAATGACGGGTGCCCCATGAAGTATCCGGTGGCCGGGTCTCTTCTACCGAGATCGGGACCGGCGGGATTGAGACGGTGGGCGTCACGATCAAATCCAGATCCGCCATCGCCTTTGCGAGTTCTTGCATCCAAAGGGTGCGGATCTGGCCGGCTTGCTCATATTCTGCGCCACTGTAAAAGGCACCGGATGAAAGGTGCCGTCGGGCCCGCGTTCCGTACAAGTCTCCCTTTTCTCGCAGGCGTCCCGCGTGAGAGGCAAACGCCTCCACCGCGAGAATAACGCTCGAGGCGGCAGCCAAATCACCCGCTCGAGGTAGGTCGACCGATCGGAGATCGGCACCGAGAAGGTTCAGTCGATCCAATGCCCGTCTCACGACCCGTTCCACTTCCGAATCCAAGCCTTCGAAAAAATGTTGGCGAGGAATCCCAATGCTCATTCCCGTCAAATCCCAACAATCCGCCAAAAGCCAATTGCTCGTTTTTGGGTGGGGCGCCATCGCATCCATCAATAGCCCGATGTCCGCGACACTCCGGGCCAATGGACCCGCATAATCCATCGACCACGACAGGGGGATGAGACCGTCGACCGGCACCAACCCGTGGGTGGCTTTGAGCCCTACCACACCACAGAAACTCGCAGGAGCCCGAATCGAGCCCGCCGTGTCAGAGCCGGTCGCCGCCGGGGCCAACCCTGCCGCCACCGCATTGGCGGAGCCGGCACTCGAACCTCCGGAAAAGCAACGGGCATCCCACGGCAATCGAGGCGTTCCATAGTGCTCCGTCCCCCCATTGGCAAACTCATTCGTGTTGGTTTTCCCCAACATCACCATGCCCGCCGCCTCCAACCGCACGACCACCTGGGCATCCTCAGTGATGGTGACATCGTCTAACGCCCGAGAATGTGCGGTGGTGCGAACCGCTCGCGTATAAAGGACATCCTTATGGGCAATGGGAATGCCGTGCAAAGGACCGCGGTAACAACCCCGGCTAAGTTCTCGCTCTCGTTCGTGCGCCTGTTTGCGAGCCAACTCCCCACAGACGGTGATATAGCTCTTTAGATGATCATTATATTGATCTATGCGCTGAAGCACCGACTCCGTTATTTCAACCGGAGAAACCTCCCGTTTCTGAATCAAATCCGACACCTTCGAAACCGTCATGAACGCCAGATCTTGCATGAGGGGTCTCCTTTACCATCTTGCTCTTTACGGGTAGCCGTCACCTAAAGTGAATTTTTAAATAAGGTCCCATCCTTCATCACCAACACCACATAGTCCGGCTCTGCCATCCGCTCGATCTCGATCAACGGGTCACCATCCGTTACGATCATATCCGCCAACTTCCCGGGCACGAGTTGACCGGTGTCGAACCCGATCAGTTCTGCGCCATGGCAGGTGGCGGCCATCAAGACGTCCATCGGGGTCATGCCCGCCTCCACCATTAAGGGGAGTTCACCCCCGTTGGCACCATGGAAGTTGTAGGGAACGCCGGCGTCCGTTCCCATGGCAATCTTACCCCCCGCCTGATAAACGCCCATAAGGCTTTCCACACCAGCATTCGGATCGGCCTTGGCCTTCTTCACAGCTTCTTCCGGAATCCCCGCCGCCGTCCCCATTTTACGAATCTTGGATCCGGCCGTGAGTGTCGGGACCAGATACGCTCCCCGAGCGATGAGCATTTCGATGGCTTCCTCATCAAACCAGGTGCCATGTTCGATAGAGTCGACACCAGCGGCCAGGGCATTTTTGATGCCCTCGGTACCCTGAGCATGGGCGGCGGTCCGCTTCCCCCGATTTTTCGCCTCTTCCACCGCAGCCGCCATGTCTGCACGCGATAGGCCCACGGCACGATTATCCGTGCCCGCTGACAGGATGCCCCCGGTGGCACAAAATTTGATGCAATCTGCACCTCGGCGCAATTCGATGCGTGCGGCGCGACGCGCTTCCTCAGGGGTGTCCACCGTCACACTAAAACCATAAGTGTCAGCGACAGGGAAACCGGGCGGAAATCCGTTTTTGGGATCGGAATGACCGCCGGTAATGGTAAGCGAGCGACCGGCCACTTTCATGCGCGGCCCCGGAATTATACCGGCATTGACCGAATCCCTCAAAGCAAAATCAATCCCACCGCCAAAGGCACCCAAATCCCGTACGGTGGTAATCCCGGCCATCAAGGCCTTCTTCGCATGGACCACCGCTTGAATGGTCGATTGGGCCGGGCTGGTCTTAAGTCGCTTCATCGGATCCGGATCACCCGTGTTGACCAGATGCACATGCGCATCAATTAGGCCCGGCATCACAGTCCGTCCCCCAAGATCAATCCGCTCGGCATCTTTCGGTACGGTGAAATTCACCATCTTGCCGACATAGGTGATGCGGTTGTCCTCCACCAAAATCCCGCCACGTTCAATTGGATCATTTCCTACGCCATCGATTATTTGTCCATCAAGCAAAGCAATGCTCATCGGCGATCCCCCCTAAAAATCCGGACACACGGTGTCCGGGATCCATCTCTTAATTGTCTGTATGGTTTTCACCAAGAACCCCAGGTGGCATCCATCCTTTGCGTCGTTCGGACATGCCTTATCCTATCCGCAGTCATTAAAACATGGATCGACAACCCCCTCGTCAATCCGAGGTCCTCACCCGGTAGTCAATCGTTCGGTAAAAGGATAGGCATCCCTGCCCCGAGTCCTTAAAACCACTCGTTTTCGACCCACATCATGTTAAGGCCATGTGAGCACTAAGCGTCCCGGCAAGAACAAGGCATGAGTGAGATCAACCCGCTCGTTCGCGCACATTCGGGGGCAGTTTCCGACCCAAGGCATCCTTCCGAATCCAGTCAACCTTTCGTCAAGAACCTGGCGGAGCCTGCTCGCCCGAAATCATGAGCAGGATAACCAAAGGGTCCGCGCGTTCGGATCCGACCCGCGGTCACCTTCATACTGTCCAAGTTGAGATTTCGCATATGCTGACGGTCGCGCGTGGTGGGTTGAGCCCAAATTCGGTATGATAATGATGAATTCCCATCGCAAGGAGGATGGCCATGACCATCGGGATCATCGTATATTCAGAAACGGGCAATACGCTCACCGTCGCCCGAACGCTCGAACAGCAACTTTCTTCTCAGGGACACCCCGTCACGCTCGAACAACTGCAAGTAACCGGCAATCCGAGATCGAAAGACCAACTTCAATTGGAATCACGACCCAACTTAGAGGAATATGAGCGTCTCATCATGGGCTCGCCTGTGCATGCCTTCTCCCTATCACCCGCGATGACGGCGTTTTTGCAACAGATCCCCTCGCTCGATCAAAAACCCACCATCGCGTTTGTTACGCAGTTTTTTCCCTTTGCCTGGATGGGCGGGAACCGGGCGCTCCGACAAATGACCACGCTTTGTAAAGAACGCTCGGGAAGACTTTTGGCCTCGGCCGTGATCAATTGGTCCCATCCCCGTCGCGATCCCAACATCAGCAAGATTGTCGAACGCCTGAGTCAAAAGATTATTCAATGATCACCGCTTCGAAAGGAATCATCCCATCCGAAAGGAGCAGACCATGAGATTTCGTCCCAAACGCGATGCCCTGCCTTTCGCGGGACTTGCAAGTTTTATGCGCCTTCCCTACACCCAGGATCCCGCATATCTAGACCAGGCGGATACCGCGATCGTGGGGATCCCCTTGGACTCCGGTACGTTTTACCGCGCCGGTGCGCGTTTCGGCCCCCGCGCCATCCGCCTCCACTCGCTATACCAATTGGGCCCGTATCACCCGATTCTATCGCTGGATGTCTTCGAACATTTGAACGTCATCGACTACGGCGATCTTGGGGTCGACCTTCAGGATACCCAAAAAGCCTATCGCATGATTCAAGAGGGGCTGGCACCGCTCATTGAGCAGGAGATCACCCCCATCTGCCTGGGCGGTGATCACAGCATCAGTTATCCCGTCCTGGGAGCGTTAGCAAGCGCGGTATCCCCCCTGGCGCTGGTTCACTTCGATTCACACCCGGATACATTGGATGCCATCCGGGGGAATCGCTATAATCACGGGACGCCCTTTCGGCGGGCAGCAGAGGCTGGCTGGATCGATCCCGAGCATTCGATCCAAATCGGCATCCGGGGCGCCGGACGCGTTCCCGATCCCAAAGGAGATCCCGGTCCCTTGCCCTTCGAAGTCATCTCGGGAGAGGCCCTTTGGACCCTGCCCCCTGACCAGGTGGTCGATCGAATTCGCCGGAGGGTCGGGAATCATCCCGTTTATCTAAGTTTTGACCTCGATGTGATGGATGCTGCCGTGGCACCGGGAACCGGCAGTCCCGAGATTGGCGGCCCCCTATCACGTGACATTCTTCCGATTCTCCGGGGATTGGCCGGACTTCCCATCAAGGGATTCGATATCGTCGAACTGTTACCGGAGGCAGATCCACAAAATACCACGGCATTATTGGCGGCCAATCTGGTTTTCGAATTCCTGGCCCTCTTGGCGCACCGAAAGCAAAAAGTCAGTCAAGAATGAAGTCAGATTTTAGACCGGCACCTTCTTATCGTTGGTTTCTTTTGGTACATTAGATGCGGTAAGCGACAAAACGGATCTGAGGAGGAGCGGCTATCGAGGAACGAAAGACGATCGTGCGCAGCCCGGCATTCTTACTCACATTTGGTTATATGTTGCTTTTGATCATTGCCGGTTTCCTTTTCGGGTTTGAGGCGGGATTGCTCGCTGACCTTACCAAGATCATCAATACGCCCGGGGTGTTGATTACCGATTATTTTGTGGTCGGAAGCATCGGCGCATCGCTGGTCAACGCCGGTTTGGTCGGCATTGCCGGCTTATTGCTCACGGCCGTCATCAAGGTACCGATCCGAGGTTATATCATCGCGGCCGTCTTTACGATGGCGGGATTTGCTTTCATGGGAAAAACCATCGTGAACATTTGGCCCATCTTTCTCGGCGTCTGGATCTATGCCCTGATACAAAAGGATACGTTTAGCCAGTATATTCTAAACGCTCTTTTTGGAACCGCACTGGCACCGCTGGCCTCGAGTGCTGCCATCCAATTGGGACTTGGGTGGTGGGGCGGTCTCTTATTCGGCGTCATCGGCGGTTTCTTGGTCCCCCCTTTGGCCGGCCATTTCCTGGCCACGCATCAAGGCCTCAACCTCTACAACATCGGCTTCACCTGTGGTTTTATCGGCACCTTGTTCGCCGGTCTTTTCCGCGGGTTTGGCGCTCCGATGGATCTTTTATCCATCTGGGGGGAGGATTTCAATCATTTGCTCTTGCTTCCAGCCTCCCTCTATTTCCTTTCGATGATGCTCGTCGGCTTAATGAATATCCGGGGAGATTGGCAAGGACTTCGCCGCATATATCGCATGACCGGAGCGCTGGTGTCCGACTTTTTATCGGAAGGGGGGCTCGGTGCCACCTTCTTCAATATGGGCTTGGTCGGTTTGATGGGAATTGGCTATATCGTCGCCGTCAGCGGCGATCTCAACGGCCCCTCCCTGGCAGGCGTATTTACCATTGTTGGCTTTGGTGCCTTCGGAAAACATGCTCGAAACATCTATCCCATCATGCTCGGGGCCTTTTTGTCCCTTTATCTTTTCGAATGGAGCGCTGCCGAGGCCGGTCCCTTGCTCGCGGTGCTCTTCGGCACCACCCTTGCTCCCATCACGGGCACCTTCGGGGTACCGGCCGGACTCGCCGCTGGCCTCATCCACATGTCGATGGTAATGAACGTCGGGTTTTTGCATGGCGGGATGAACTTATACAACAATGGATTTGCCGGCGGTTTGGTGGCCACCTTGATGGTCGGGGTATTGAAGCATTTTAATAACCGTGTGGAATTAGATTAGGGGGGCAAAACATGGCAGCAGAATGGCGCAGGATTCGGGGAATGCTCGATGAATTGATTAACAACTCCTTTCAGGCGAATGCCACCGTGATCGAGACTCGCATCGAAGACCACGGCGATCATTACCATGTCTATATTAAGGACAACGGCCGCGGCATGTCGGAGGCAACCTTAGCCCAAGCCCACGAGATGTTATCCCAAGAACGGCGCCGCGAACTTGAAGAATATTACGGGCATCTCGCCGGGAAGACTGCTAAAAGCTCCGGGCTCAGCATCGTCGGAATGATGATCGACGACTATACCCTAATCTCCGAAAAAGGCGTGGGAACGGAAATCGACCTATTCATTCGAAAACAATAGCGTGTTGGTGCGACCACCAGCCCGAGATCGGCCTTCCTTGTTTTCATTTATACCCTGGCGATACGATAAGAGTGAAACGGGACGCGACGCTTAAACCAAATCCGAGGAAACCGTCCCAAACGATTAACCTCTAAAGAGAAGGAGTGGTTTAACCGATCATGGATCTCGATGAATTTACCCAATACGCCGACCATGTAATCAATACCGAAGTTCCCCAGCCGCTCCTTCGGGATCTCAACCTAGGTATTATTGTGATTCCCCATGCCCAGCGTGACGATGGCTTCTACGTCCTTGGGCATTACTCGGTCAACCGGCTCGGGCGACACATCGCCTTGTTTTACGGATCCTTTCGAGCCATTCTAAGGGGCCAGCCGCGGCGGGTTTGGGAGCAAAGAATTCGCGAAACCATTCGTCATGAGTTTCGCCATCATGTGGAAACCCTCGCCGGCGATCGCTCGTTGGCCATCGAAGACGCGAAACAACGCCTTCGATATGAGGAGGTTCGTTCAAAGGATCCCAAAAAGGACGCCACCGAAAATCCTTTGGGGCAAAGGATCTGGCGTTGGCTTCGTGGTTTTTTTACCGGGGAACTTTGAGAGGCGGCATCAACCCTCCGCGTAATCCCCTCGTTTGACACATCATGTGATTTAGGACGCCTAATGTCGAAAACCCACCATCCGTTTACCCAGTGGATGCTCCATCAACATCAACCGCCTTCTCCACATCAGAGTCCGACTGGCGAACAATTAACCAAATGAAAAGGGCACATACCGGTGCGGCCAAGAGAATCCCGAGAATGAAACCTCCGGCCACACAAGCGATGAATCCGCCGATTCCAAGTCCCAACTTATGTTTTAACACACCGAGGATGAGGGGGGCTAATCCCAACAAACCCCCAATCAATAACGCACCGAATAAGACTCCCGTATCCATTGTTCCCCTCCCCTTTCCAGTTCTACGATCGATCGGAAACGTTCGCGAAAAACCAAAAGAGGACCCAATTTTTAGGACCTCATCTCGAGTTTATCAACTCAAGGGCTCGCCTGCGCAACCCCCCTCCGACACCTTCGAAGAAGCCACAAGCCCGGTCGAAGTTTGGGCGACGAACCGAATATGGGGAGGAGACCCATTCGTTTCCTCGAAATCATTACTTGGTCATCGCTATTTTGGGCCCATCACATTCTTGCAAGACCGAAGATCATTTTTCGGTTCCAAAGGAGGTCATACCGATTTACAGAAAACGTCCACTTCAGATCGCCAACATTATCGGCTTTTTGATTATGATCGCGGCGAATTTTGCCGCCAATGCTTTGCCCATCAATAACCTGACCACGGCGCAGATCTCGGATCGTTTCCCCAATCTCTTTACTCCCACCGGTTTTACCTTTGCCATCTGGGGCGTCATCTATTTATTGCTATTATGCTTCTGTATCTATCAGGCCCGTGACGTGTTCCGGTCCCGTCCCATTGACATGCCGTTCGTCCACCGCATCGGCTGGACCTTTTTCATCTCGAGTCTTCTCAACACCGCCTGGATCTTTGCCTGGCACCACCTATGGATCGGGACCTCCATGATCATCATGGTCCTCTTGCTTTTGAGCCTGATTGCCATCTACCATCGCTTGGGCATCGGTCAACGCCAGGTTCCGACGGGGGAAAACCTCTGGGTGCAACTTCCTTTTCGCATCTATTTGGGCTGGATCACCGTGGCCACCATCGCCAATGCCGTCGTCCTCTCCGTCTATTTGGGTTGGGATCGGTGGGGCTGGGCCGAGAGCACCTGGGTGATCATTTTGATTGCCGCTGCCACCTTGATAACCCTGGCATTTCTTCGTTTTCGGCGGGATGTCGCCTTTTCCTTCGTGGTCTTGTGGGCCTTATTCGGCATCCTCTATGAACGACTCACCACTGAGCCCGAAGTCATGGCAATCGTGTTTGCCGCATTGATCGCCATGTTCGTTATCGTTGCCTTTGGAACCTGGGCCGTGACGAGGCCCAAGCGACGCCGGTTACGATATTGACCGCCGCGTCACCCGGAAGGGGATCCTTCATGGGTCCCCTTCTCGTCTCGTTTTGACCCCGGTTCGAACCCGTTGCCGACACCCCATTCGATCCGGCGTGTAACGGTTAACCAAGGCCCGATACCATCCCGGAAAGATTTGCGATTCGAGCCACTTAAAAACCCATGTTCTCCGAGTGTTTCAGGACTTTGATTTTGACCCAAAATTCAATTGTTGGCGCCCGAGCAGCCCGAATCACAAAGACCGCCAACCGCCTCCTATCAACCCGAGATCGGATCAAAGCAGGAATTCTTCATTTTTTGGGGTAAAGAGGGTTAGAATCGTTATTCACCAAATCGTATCGATATTCGCGAAGTCGTCCCAATTGAAAGGGGA
>SLMV01000059.1 GCA_007133365.1 Clostridia bacterium
ATATCGAAGATCGGCGTGGGACCGTTTTTGACGCCGTTTCTGTCCCGATTCAATTGGTGCGCCGAGACCTCCGGGTCGAGGGATCCCCGTCGGTCATCTTCCTAGGCGAAACCTTTAAGATAACAGCCCGAACGCGCGGTGGCGCCCATAAGGTCGAACTTGACCTTCCGTCGGGAGCTACGGTCGATCTCCATTATATGGGGCAGCAAAATGGGGAGAGCGTCTGGCAGCACCAGATTCAAACATCGGCCGCGAAAGGATTTGAAGCGAATACACTAAAGGCGCTGTCTGTCACCGCCCGCTTTACCGGTTCCGACCGTCATGATGTCGTGAAAGTGGAGATACTTGAAACCGACGATGAACCGGACCTGACGCCCCATGATGGGTTGATCACGACGCTGACCCGGTGAAGAACGATCGAGGCCTCCGCGGTCCTTGGGTTCCAACGGAGGCCTCGCATAGGTTTATAACTGACGGGCAAAATCGCGGCCAAAAGTTCGACAGCGATCGCGGCCTTCGGCATCCGGTGTCCAGGCTTCGCGAAGCTCCGGTATCAAGATTTCGAACCCGGCATCTTCGAGCGTTTCGCGAATCAAGCCCGGTGCCTCGCCACTCCATCCGTAACTACCAAAGGCGGAGGCCTTTTTCTTTTTAAAGCCCATCTCCTCAATCAGACTAAGGATCGCCGAAATGGAGGACAACACCCCCCGATTGACGGTGGATGACCCCACCAAAATGGCCTTCGACCGAAACACTTCAGCAATAATGTCGTTCTTATCTCGTTTGGCGGTATGAAGGTGCTTAATGGTAAGGGTCGGATCGACCGCCCGTATGCCATCGCTAATCATGGCGGCCATCCGGCCCGTGCTGTCCCACATGGTATCGTATACGATCGCAACCTGGTCTTCTTGGTAGTCATCGGCCCATCGGGCGTAGGTCTCGATAATCTGGGCCGGATCTTCGCGCCAAATGACACCGTGGCTCGGGCAGATCATTTTTAGTGGCAATTCCATCTCCAGCACTTCATCAATTTTGCGGGCCACCATTTTGGAAAACGGCGTCAGGATGTTCGCATAATATTTTAAGGCTTCTCGATAAAGCTCGCCTTGATCGACGAGATCATTGAACAAGACTTCGCTAGAATAATGTTGTCCAAACGCATCACTGCTGAACAATATTTGATCACCGGTCAAATAAGCAAGAAGATTATCCGGCCAGTGAAGCATTTTTGCCTCCACAAAAACCAGTTCCTGTTTTCCCAAACTTAAGGTATCCCCGGTCTTCACTTCGACGAAGTTCCAGTCCTGATGATATTGGGCCCTTAAGAACCGCGCCGCCATCGACGTGCAATAGATGGGGACATCCGGGATCTCCCGCATCAGTTCGATCAAACCACCGCTGTGATCGGGCTCAGCGTGCAGGGCCACCACGTAATCGATTTCATCGAGATCAATGGTCTCCTTAAGATCCTCAACAAATTGTCGCGCAAAAGGCGTCCAGACGGTATCAACCAAGGCCGTCTTCTCGTCCTGAATCAGATAGGCGTTATACGTCGAACCTTTAAAGGTCGAGAGTTCCTCCCCGTGGAACGTCTGGAGTTCCCAATCCGTCTTCCCCACCCACGTCACATGATCGCTTACTGAAAAGTGCATCTTCCACATCCTCTCTAACTCCTTAAGAATAACACTTCCGAATGCGTAATGGTACCAAACTAGCGAAGCAGGAGCTCACCGCTCGGCAACGAAATCACTAACAAGAAATGATCCGCAAACACTGCCGATCAACCCCATGCAAACTAGCGTTTGAAAGACCAGATCGGAGCGACGCCCGATGAGGAAGTCAAAAACTCCGGAACCCTATCCAGACTCCGGACCTTTGCCAAAGCCCCCCGGCACGCCAATAATCCAGCCGCGACAAACGCGTGATCTAACGGCCATGCCCCTCCGCGCCAGTGTCCTTACGTTGGCCATTCCCGCAGTGATTCGGGGAGCACTCCAAAGTGTCATCGGCATGGTCTCTTTGATGGTGGTTGGCGTCCTCGGTCCGGAGGCGATCGCCGCCGTTGGGGTGGGAAATCGAATTATGCTAATTTTCGTCGTCATCCTCCAGGCCCTTTCGGTTGGGGCCACTGCTTTGGTGGCTCGTTACATCGGTGCCAAAGACTTTCGGGGCGCCCAGGAGGTGGTCAACCAAGCGGTGGCTCTTTCCTTCGTGGTCGGGAGCGCTATCGCCCTTATTGGCATCTTCTTTGCTGAGCCCATCATGCGCGGCATGTTGAGTTTGCAAGAAGTGCCGGACCCCGTGGTTTTGGAAATGGGCACGACTTACCTGCAAATCCTGTCGAGCTCTTATGTCATCGCCGTATTGCTCTTTATGGCCAATGCGATTTTCCAAGGGGCCGGCGATATGCGGACCCCCCTCTTTATTATGACCTATGTCAACGTGATCAACCTTATTGGTGCTTACGTCCTCGTGATCGGAGTCGGGCCCATCCCGTCACTCGGCATCACCGGCGCAGCCCTTGCCGCCGGATTCGCCCGGGCCAGTGGCGCCTTGATCGCCCTTTGGATTTTGGCCGGTAATCGCGGCATCATTGGGATGAAGCGGGGCCAGGGTTTTTCCCTGCAATTACCCATTGTCCGCTCGATTCTCCGGGTTGGGGGGCCTGCGGCCCTCGAAAACGGGGTCCGCCGCGGCTCACAAGTCTTGTATACCATCCTCATCGCCGGAATGGGAACGGCTCCGATGGCCGCTAATTCCATCGCCCTAAATGTCCAATCACTCGGTTTTGAACCCGGCTTCGGCTTTGGCCTCGCAGCAACCGCACTCGTGGGACAAAACCTTGGCGCTCGAAATCCCAAAAGAGCCCAGGAGGCCGGCCAGGAATCCTTTCGCATGGGGCTATTGGTCTCATTAGTTATTAGCGCAATTTTCCTACTCGTTCCTGGTCCCTTAGCGCGCCTATATACCAACGACCCAGAAACCATCCGCCTGACCGTCATTTGCCTTCGCATCGTGGCCATCTCACAACCTTTCTTGTCCATGGTCATGGTCTATTCGGGCGGCCTCCGAGGCGCCGGTGATACCACATTTGTGCTGTATTCCAGCATCATTGGTACTTGGGGTATCCGACTGGTCGGAGCCTACTACCTGGGCATCCATTTGGGGTACGGCCTGGTTGGGGTCTGGTTTTCCATGGCCGTGGACCACTTTGTTCAAGGGCTCATTCTATTACGCCGTTTTCGATTAGGGCGCTGGAAAACCATTAAATTGTAAAATAGGAACGCCTTCGCATCGAGGATTGCGTCGGTATCTGCATCTTTAGTGCATTGATGCAATATTCTTTCATGTTTCACTTGACATCTTTCCCGCCCCCCATTACCATTGGGTAAGTTTAGTATCCTTTAATTTGGCCCAGCGAGGCCGAGAAGGAGGCGTTTCATCATGTGACATTCCGCTTCGATCATACCCCCTACTTCCTTGGTTTCGCTAAGTATATTCATGCACTTTTAGGGAGGCTTCTATGCTTGCTCGTCTCGTACTCGCGGACGGCACCATCTTCCGCGGCCAGGGGTTCGCCCACCAGGGCACCACAGGCGGTGAAGTGGTGTTCAATACTGCCATGACCGGCTACCAGGAGATTATGACCGATCCCTCCTATTGCGGCCAGATCGTCACCATGACCTATCCCCTCATCGGGAATTACGGAATCAACCCGGACGATATCGAATCTCGACGCCCTTTCATTCGGGCGCTTGTGGTCCGTGACCTCTCGGAGGCACCGAATAACTGGCGCTCAACAGAAACCGTCCATCACTACCTGAAGCGACACAAAATCATGGGCATTAACGGGGTGGATACCCGTTCGCTCACCCGCCACATTCGAACCAGCGGCGCAATGATGGGATTGGTCACGACGGATCCGCTGAGTGATGAAGAGTTAATTCAACAAGCCGCCACGATCCCACCTTTGGATACGGCGTCTTTGCTTTTGGAGGTGACAACACCGAAAATCGCTGAATATCCTGGGCCCGGACCGCGCGTGGTGATCGTTGATCTCGGCCTCAAACTCAGTATCGCTCGCACTTTGCATCGTGCCGGTTGCCATGTCATTGTGCTTCCCATGGATGTGACCGCGACCGATATTCTCGATTACCAGCCCGATGGCGTGCTTTATTCCAACGGTCCCGGAAATCCCGAAGCCGCCCTTTCGGCCATTGCCTCAGCCCGAGCACTCATCGGACAGCGACCGGTATTCGGCATTTGTCTCGGGCATCAAGTGATCGCCCTCGCACTCGGCGCTCGCACCTACAAGTTATCGTATGGCCACCGGGGGGCCAATCACCCCGTTCAGGACCTTCTCACCGGCAGGATCGCGATCACGTCCCACAATCACGGCTACACCGTGGACGAAGCCAGCCTGAGCGGGTTAGACGTCAACGTGACCCATCGCAGCCTAAATGATCAAACCGTGGAAGGCATCCGCCATCAACGTTTCCCCGCCTTTGGCGTTCAGTACCATCCGGAAGCCTTTCCGGGGCCCGCCGATTCCACCCACCTTTTCGAACATTTTCTCACAATGATGCGTAACTTCCCAAAGGAGGCGATTTCCCCATGCCGCGAGATCTAGGCTTAAAGAAAGTGCTTGTGATTGGTTCCGGTCCCATCATCATCGGGCAAGCGGCCGAATTTGATTACGCCGGCACCCAAGCATGCCGTGCACTCAAAGAAGAAGGCATCGAAGTGGTGCTGATAAATAGTAACCCAGCAACGATTATGACTGACACCAACATCGCCGATCGAGTCTACATCGAACCGCTGCTTGCGAGCAATGTCGAGCGGATTATTGCCTCGGAACGCCCGGACGGCTTATTGCCCACTCTCGGCGGGCAAACCGGCCTCAATTTGGGCAAAGATTTAGCGGAAAGCGGCGTGCTCGATACGTACGACGTGCGCTTACTGGGAACACCGCTTGAAGCCATTCGGCGAGCAGAAGATCGAAAAGCCTTTAAAGCCACCATGAATGCCCTTAAAGAACCCATCCCCCGCTCCAGCATCGTCTCCTCTTTTGCCGCAGCGAAACGCTTCGCGGACCAAGCCGGCTTACCTTTGGTGGTTCGCCCTGCCTACACCATGGGCGGAACGGGCGGCGGTTTCGCCCACGATATGGAAGGCCTTCGGCACATCGTGCACCAAGGCCTTACCGCGAGCCCCATCAACCAGGTGCTAATTGAGCAAAGTGTTGCCGGGTGGAAAGAAATCGAGTTCGAAGTGATGCGGGATCGGGCGGGAAACTGTATCACCATTTGCAGCATGGAAAACATTGACCCGGTCGGGGTTCATACCGGCGACAGCATTGTCGTCGCCCCCGCCCAAACCCTAACGGATCGAGAATATCAAATGCTTCGCACGGCCTCGCTCAAAATCATTCGGGCTCTCGGCATCGAAGGGGGCTGCAACATTCAGTTCGCGTTAGATCCAAAAAGTTTCGATTACATCGTCATTGAAGTGAATCCTCGAGTATCGCGCTCTTCCGCCTTGGCCTCAAAGGCTACCGGCTATCCGATTGCCAAAGTGGCCACGCAAATCGCCATTGGCTACACCCTCGGCGAAATTCAAAACGCCGTCACCCAAAAGACCACCGCTTGTTTTGAGCCGGCAATCGATTACGTCGTGGTCAAGATCCCACGGTGGCCGTTCGATAAGTTTGCCCTGGCCGAACGAACCCTCGGGACACAGATGAAAGCCACCGGCGAAGTCATGGCCATTGAACGCACCCTCGAAGCAGCGCTCCTCAAAGCGGTCCGATCTTTGGAAATTGGTTCTTTTGGCCTAAAGGTCGCCCAACTGGAAGAATGGCCTCTTGAGCGCCTTAAAGAAAAAATAGCCGAACCCAATGATGAACGGTTATTTATCATAGCCGAAGCACTCCGCCGCGGCGTCACACCGGAGACGATTTTTCAACTTTCCGGTATCGATCCCTTTTTCACCCGAAAGATTCGAAACATTATCGAGATGGAAAAGGAAATCAGCCATCAGGCCGGGGCTATCGTCGAGGTGGAACTATTACGACGCGCCAAACGTCTCGGCTTTTCCGACGCGGCCGTGGCTGAACTTCTGCATACCAATGAGGGCCAAGTGCGAAGGTTCCGAATTGCCCACAACGTGACCCCCGTTTTCAAAATGGTCGACACCTGTTCGGGCGAATTCGACGCCGTCACTCCTTATTTCTACTCCACCTATGAAGAAGAAGACGAGGCTTTGGTCGAATCCAAAAAGAAAGTGATCGTACTAGGGGCGGGGCCCATCCGAATCGGACAGGGAATTGAGTTCGACTACTGCTCCGTTCACAGCCTTTGTGCGCTAAGAGAAAAGGGCATCCAAACCATCATGATCAATAATAATCCGGAGACGGTCTCCACCGATTTTGATACCGCGGATCGTCTCTACTTCGAGCCGCTTCAACCCGAAAACGTACTGGATATCGTGGAAAAAGAGCAACCCGACGGCGTTATTGTTCAATTCGGAGGCCAAACCGCCATCAATTTGGCCGATGCTCTGGCCCAGGCCAACGTGCCCATCATCGGCACCGCGGTCTCAGACATCGACCGAGCGGAAAATCGAGATAAGTTTGACCAACTCTTGGCTGCGCTCGGTATTCCTCGCCCGCCCGGTCGTAGCGTCACATCCGTGGATGCTGCCCGATCCGCTGCCAATCACATCGGCTATCCGGTGGTCGTCCGCCCTTCGTACGTCCTCGGAGGTCGCGCCATGGAAATCGTGCATTCTGACGATGAATTGATCAGCTATATGACAAGTGCGGTCCGAGTTTCGCCGCGTCATCCCGTTTTGATCGATAAATACTTGCTCGGGCAAGAGTTGGAGGTTGATGCCATCTCCGACGGCCACGACGTGGTGATACCCGGCATCATGGAGCACATCGAACGGGCCGGCATTCATTCGGGCGATAGCATCGCCGTTTATCCGGCGCCATCTATGACGGCAACGCTTGAAGCCACATTGTTGGACTACACCCGACGCATTGCGCAGGCGCTACAAATCAAAGGGATTGTCAACATCCAATACGTCTTCTTTGAACGAGTCTTATACGTTATTGAAGTGAACCCTCGCTCGTCGCGAACCGTTCCCTTTTTATCAAAGGTAACCGGAATTCCCATGATCCAACTGGCGACGGAGGCCGCGCTCGGCCTGCAACTCAAAAACGCTGGGTATCCCCTCGGCCTCGTTCCCCCAAGACCTTTTTCAGCGGTAAAAGCACCGGTCTTTTCCTTTGCCAAGATTATCGATCTCGACACCTCCTTGGGTCCGGAGATGAAATCCACGGGCGAAGTGATGGGAATCGATCCAGAACTTCCCCAGGCGCTGCACCAAGCGTTTCAAGCAGCCGGATTATCCCTTCCGCCCAACGGCACAGTCTTGGCAACCATTGCCGAGAAGGATAAAGCCGAAGCGATCCCGATTCTTCGCCAGCTCCCGGGACTCGGGTATCACCTCATCGCCACTGCCGGAACGGCCCAAGCGCTGTCAGAAAGCGGATGTCCGGTGCCAACAATCAACAAGATTGCTGAAGGATCCCCACATGTGGTTGACTTAATCCGAGATGGAAGCGTGGACGTGGTCATCAATTGTCTTACCAAGGGAAAACTGCCAAAGCGAGACGGCTTTAAGATCCGACGTGCGGCGGCGGAAATGAATATCCCTTGCATCACGTCCCTTGATACGGCACGAGTCATCCTGGACGTAATGATGAATTTGAATCAGGAGAGCGCTTTTTCATCACTCGCCCTACAAGATTACCTAAAACTGGGGATGCCGATGCGTTCGCCCGAGAAGGTCTAGGAATCGGCCACGTACGTCGAATGCAAAGCCGCCGGGGTTCGGATTATCCGGCGAATCCAAAACTAAGGCAAGCAAACTATCAAGCCGAGTGATCGTTCTATCCCCCGGCCGCTCGAGCGGCCGTAGGAAATTCGTGGGCACGTATCGTAAGAAGGGGCTTCCCTATGGACTGGTATTCTAAATTCCCGTGCCATGACCGGTGGCATCCGGCATGCCGATCAGCAGTTCTTTACATGCCAGACTCGCATCCCTAAATCTTTGCCCCTTGGGACGGTATTGAACGCTCGGTTGGACAATCAAAACCCGCTTTCACCTCAATTTGTTGAAATTGCCGCCGACTCATGGAATTTCAGCTCTCTTGAGCATTTCAAACGCAATCTCGTTGATCCACCCTCGCCCATCATTTCGCCAAAACGAAAAACAACGAAACCTTGCTCATTTCAAAGCCTTATTTGATGACGCCCAAGAGCCGCCCGGGATTGGTGGCACTAACCTTTCGGATTTCTTCATCGGACAAGCCAAGATCCATTAAACAGGCGATGAACTCACGCATTCCTTCGACCGGTGTCGGGAGCGTATAAACGCCAAAATCGGTCCCGATAATGAAGTGATCGGCGCCGAAGGTTTTGATCTCGTCGGCCACTCGCGCCACCCCCCGTGCCGAAGGACCTTGCAGTCCCTCGTCCATGGCCCGATACTTTTCTTCCACATAATAGTGAGTTTTGGGGATGGGGGTGGTATGAGTATGCGCGGCGAGAAGTCGTTCGAGGTAGACGCCGGCATCAATGGCTGCGCCGATCTCCGCATCCGACATGTTTTCGACCACCGCGTTGGAGACCACCACCCGGTCAATATTGTACTCATGACTCAGTTCAATAAGGCGAAACGCTTCCTCATTGGAAACATGACCCGTCACCAAATACACGTCCGGGTGATCGGCGATCAGTTGAAGGATTTCATCAAGATAGCGGTCCGGCTTGCCTAAAGGGATCTGTATACAGCGCGATAATTCATCCTCGGCAAATTCCGGATAACGCTCGCTGAGTGTCACCCATTCCCCGTTTTCATAACGCCCTTCGCGACTTGCCTGAAAAAAAGTGGAATGAGCGCCGAAACTCACGAAACGCGCTCCGGACCCATAATAAAGAGCGGTTCTAACGGCTCTGGGATTCATACCGCCGAA
>SLMV01000054.1 GCA_007133365.1 Clostridia bacterium
ATGGGCGACCTCGATGCTATTGTCGGCACCCATCGAGTTGGCATGCAACGTCTTCAGGATTTCTTGAATGATTACGCGCTCGATAATCTTCGCGCATTGTCAGAAGAGATTATTGGACGCTCGGAGCGGGCCATGCGGCGAGCGATTGAGGCATTACCGGATGGTTCCTATGAGTATCAGCTCGTGACCGATGGTTATTTTGAGCCTCACACGCTGGCGGTACAAATCCACGTCGAAGGCAGCGATATGTACTTTGATTTTGCCGGCACCTCCCCGCAACAAGAGAACGCGGCGATCAATATTGCATTTAATATGACGTATGCTGGCACCGTTTATCCGATCAAATGCATGCTGACTCCTCGGATCCCCAATAACCAGGGGTTGACCGCTCCGCTTCATGTGAGTGCTCCCGAGGGTTCGATCCTAAACTGTACGTTCCCAGCGCCGGTGAAAGCCCGGGCGAAGACGGCAAAACACATTACACCCTTAATTTTCAGTGCCCTAGCACCATTATTGCCAGAAGAAACCATTGCACCATCGGGAGGGATCTTTCCCTTTTATTTTACCGGGGAAGACGCCCGATACACGGAGGAGACGTTTAGTGTCCATGTGCTTCCCTACGGCGGCATGGGTGCGACCCTCGAAGAAGACGGATGGCCGCCGGTGGCCTTTCCGGATAATGGGACGATTACGCCCACGGAGGTCATGGAGATGCAATGCCCGGTGCTGATGTGGCATAAGCGGATTTTGCCCGATTCCGGGGGGGCGGGGCGCCGCCGGGGTGGCCCGGCTCAAGAGTTTTTGTTGGAGTGCCGCGCGGAACGTCCCATTACGCTCACCATTCGACCCGATGGTTTGGAATATGCAGTCCCGGGATTGAGCGGTGGGCAACCCGGTGCTTTAGGTGAGGTTCTAGTCAACGGCAAACGGCTGGAGCGTTTCCCACCCATTACCTTGAGGTTTGGTGACAACGTGATTATCCGCACCCCGGGAGGCAGCGGATTCGGTTTCTCGGAGCATCGGGAGCAGGACCGGGTGCTAAAAGATGTTGCCAATGGCTATGTGACCCGAGAAGCCGCACGAACGATTTATGGAAGAGAGGAATGTTAACATGAGTGCCCGTTACAGCTTAGGCTTTGACATTGGTGGAACCTTCACAGACTTCGTTTTGGTCGATTCGGAAAGTGGCACGGTGGAGTTTTACAAAACGCTCACGACCCCGGACGATCCCTCGGAAGCCATCCGAACTGGAATTGATGTCTTGATGGACAGAACCGGGGCCTCGGGGCGTGATATTGAAAGAGCCATTCACGCCACCACGCTCATCACCAATGCGTTGATCGAGCGAAAAGGAGCGCGAACTGCCTTGGTGACCACCGAAGGATTTATCGATATTTTGGATACGCAAAAAGAAATGCGCTATGACATTTATGATCTCCATTCGCCGCCCATTGAACCCCTCGTTCCGCGACCGCTTCGCTTTGGGGTCAAAGAGCGAATGAACAACTTTGGTGACGTCATTCGCCCGATGGAACAGGAGAGCTTAGATACGACCATCGAGAGGCTTCGGGAGGCGGACGTCGAAGCCGTGGCAGTATGTTTTTTGCATTCTTATCAAAATCCCGCCCATGAGGAGGAGGCCGGTCAGGCCATCAAAGAATCCCTCGACGATGTCAGCGTTTCGCTAAGCAGTGAGGTGGCACCCGAGATTCGGGAATACGAGCGCATGTCGACGGTTGTGGCCAATGCCTACGTCCAGCCACTGACCCAAGGCTACATTGAAAAACTGAAAAAGGATTTGGCCGATGCCGGCTACATGCGGAGTTTGTACCTGATGCTTTCAAGCGGTGGGATTACGGTCCCGGAGACGGCGGAGGAATTCCCCATCCGTCTGGTGGAATCGGGACCGGCGGCCGGTGCTTTAGCGGCCAGTTTCTTTGGGGCCCAACTGGGCCAGAGCGATTTGGTTTCATTTGACATGGGCGGCACTACCGCCAAGATGTGCATGATCAAAGATGGCGAGCCATCCATGGCGCACACCTTTGAAATCGCTCGGGTTCATCGTTTTAAACGTGGCAGCGGTTTGCCCGTTCGGATTCCGGCCATCGAACTTATTGAGATCGGGGCCGGGGGCGGAAGCATCGCTTGGGTGGACCGAATGGGACTGTTGAAGGTGGGACCTCTTTCGGCCGGCGCCTCGCCCGGACCCGCGTGTTACGGCCTCGGAGGCGAGGAACCCACGGTCACGGATGCGAACCTGCTCCTCGGTTACCTAAACCCTGAGTATTTCTTGGGGGGCGATATGGCCTTAGATGTCGAAGCAGCTGAGGAAGCCGTGGAAAAGGTCGCCCAAGCGGTAGACCTGAGCGTTGCTGAGGCGGCCTGGGGGATTCATCAAATTGTAAATGAAAACATGATTTCGGCCACTCGAGTTCACATCGCAGAGCGAGGCGAGGATCCCCGAAACCTCACACTCTTGGCATTTGGTGGGGCCGGTCCCATGCACGCGTATTCCATTGCAAAAGCGCTCAAGATGAAAGGTTATGTCTGTCCCGCAGGGGCGGGCGTGGCTTCGGCTTTGGGATTGCTCACCGCTCCGGTGGCTTTCGACTTTGCGCGTACCTATACCACGACGATTACGCAGGATAATCTCCCAACTTTGGATCAAGTATTTCGGGATTTGGTGGAGGAGGGCCGCGAGGTCTTGCGCGAGGCCGGTGTTGCCGATGACGACATGCGATTCGAATTCAGCGCCGACGTTCGCCATAAAGGGCAAGGTCATGATATCGTGGTGGACCTCCCCTGGGAGGATTTTGGTGCCATCGATATCGAACAAGACTTCAAACCTCATTTCTATGAAACGTATGAAACCCTCTATGGTCACGCCCACTATCACCTCGATCTCGAGTTGATGACGTGTCGCGTGCGGGCCACCGGACCCCAGCCGACGGTCAATCTTCCCGAGAGCCCTTCGGATTCACCCGATGCATCGGTTGCATTGAAGGGGCAGCGGGCGATTTACTTGCCACAATGGAAAGGCTACCGGGAGGTCCCGACCTATGATCGCGCTCAACTTCCGGCTGGGGCCCGTTTCGCTGGTCCCGCCATTGTGGAGGAAAAGGAATCGACGGCTTTAATTGGACCGGATTGCGAATGCCGTGTGGATGAACATCTGAACCTGGTAACGTTGTTCAATTCATAGCAGGAAATTCGACCCTCGTCTCGGAACGAAAAGACCATCATTGTCCGGCAACGTTAATGGATTGTTCTCGTGAGAAAGAAGGGTGATACCGTTGATCAGCGTGTTTAATTGTGATGTCGAGCCAGGAACAAAAGTCTATGATTACGTCCACGCCGGGTACTTGGCGGGGAACACGGAGTGTCGGATCGGCTATGGTGTCTTTCACGGAGCGAAGGAAGGTCCGGTCCTGACCCTGATTTCTGCGCTTCATGGATGGGAACCGATGGGGACGGAGATTATTCGCCGGGCCATGCTGGATGTTGATCCCAAAGAAATGACCGGCACGGTTGTGGTGATTCCGATTGCCAATCCCTTCTCTATGGAGTTTGGTGGGACGGCGGAATCTTCGGGACTTCAGGTGAACCCGGCCGACAGCCTTAATCTCAATCGCGTTTTTCCCGGACGAGGCGGATCGGGTTGGCTAACCGAACAGATCGCTCACCTGCTCACCGAAGAGTTGAGCCGGGTGTCGGATGTGGTTTTGGATTATCATGATGGCACATCATCGAACAATATGATCCCGCTCGTGACCTTCCCGGCTTATGAGACCACAATCGGATATCCTAAAGGACTCAGCGCCCGTACTGAGGAATTGGCCAAGGCGGTTGGCGCGCAAGTTGGACGGCGTCGCGAGGGAGCCAAACCCAACAGCGGCACCATTTCCACCGCGTTGGGTGCTCGGGGTGTCGTCACCATGATGCTCAGCGTTGCCGGATTGGGCCGCGTTGATGAGAACGTGGACGAAGGGGTTCGCTGTACCAAGAACCTGATGAAGGCTCTGGGCATCATATCCGGCGAACCGGAGATGCCGGATTATCAGCTGTATTGTTCCGGCCCGCAGCACGAAGTCCTTTATACCAAGGCGGGAGGGTTCTTCTTTGCGGCCGAAGGTGCGCATCTTGGAGCGACGGTCGAGAAGGATCAGGAGTTGGGGGTTGTTTTGGATCCTCTCACGTCGGAGGTTCGTGAAGTCTTGCGGGCCCCATTTAAAGGGGTTCTGGGGATGTTCCGCGGTAAAATGGTGACGAATCCCGGCGGCATGCTCGGACATTTGGCGAACTTAGATGATTATTATTGGAGTCGCGGTAATTTACCCAAGTAACGAGCGATGGCGGGAGGCGGTTCTGAAACCGCCTTCCGCTGATTCTGGCCCGAAATTATTGACTTGATTGTCCCGCAATTTATCAAACGATCGTAGAGGCAATCCAATGTTTTTGAGGAGGCACCTGTTGATATGACGTCTACTGAATCGACCCTCGATCCTATCACCCTCGAAGTTCAGTGGCAGCGACTCATTACCATTGTCGATGAGATTGATACCGCAACCATCCGAACATCCTTTTCCACCATTGTCGGCGAAAGCCACGATTTTGGTTGTGTCTTGATGGATGCCAAGGGCCGGGGGTTGGCTCAAGCGCAGTGGAGCCCTCCGGGTTTTTGCACCATGATGCCGAGAACGACGCGAAAAATGCTCAAAAAGTTCCCGCCGGAAACGCTCCGACCCGGGGACGTCTTAATAACGAACGACCCGTGGATTGGGAGTGCTCATCTTCCGGATTACAACTTGATCACCCCGGTTTTCTACCAGGACGAACTGATTGCCTTTTTGGGGACGACGGCGCACGTCTCGGATGTTGGCGGACATCGGGGCGATCTTGAGGCGGTGGATGTGTTTCAGGAAGGAACGCGCGTACCGCCGACCTTCTTCTATCGTGACGGCCGATCGGTTGAGCTGATCCATGAGTTTATTTCGGCCAATTGCCGGGTGCCTGAGTTGGTGATGGGGGATTTGGATGCCATTGTCGGTACCCATCGCGTTGGCATCGGGCGTCTACTCGATTTCATGCGCGATTACAACTTGAACGATTTGAAAGAGTTAGCCGAGGAAATCATCGGCCGATCGGAACGTGCTATGCGGGATGCCATTCGGGAGCTACCGGATGGCGACTATGCGTTTGAAAAGGTGATTGACGGGTATTTCGAGCCCCTGACGATGAAGGTGACGGTGTCCGTTCGGGATAGTGAAATGTACTTTGATTTTTCAGGGACCTCACCCCAGCAAGAAAATGCCGCCATTAATATCGCCTATAGTATGACCCATGCCGCCACAGTCTATCCTATCAAATGCATGCTGACGCCGCGAATACCGAATAATCACGGGTTGATTGCGCCCCTTCACGTCGAGGTGCCCGAAGGATCGATCCTAAACTGCAAGTTCCCGGCTCCGGTGAAGGCCAGGGCTAAGATCAATAAGCACACAGCACCGTTGATCTTCAGCGCGTTGGCACCCGTTTTACCCGGCGAAACCATTGCACCCGGAGGCGGTATTTTTCCATTTTATTTTGCCGGAAACGATTCGCGTTACAGCGAGGATACGTTTACGGTTCACGTGCTTCCTTACGGCGGGATGGGGGCGACCCGAGATCAGGATGGTTGGCCGCCCGTCGCGTTCCCCGATAATGGGACGTTGACGCCAACGGAAGTGATGGAAATGCAGTGTCCGGTGGTGATGTGGCATAAACGAATTGTGCCAGATTCTGGAGGTCCGGGGCGACGGCGCGGCGGACCGGCCGAGGAGTACTTATTGGAATGTCGGGGGGAGAAGCCGATCACCCTGACGGTTCGCCCGGATACGCTGGAGTACCCGATTGAGGGGTTGGAAGGCGGGCATCCCGGTTCGCTTGGGGCCGTCATTGTTAACGGAGAGCCCCAAAAGCGGTTTCCACCCATCGAAATGCGACCCAAGGATCAGGTCATCATTCGGACCCCGGGGGGATGTGGTTTCGGCAATCCGAAAGAACGCGAACGCGAACGGGTCCTTGCGGATCTTAGGTATGGCTATATAACAGAGAAGGCGGCCCGGGATATCTACGGTTATCAGGATATTGCGAGGTATCCGGGACACGGCCGAGCGGCTGACGCCGACTAAATCGTTTTGGGAAAACCGAATAATCGCTTATGGGAGCGGCTTCAAAAACCGCTCCCATTGTTATTGGGTCATGCCCAAAAGAGGGGATGCGATCAATCGTAATGAGAAAGGAGATCCTTTGATTATGGCAGCTGCGGGCAAGTCGATGTTCTATAAGAGCACACGTTCTCGTAAGCATTTAGAAATCGCCGACCAAGTTCTACCAAATCTTGGCTGCAGTCTTGATTGAAGGCGCCCAACCTTCAGTGGTTAACACTCCCCACGTAATGCATTCCGTGCTCTCTTTTTGCGCGATGGCCAAAGACACGATGGATGAAACCGAAGGTCTCAGGTGCTGACGAACGGGGGCATCTGTTTGATCCGACCGGGGATGTTTGTCAGTCATGAGAAACTCGGGCTATTTAGAGAGTCCCAGAGGAACTCCGAAGGGCAACGAAAGGGGCGTGAGGGGAAGGTTAGTATTTCCGGGGACAAATAAACTGGACGCGTGGAATATGAAAAACGGGAGGCCGACTGTGGTCGACCTCCCGTGTGTACGCCTGATTGGAATAGGCAGATGTGTTTAAGTTCCGCGCAGTTTGGGATCAAGGATGTCTCGTACCCAGTCCCCGAGGAACACGATGCCGAGAACAGTGAAAGCAATGGCAAGTCCAGGGAGGACTGCCATCCACCAACTGGTTGCGACATATTCACGACCGTACGCAACCATCCGTCCCCATGTTACGGCATCTTGAGGGCCAAGGCCGAGGAAACTGAGTGCTGATTCGGCCATGACCACGGTGGCAACCGAGACGGTGGCCAGCGCCAGTGAGGACTGAATGACATTCGGCATGATGTGCTTGAACATGATCCTGAGGTCGTTAACGCCAACGGCGCGGGCTGCTTGCACGTAGTCGATGGTTTTAGCCTGCATGGTTTCCCCTCGGACGATACGCGAATAGGTCCGCCACCAAGTGAGGGAAAACACAATGATAATGGTCTGCACTGACGGTCCGAGGACCGCAATGAGCGCCATGAGAACGACGATGGAGGGAATGGATTGAAGCACATCCACAATCCGCATTAGGATGGTATCGATAATTCCCCCATACCATCCGGCTACCAGTCCCAATGAAACTCCGATCATAAATGAGAATCCAACGGATAAGACACCGATTTGGAGCGACAACCGCGATCCATAAGCCAACTGGCTCCAAATGTCACGTCCCAATTGATCCGTGCCCAGGATGTTGGCCCAGGTGCCTCCGTCTTGGAAGACCGGTGGCGTGAAACGGTTGGTAATGTCGATTTTCATGGGATCATGGGTCGCGATCCAAGGGGCAAAAACGGCAACGATCAGAACGGCCAGGAACATGATCATACCCGTCGTTCCGACGGGGCTACGCCGGACTCGTTTATACCATAGTGAAAAGAAAGGCCGGATTTGGCTTCTTAGCGTCTTCTTGGTTTGCATTTAAGTCCATTCCTCCTTATCCGTACGTGATCCGGGGATCGATGAAGACGTAGGCGATATCCACTACGAGCATCATCATGGTCACAGCAAATGCGATGAACATGACGGTTGCTTGAACGATCGGCATATCGAGGTTGAAGATCGCATTAACCAGCAGGCGTCCAAGCCCGGGCCATGCGAAGACCGTTTCAATGACAACGCTACCGCCGATGATGAAGGCGACTTGCATACCCAACATGGTGACCACCGGGATCAAAGCATTCCTTAAGGCGTGCTTATAGATCACCACACGCTCGGAAAGTCCCTTTGAACGCGCAGTACGGATATAATCCTGGCTGAGTACCTCCAGCATACTGGAGCGGACCAAGCGCAACTGACTTGCGGCAGGACCAAGCCCCAAGGCGACCGATGGCATGACGAGATGTCGCCAGGTGGCAGCCCCCGATATGGGAAGCCAGCGCAAAAGAACACCGAAGACCAAAATCCCCATGATGCCTAACCAGAAGTTGGGTAGGGACCGGCCGATGGTGCCAATCCAACTGGCAATATAGTCGGCGCGAGTATTGCGCCGAACCGCTGCGACCACTCCCATTGGAACACCAATAATCATGGTGACAAAAAGGGCGGAAGCACCCAGGCGTACAGTGGCCGGCAAGCGGTAGAGCACTTGGCCGAGGGCGTCGTCACCCAATTGATAGGATCGACCAAAGTCACCCCTCACTGCACCCCACAGGAAACGGCCATATTGGACATGAAGCGGATCCGTAAAACCCATGTCTTCTCGGATGGCGTCGATAACTTCAGGCGGGGTAATATCTAACGGAACCAAAAACTGAACGGGGTCTCCTCGCAGAAAGAGGATCATGAACACGAAAATTGATACTCCGAAAAGCACGATGCCCAGCTGAAGAACCCGTCGGATGATGAAAGAAAGTGCCAACGCTATCCCTCCTTTTCAAAGTTTGGATTACTTTTACTCTATGGTCGACGTTAACACCAGAACGGCGATTCGCTTCCCTTTCTTCCCAGCTAAGCCTTAGATGGTTCGTTTAACCGGGTCGACACGCCAACTTCTCTAGTGCGGTTGCTTCCTTTCGACATTTGGTAGCATAATCCCTGCCCAGATTAAGCGATGATCCGGAGCGATCCCAGTACCTCGAGATCTGCATAAATCAAGGTGTCGCCAAGTCGTCCGGAAGTCTTGTCTCCTCCTTTTGTTGTATTATGACGGATTCGCGGTTGTTTGTCGACATTTTGGCAGGATTTTTCTCGTCGAAATAAGGGAGGATTTTGGCGGTTGGGCTGATCATTGCCAGTACCCGTATCTAACGGAAATCGTTGG
>SLMV01000091.1 GCA_007133365.1 Clostridia bacterium
CGACAAAACCGCTTCCAACGCGGCATCCTCACTTTGTTCCGCTTCATCCAACAAGTGTCTAATTCCTTTGAGGTCACCGAGTCCTTCTTCCGCCGCGTTGGCAGAAATGAGGATGTCAAAAGGGGGTAGGTAATCTTGTGATTGCCATGCCGCGATCAGATGAAGAAGCACGGCGACCGACGTCGCATTGTCCCCGATTCCCGGTCCTTGAAGCCGATCCTTTCGCCGGGTGACCCGGGTATCCACCTCGACGGGAAAGACGGAATCAAGATGGGCAACGATAAGCAAACGCGCCACGGGATCCTGGCCACGATAGCGGCCCACCACGTTATTCATGGAGTCGATTCCGACCGCATCAAGGCCGAATGCTTTCATGCGCTCGGCAACGTAGACACCCCGATCGCGTTCAGCGAAACTAGGTGCAGGAATTTCGGCAATGTTGATGATGTCATCCAATAAGGCTTCCCAGTGGGCCTCAAGGTACATCGTTGCATGCTCAATCCCACCCGGCCCGCTCAATCCCTCTAAAATCGATTCGACGTCGTTCCCATTTCCTGTCATTCCCGTCCCTCCTCAATCCCGTTATTTAATGTTAGATTATCCATAATTTACCCGCTTCACAAGGCAGGGAACTTCCCGGCCTACCGATTCGTCACGACAGCCAGGGACTTTGGACATTTGCCAGATATGTTATAATAGGGTGTAATTTTGAGGGTGGGGGATGCTATTGAATACCACGAATAACCGTTCGAACCGAAAGAAAAGAACGCGAAAGGGAAAGAAGATGACCATTCGTTGGGCACAAATCTTTCTGCTTATTTTCTTGTCCTTCGCGATCGTGGTGGGCGGCGTTGGTGCCGGCGTGGTCGGCAGCGCCATGCGCGACATGCCGGAAGTGGAAGAAGTACTCCCACAAACCCGTTTGACCTCCTATGTCTACGACAAGGATGGCAATGAAATTTCCCCGTTAAAGGGCCCCGAGCATCGGATTCACGTCGACATTGAAGACGTCCCCGATGTCGTCAAGGACGCCTTTATGGCGATTGAGGATCATCGCTTCTACGATCACTTTGGCCTCGATGTTTACCGCATCGCCGGCGCATTTTGGACCAATATCACCACGGGATCCCTTCAAGGGGCTAGCACCATTACCCAGCAGCTTGCACGAAATGCTTGGCCCATCGGCATGGAACAGACCTATTCGCGAAAGATCCAAGAGGCATTTCTCGCCATGCAGTTGGAACGCACCTACACCAAAAATCAGATCTTTGAGATGTATCTCAATCAAATCAACCTCGGCCACAATGCTTATGGTGTTCAGGCGGCCGCTGAAATCTATTTCGACAAAGACATCGCCGATGTCACCCTCTCCGAAGCCGCCATGCTCGCCGCGCTGCCTCGCGCTCCGAGCCACTACTCCCCGTATATTGATCCGGAACGGGCCGAGCATCGACGCCAGCTCGTCCTCGAAGCCATGTATCGCTATGATAAGATATCCGAGGCGGAAAAAGAACGCGCTCAGCAAGAGTCCATCCAGCTGTCCGGACTCCCCACTCTCGTGGACACCCATGAGACGGCGCCATTCTTTATGGACTACGTCCTCGACCAATTATTAAAGCGCTATAATCCGGAACTGGTCTACGGCGGAGGCCTTCGCGTCTACACCACACTCGATCTTGACATTCAATCGGGCATCGACGATGCCGTGGCCAAACATTTGGATGAGAATTTCCCAGTGGGCGAATTTGAAAAAGACCTCCAAGTTGCAGCCGTTGTGATGGATCCCTATACCGGACATATTAAGGGCATGCGGGGTGGACGCGAACACACCGCTCATCTCGAACACAATCGAGTATCGCAAAGTTATCGGCAACCGGGCTCGGTGATTAAGCCCATCGGTCCTTATGCTGCGGCCCTCGATCAGGGTTGGTCACCCGGCAGCATCATCGACGATGCTCCGGTGGCCTATTCCCAGCCCGACGGTCGTTTCATCCCCAGAAACTATAGCGAAGGGGGGTCCGCACGCGGTCTTTACCGCGGACTCACCACTATGCGAGAGGCCATCCGCCGATCGGTAAACGTCACGGCGGTTAGGACCATGGATCAAGTCGGCATCGGAACCGTCTACGACATGCTGAAACGCTTTGGCATCACCAGTCTCGATCCCGATCCGGTTGACGGCGATCACGGTTTGGCAGCGGCTTTAGGAGGGCTCTCCAAGGGCGTTTCTCCCTTGGAACTCACCGCCGCCTATGCCGCGTTCCCCGGCGGCGGCGTCCGTCCCGAACCTATCGCCATCACCAAGGTGGTCGACCGGCACGGCAATGTGCTAGAAGATAACACCCCCGACCGGTCGGTCGTGATGGAACCCGACGCAGCCTACCTCATGCTGGATATGCTCAAGAGCGTCATTCGAGAAACTCGTACGGGCTGGATTAGCAATTGGGACACCGGTTACCGCGCCCAGTTGGAAGGGGATTGGCCGGCCGGCGGCAAGACCGGAACCACCGATGACGTGGTCGATCTATGGATGGTTGGCTTTACCCCCAAGTATGTGGGCTCGGTTTGGCTCGGCTTTGACGAGCCCGACAACCTAAGCCAGGTATTGGGACGCCAGATGCTCAGCAGTTATTTCCCGCCTTTGATTTGGAAAGACATGATGGATCACGCGCATGAGGGACTTGAACTAACGGATTTTGAACGACCCGACACTATCATTGAACAAACCATCTGTATCAAATCGGGTAAACGGCCCGGACCTCACTGTCCCAGTAATATGCAGCGCCGCGAACTCTTCACCCAAGGCAACGAACCGCGAGATGAATGCGACCTGCACGTGGAAGTCGAGGTTTGTAGCGAGCATCCCGATTTGCTCTACGATCCGGCCTGTGCAGAAGCCGGTTCCCCTGAGAAAAGGGTCTTCCTCGATCGCGACGAAGTCGAACCCGTCCAAGACCACGACGGTGTCACGCTGCCGATGCCGTGGGACATGGACGACAGGCCGCCCGAGGAGACTTGCGTGGAAGTCCACGGCGAAGCAGAGCCCGATCCGCATGGTCCGGACTTCGATGACGACATTGATATCGATGACTTACCGGTCGCCTCGGCTGAATTGATGATCAGGGCAAGCGGCTTTGAACCCACAACACTTCGCGTTCCAGCAAAATCGAAAGTCGAATTAACCATCATCAATGATGAGTCTGAGGATCACCGTCTGGTCATCCACGGGTTCGGTATTAACGCCTTCATTCCGGCCGAGGAAACCATGACGATTACCATCATTACCCCGGATCAACGGGGTACGTATCATATGTATTGTTCATTACAGGACATCCATGGCAGGCTTACTGTAGATGCGCAACCGTAACCCCATCGCCCCCTTCGGTCCGACCGCCCGGGCGCCAGCTGGTAATTTGAGGATGTTCATCGAGGTATTTCCGAACGGCGCTTCGAAGCGCACCGGTCCCGTGTCCGTGAATAATCGTGATGGTGGTGCGTCCGGCCAACAGGGCATCATCCAAATGCTTGGTCACGCGGGGCAGGGCTTCGTCCACTGTATGTTGCCGAATATTGAGGGTATCCGAAAAGTGCTCCCCCTTATTTCGGCTGATCGTCTGGATGCGCGCCCGCGTCTCTTCTTCGACCGGATCCGGCGCATCGTTTAGGTCTTTTAAGTCCACCCACATCTTGACCGCGCCGATGCGGACATGCGCTTGTTCGCGATCCCAGTCCACATCCTCCACGTAACCGGTCTGATCCAGCTTGGGGATTTTCACATGACTCCCGACCTGCAGATCGGCCGGCGGGCCTTCCGGTTCCGGCTTTGCCTTCGATTCTTCATCCGAATACTGATCGCGAATACCCGTCAATTTTTCATTCAACGAATCGCGAAGCCTTGCCACCCGGGCTCGGGTTTTCTCGGCATCCGTCACCAACTGATCTGCCGCATCTTTATCGATCACCTCTTGCCGAAGCGCCTTCAATTCGCCAGCCAAACGGTGAATCTCCCGAAGGGCGGAATTGGCCTCCTCGCGGGTCTCCTCTAAAAGGGTTCGGGCCTTTCGCCGGGCTTCCGCCACAATATCCTCTTGCACCCGCTTCAAATAGGCCTCGCGTCGCTCCAACCGCTTGCGCATCTTCTCCGCATCCCGGGCCTCGTCTTCCGCCCGATGGCGTTCTTCTTCCCAAACATCCCGGTCTTCGGCGATGGCTTCAAACAATTCATTTAAGTCGCCACCTTCATCATCCATGAAACTTCGCGCGCGTTCGATAACGCCGGGATCCAAGCCCAAGCGCCCCGCGATTTCCAGCGCATTGCTTCGCCCGGGCATCCCCATCAACAAACGATACGTCGGGGACAGGGTCTCAACATCAAACTCGACGCTGGCGTTCGCGGCTCCTTCGACGAGATAGGCAAAGGACTTCAACTGGCTGAAATGGGTGGTGGCGACCGTTCGCACTTGCCGAAAATGGAGTTCGTGCAAAATGCTCATGGCAAGCGGCGCCCCTTCGGCCGGATCGGTGCCCGCTCCCAATTCGTCGAGGAGCACCAACGATTCGGGCGTCACCCGTTTGACGATGGGAATCACATTTCGCATGTGAGCCGAGAAGGTGCTTAGGTTTTGTGCGATGCTTTGTTCGTCTCCGATATCACACAATACCTCCTCAAACATCCCCACTTCACTTTCGGGCCCGCAGGGGATGTGAAGGCCGGCCTGGCACATTAATACCAAGAGCCCCACCGTCTTGAGGGTGACCGTTTTGCCCCCGGTATTGGGCCCGGTGATCACTAAGGTATGAAAGGTACGACCGATTTCCACGTCGACGGGAACCACATCGACTTGTAGCAAGGGATGACGCGCCGAGTGCAGCACCAATTCCGGGGTTTCTTTTAAGTGGGGTGCGACCGCATCCATTTCTTCCGAAAGCGACGCCTTCGCAAAAAGCAGATCAAAAGCCCCCAGAATTTCCTGTTCCCGACGCAAACGGTCCGCCGCCCCTTTAACCCCCTGACCCAACCAATGCAAAATCCGCGTCACTTCGCGTTCTTCTTCGGAGCGCAAGGTTTGAATCTCATTATTGAGTTGGACCGCAAACTGGGGTTCGATGAAGAGCGTCGCACCGCTCGCTGATTGTCCATGCACAATGCCCTCAACCCGGCCCCGATATTCTTGCCGCACCGGCAGCACAAATCGACCGCTTCTTTGGGTGATCAACGCATCTTGAAGGACGGACCGGTAACGGCCCCCTTTGACCATCTCGTCCAATCGGCGGCGTAGTTCCTCGCTTCGGGCCCGAATCTTCCCCCGTATTCGCCCCAGCTCTCGGCTCGCCCGATCGGCCACATCACCGGCAGGATCGATGCAACGCTCGATGTCTTCCTCGAGTTCACGATCTTGTTCGATCTCCTGCACACGCTCCCATAGTGCCGGGCACAACTCCCGATGACGGTACACGTGCTGTCGAATCTTTCGGGCGGCGCGCAAACTGTCCGCCACCGCCAAGAAATCCTCGGGTGCCAGCAAGGCTCCTTTTTCGGCGCGAAAGATGGTACGCTCAAGTTGACGAATGCCACCTAAGGGGGGCGGCGCCACATCCATCAATTGGCGCATCTCGGAGGTCAACGCCAGGCGTCGCTTGACAATTTGAAAGGAGGTTGACGGTTTTAGACGTTGAACCGCTTCTTGTCCCAATGTACTGCTGGCTTTGTCCCACAAGAGCTCGAGAATACGGGTGAACTCGAGCTGGCGAAGGGCATATTCTCGCAAGCGAACACTTTCTCGCTCCTCATTGACGTCTGTCACCATGTCACGTCCTCATCTTTCCTATGATCTCAAAGCGCCCGCCTTTTCGTTTCACTTCGAGCGTGGACTCGTAGGGAATCCTCTTTCATCCTTATCTTCAGGCCTTTGTTTTTTAGGCTGTTCTAGATCGCGCCGCATGGGCGTCATCAAGTCTTCCTGAGTTTGCTGCTTGGCATATTGATCCTCCAACATCTTTACCACACGATCATAACGTGCTTGAAGATCCAAATGGTCTTCGGCCAAATGCAGGGCAACCAACACCGCAATGCGCGTAACGTCCAAATTACGGCGCGTGGTTGCAATTTCGCTCATGCGATAATCCACTTCGCGCGCGACTCTCCGGAGTTGCGCTTCACTCTTCTCGCCGCGCAAAACATAGGCCTGATTGTAGATTTCAACGCGAACCTCCGCCATAATTGGGCAAGGAACCGAATACCTTGCCGTTCACCCCCTCCTTTTTAGATGATCACGACTTGTTCCTTTGCTGCTCAAAGTGATGCGCCAGATTTTCCCACCGTCGATAAAGCGTCTTCAGGACGTCTTCAACCGCTTGATAATCTTGAACCGCATCGCGTCCTGCCCCCTCGGCATAGGAGGAGGGGCGGCTCAGAAACTCTGCCAATTCGTCCCGTTTCGCTTCTTGCTCCTCGATTTCCTGTTCCAGGCGGTCCAACTCTTCGCTTGTCACCCGGACCTTCTTCTTTGGACGCTTCGGACGGGGCGCAGCTTTTCGCCGTCGAACCCTCGCCTGCTGTTCTTCAAACTGCTGGGCCTGTCGGTAAGCACGGTAGTCAGAATAGTTGCCGGAAAATGGTTTTAGGTGGCCCCCGTCCAAGATCCACAGTGCCGTTGCGACCTGATCGACAAAATAGCGGTCGTGGGTGACAAAAATGGCCGTCCCATCATAATCGAGCAAGGCACGTTCGAGATCCTGGCGAGCTTCCAAATCCAGATGGTTGGTGGGTTCGTCGAGCACCAAGAGCGAGGAGGGCACCAGCGCCATTTTGGCCAAATGAAGCCGGGTGCGTTCACCGCCGCTTAGGGTCGAAAGGGGTTGAAACACATCATCACCGAAAAACTCAAAGCGTGCCAGGTGATCCCGGGCAGTGCTATTTCGAAGATTGGGTTGACTCCTTCGCAGTTCCTGAATAAGGTTAACGCTTTCATCGGGAAAAGAAAGATCTTGAGGAAAATACGCAGATACGACCCCGGTGCCCCATCGAAGACTTCCTGCGGTGGGACGTTCTAAGCCAAGAAGCACCTGTAACAAGGTGGTTTTCCCGGCACCGTTGGGCCCTAAGAGCGCAATCCGATCCCCCCGCTGCAAACGGAGGTCGACGCCCTCACAGATGGTCAATCCCGGCCGGGTGATGGTTAATCCCTCGCCTAAGATGACATCGTTTCCGCTATGGCAAACGGGAAATGAAAGGCCCATTCCCCCTTCATAGTCCGGTGGTGGCGATAACGTGACCATCCGTTCCAACTTTTTGCGCCGATCTTCCGCCTCTTTGTGGCGCTGCCCCGCATGATACCGGCGAATGAATGATTGAATCCGCTCCACTTCTTGTTGCTGCCGCTCATAAGCACGCTGTCGACGCCGTCGCCGCTCCTTTCGGGCTTTAAGATACCCCGAATAGGTCGTGAGATATCGCTCGACCTCGCCTTGATGAACTTCGAGAATCTCGGTGACAATGTGATCCATAAAATAGCGATCGTGAGAAATCACCATGATGGTTCCCGCATACGCCTTCAGGTAGTCTTCCAACCACTCCATCGCTTCCAGATCGAGATGGTTGGTGGGCTCATCCAAAAGCAAAAGATCCGGCGCCACAAGGAGAAGTTTTGCCAGGGATAACCGAACCTTTTCCCCGCCGGAGAAGGTAGCCACCCCTCGGCCGAGATCGTGTTCGCTAAAGCCTAGGCCGATCAAGACTTCTCGGGCCCGGGCGTGCATATCGTATCCACCTTGATCTTCAAAGCGCGTCATCATTTTCCCATATTTTTTAAGATGTTGGTCTCGCTCAACCTCGCTGTCCGCTTGGGTAATGGCTTCCTCGAGGTCGCGGAGTCGCTGCTCAAGGGCACATAGACTCGAAAACGCTTCCATCGCAACGTCAAAGGCGGTCTGGCCCGCCTCAAACTGAATGGTCTGCGCCATCACTTTGACCGACGGTGTCCCGAACCATTCGATTTCGCCTTCATCCGGCACCAATTCACCCGCAATCAAACGAAGCAGCGTGGTCTTCCCCTGGCCATTTTGTCCCACCACGCCGATGCGAGCACCGGCATTGACATCGAACGTCACCTGCCGAAACACCGGCTCACCGTTATAGTATTTCCCAACGTTTTTAACTTTGAGAAGACTCATCCACGACCTCCTTCGGTCACGACCGAAGTTGTGCGTCCAAGCGGTCTCTGAGCGCCTGGCGGATATCCTCATGCACGCTGTCGACCTGGGCATCGGTCAGCGTCCCCTTCGGATCTCGATAGGTTAACCGATATGCCACACTCTTTTGCCCATCCGGCACCGCCCCTCCACGATAAACATCAAAAAGATGAACCGACTCGAGCAGGGCGCTGGCCGCACCTTCAATGGTGCGAACGATTTCGTCGTGGGAGATATCATCATCAATGAACAACGCGATGTCACGGGTCGATGCCGGATATTCGGGAACGGGCTGATATTGTGGAACGGGTCGGGCCGCCTCACTCAATGCCTCGACATCCAACTCCCCGATTAAGACCGGAACATCGAGATGAAGTCGCTCCGCCAAATCCGGATGAAGTTCGCCGAAGGAACCGATTTCTCGTCCCGAAATGATCAAGTCGGCTCGGCGTCCCGGATGAAGGAAGTACGCGTCACTTACCCGAACCTGCCAATCCGTGATGTTGAGCGTCCTCAACAGCCCCTCGAGAATCCCTTTCAGATCGAAATAGTCCCAACGGACCGTAGCATCCGCCCCCCAAAAACCCTCCTCATCCTTGTTGAGCATGGCAAGACACAGACGATCTTTTTCCTGCGGGAGCGCCTCCAGTGGCAGTTGCCGAGGTCGATACACCTTGTTGATTTCAAAAAACTGAAGTCGCAAGGCCCGCCGCCGATTCGCTTCAACCACTTGAAGCATTGATCCCAAAAGGGTAGATC
>SLMV01000037.1 GCA_007133365.1 Clostridia bacterium
CGGCATCCTCCACCGCTCGGGGATCCCATTCGATCCCCATCACGCGGGCTCCGGTATCACGGCCCACCAGCGCGGACAAGATCCCCACCCCGCTGAAAACGTCAAACACGGTGTGCTCGGACGTGATCTCCCCGGCCTCGATTACGTCCCGATAAAGGGCGGGGACCAGGGCCCGATTGACCTGAGTGAAGACATCGGGCGAGGTCCGCACCAGCAAACCGTCGACCGCCTCAAAAAGATGATCGTCTCCCCACACCCACCAGGGGTTCGGATCCGCCGGCGTCTTTAAATGCACCGCCTTTAGATAGGGAATCCGATCCGCCAGATCAAGCGCAAGCGCCGCATAGGCATCGGCAGCAATCGTGCGGGCGCGGGTGGTAAAAAGGATCGACGTCCCGCCCGGTCGGGCTCGAAGCGTTACGCTGTCCAGTTGGCGATCAACCACGGGATGCTCGGCGAGCGCCCCCATCACCTGATTGTTAGTCTCGGCTTGGAGGTCGCAGCGTTCGATGGGGAGGCATCCCGCCCCGTCCGCCCGGTGAAATCCCAAGGTCACACTCTCATCATCTGATACCGGGGTCAACCGCACCCGCTCCCGATACCCATAGCGCGGCCCCGAGCGCGGCGTTCCCACCGGCACGCCCGCCAGACCCGCAATCCGCCCCAAGGTGGTGGTGACCCACTTTTGCTTTTGCGCCCGCTCGGCCTCATCATCAAGATGTTGAAGCTGACACCCCCCGCACCGTCCGAAATAGGGGCAAACCGGGCGCACTCGAGCCCGAGACGGCGCGAGCAATCGATGAAGCACCGCTCGCCCAAAGCGCGATCCCGTCGATATCACCTCCACCTCGGCCTCATCGCCGGGCGCGGTAAAGGGCACGAACAGCACATAGCCGAGATAACGGGCCACGCCATCACCCGAGTGCCCCATGTCCTCGATCTCAACGGTGACCCTATCCCCCTTTTTTACCGGAAGCACGGGCATTCCCCCATTTTCCTCGCATTTTTTGCAGCATAAAATAGCCGGACACCAGCAAGATGACGGGCGTGATGATCTGGGTCAAGGTGAAAAACCCCACCCCCCAAACATCGTTAATATAATGCCAGGCGTAAAGCGGATTGGCCCGGACTGTCTCCTCGATCACGCCCCGAAGCACCGAATACCAAAACACCCAAGACCAAAACTGATAGCCGTTCGGAGGCTCGTACCGCTGGAGGTAAAAATAGCGGATCAAAAGCACCAGCCCGATCGCCGACCCATAAAGCTGGGCCGGATGTCGCGTGGCGAGGATTTCAGCATAGCGCCCCAACACTTCCTGATTGAGAATATTGGCCAAGCGCACCAGGATATAGCCGATGTTGAGCCCCGGCACCACCACGTCCAAAATGGCCATAAAATCATAACCTTGCCGGCGAATCAACAACCACCCGGTCAAAATCCCACCAAGGAGCGCCCCGTGCCACGACAACCCATCACCGCGAAAAATGAGGAGCCAATTGTCGGCAAAATACGACCAGTTGGTCAGGACAAACACCAGTCGGGCCCCGACCACCCCCATCAAAAGCGACGCCGTGGCCGCCATTAAAATGGCATCCTCATCCCACCCGCGCCGCCGGCTTTGCCTCAGCAAATACCAAATGCCCAAGGCCATGGACAAGGCCACGGTGAACCCGTACCACCGAAGGCCAAACTCACCGATCTGAAAAATATATGGATTCGGATCCTCTAATAACATCCCGCACCTCCTCGGCTCATCACCTGGTCTAACGCTTCGAGCAGTGCATCCACCTCGGCCGGCTGATTAAAGATGTGAAACGACGCCCGAAGCGCATCGATCTCTTCCAATAAACGTAACGCCCAACCTCGATCCAACAGGGCCTGATTGACCCGTTGTAAATCCGCCCCCGAAAATCCTGCGAGTTCAAACACCACCAGCCCCGCCCGTTCCTCCGGCGCCGCCGGCGTCACCAGGTTAACCCCCAAGAGCGCCCCGAGCCCCGCGATGAAGCGATCCACCAGGGCGGTGATATGCGCTTGGACCACATCCAAACCAATATCCATCAAGTAGGTCATGCCGTAACCGAATCCGAGGGCGGCCGCCACACTCGGGGTGGAATCGGCAAAAACGGATGCGCCCAGTCGCAGCGTGTAGTGGCCCGAAAGATCCATGGTCGCGGTCGATTTCGGCGTGATGGTGGGTGGGTTCAAGCGATCCCAGGCCTGTTCCCGAACATAAAGCCCGCCCATTCCGTCCGGCCCCATGCACCACTTATACGCAGGAAAAGCGAACGCATCGCATCCCAGCTCCGGCATCTTTAGGTCCAGGGCCCCCGCCGATTGGGCGCCGTCGACCAAAAAGAAGATATCGTGCGCTTTTGCCAGTTCAAAAATCCCCGCCAGGTCCAACCGGGCTCCGGTGAGAAAACTCACGTGACTCAGCGAAATGACCCGGGTGCGTTCGGTGATTAGACGTTCAATCTCCCCGACCGTCACCTGGCCATTTTGAGCCCGGGCCTCGACGATTTCCAATCCCTTCGCCCGTGCTACATAGGCCCAGGGAACCCGCCCGGTGTGATGTTCAATATCCGTGACGATGATCGCATCCCCCGGCTCAAGTGCCAAACTGGTCATCACGGCATTCATCCCGGCCGTGGTATCCACCACCGGCTGCACCTCATCGGGTTTTGCGTCTAAAAATTGGGCCAGCACCCCCTTGGTGTGGGCGTGGGTGCTTTTCCGAAAATCACTCACCTCAGGCCAGGAAGGACCCGTCTCGTAATACCAACGAAGATCCTCGAGCCAGCGCGTTAGAACCGAATCCGGGATAATCCCCATCATGCCGGTATTGAGATAGCCCTGCTGCCTGGTGATGGATGCGGCGCCATCGAAAAATGCGGTGTCCTCTGACATCATCAATCGTCCCCCTCCGCTAGGCTGAGCGCAAAAGCCGAGCCCGCGCTTTTAGCACCCAATAGGGATCGGCGAGCAGGATCCGGCCGACGCCCACCAAGTCCACGCCATCTAACCGAACGGCCTCATCGGCGGTCTCGGCGTTGACGAACCCGCCGGTCACAATGACCCGGGCCTGATCGCCGATGGCGGCTTTGATGGCTTTGGCCTGTTTGAGGAAAAAGCCTTCACGATATTCGTCCTCGGGACGCGGACCCCCGAGCCCTCCCGAGACATCCACGATGTCGACACCGGCCGCGGCCAGTTCCTGAGCAAACTGAGTGGTCTCCTCGAGCGTCAAACCGCCGTCGAGTTGATCGTCCGCCCCCAGCCGATACGACAACCAGGCCTCGGGCCCAATGGCCCGCCGAACCCGGCGGATGACCATGAGGGGGAACGCCCCCCGCCCGGCGAGATCGCCGCCAAACGCATCGGTACGGTCATTGGTTAAGGGGGATAAAAACTGATTGAGCAAATATCCGTGGGCGCCGTGCAGCTGCACCCCGTCAAAGCCGGCTTCAATGGCGCGCTCGGCCGCCCGGACGAAGGCATCGGTCAGGTCCTCGAGTCCGGATTGGGGAAGCGGCGTGGGACCCGGCTCGCCTCGGGAGGTCACGCTGCCCGCGCCCCAGACCACACCGTCGGCATCGCCTAGACTTCGGGCCCCGGCATGGGTCAGTTGGATGAGGCTTCGTGCCTTCCCCCCTCGTAAGCGATCCGCCAGTTTCCTTAGGCCGGGAACTCGAGCCTCCTCATGAATGCCCAATTGATCATCCCGCACCCGGCCGTCGGGACGAACGTAAGCATGCTCCACGATGACGGTGCCCACCTCGCCATCGGCATATTGTTGGTAATGCTCCAAGATTTCGGGGGTCACTTCGCCCTCGGGCGTGGCCAAACTGGTGGCCATGGGCGGCAGTACCACCCGGTTTTTGACCTCCTTATTTCGAATCACCAGCTCGGTAAAAAGTCCCATGGATCAATCCTCTCCTTCCGCTTTTGTCACATCGGCCAATCGTTCGGCAATCCGTCGCCCCGTCGGGGATGCAGCCACGCCGCCCTCCCCCGTTTCGCGTAACGTCCGGGGCAAAGCGGCCCCCACCGCCGCCATGGCATCAATGACTTCATCCACTGGAATGACGCTTTCGACCCCGGCCAAGGCCAAATCGGCCGCCCCCAGGGCGTGAAGGGCCGCGATGCCATTTCGTTTAATACACGGCACCTCCACCAGACCGGCCACCGGATCGCAAACTAATCCCAAAAAACTCTTCAGTGACAACGCGGCTGCATGCCCCGCCGCCGGTGGCGAACCGCCCATCAATTCCACCGCGCCGGCCGCTGCCATGGCCGAGGCCGCGCCACACTCGGCCTGACAGCCCCCTTCGGCTCCGGCCAGGGTGGCCCGTTCGGCAATGATGCTTCCGATTACGCCGGCGGTGATGAGGGCGTGATGGATGGCCCGCTCCTCAAGATCGTAGGATTCAAAAAGACCTCGAAAGACGGCGGGAATGATCCCGCAGGAGCCGGCGGTCGGCGCCGCACAGATCCGCCCCATCGTCGCATTGCATTCCGAGACGGCAAGCGCATAGCCCATCACGCGTCCGGTCAAGCCATCGAGCAACCCCTTTGAGGACGCAAGGTAGTCGAGATAGCGTCGGCCATCGCCCGCCACCATGCCGCCTGACGACCTCAAATTGCCCGAGCATCCTTCCTCCATGGACTCAATCATCACGGCCCACCGCTTTTTCATCTCCACCAGGTGACGTTCGGGATCGGAAAGTCCCTGCAACATAAACCCCGACAGCGTCATTTGGTGTGCTTGAGCCGCCCCGATCAGTTCCGAAAGACTCGCCCGTTCCTCCTCTTCCCATCCCGTCATGGCAATCTCCTCTCCCTCGTATCCGTCGCTATAGGGGACTCATCACCCGAACCCGCTTCACTTGCCGAAGCTGACCGACCCGCTCGATGAGATCGTCATCGAGATCATCATCCATCTCGATGCTCATCAGGGCATCCTCACCCTTTCGCTTTCGCGCCACCGACATGAACGCAACGTTGAGGTCGCGTTCACTCAATAGACCGGTCACCCCCGCGATGACGCCGGGACGGTCCAACATGTACACGATAAGGGTTGGAAAGGTCCCAAAAAGACTCACCTTAAACCCATCCACACTCAAAAGTTGAACTTTGCCGCCGCCCAGGCTGGCCCCACGAAGCCGCATGGTTTGCGGATCATCGCCGGTGAGGTCGATGGACATTTCGTTTGGGTGATTGCCCAATTTCGGTGCATAGACCACCTCGAATTTCAAACCGGATGACCTGGCGAGTTCTAAAGCCCGCGGAACCCGGCGATCATCGGAGGCCCATCCCATCAAACCGGCCACCACCGCCTGGGGCGTGCCGTGCCCTTTCCCGGTCGCACCGAGCGAACCGCCCAGTACAATCCGCGCCGACATGATGGGGACCCCGAAGAGCTCCCGTGCGGCAAAGGCCAGTTTCAGCGGACCCGCGGTGTGCGAACTCGACGGTCCGATCATCACCGGGCCCATGATGGTCATGACCTCCTCCATAAGATCCGCATAGTTTTCGCGAGGGGTTCCGATCGCTCCCCTCATTTTGCTGCCCGTCGTTTCGCATCGGCGAGAAAAGCCGGTCGTTCGACACAAAAGCGTTCATGGACGCCCTCGCCGATGCGACCGATCCCATCAAAAGCCATCACCTTAAAAACCAGTCGGCGGCCATCGATCGCTTCCAATTCCGCTTCGGCCCGGACCGTCGCCCCGGGCAAGGTAGGATGTAGATGGCGAACGTCCAATTTCATCCCCACCGTGATCCAATCGGACGGCAAGGACCCGTCCGCGACGCGGACGGCGGCCTGCTCCATCAAGGCCACCATGGCCGGCGTGGCGTAGACGTCAAGTTCTCCGCTGGCGTACCGACTGGCCAATTGATTCTCCTCGACCTTCACTTCGGCCTCACCTTTGGTTCCGATGTTTAAATACTGACGCGCATCGTCCACAGTATCCCTCCCCGATCAACTCCTGGATTTTTCGCTACAAGTTCTCGAGTTCTTCTGTCAATCGGTCTAAGGCCAGTTCCACCATATCACGTCCCCAATCCCAGCGCGCATTCCGGGCATCGCCCAAGGCCCCGTTCTCCGTCATTTCTTCAAAACCCTGCGCCCAGTGAATGGGAAAAGCGCCCGGCCCTTTATTCGTCGACGCACAAACGGCGCCGGCGCTTCGTGCCTCTTTCACCGTCCAAGGGGCCAAATACATCGCCTGGGACATTTCGATCTCGCACGCGTGACCATACACCCGGGACGTTACCTGATCCCGAACCGCATCCAGACCGAGGGCCGTAAACGAGGCCCAGCCGGCCTTAATGTCCGGATAGTCCCGCTTCAACTCACCCAACGTTAGGGTCAAGGCCGGGGCATTGCCGCCGTGTCCGTTGATGATGAAATATTTTCGGACGCCGTGTTGATATAAGGAATCTATCACATCCCGAAGCAGCATCATAAACGTTTCAGGGCGGAGACTGAGCGTGCCGGGAAAGTGAAGATGATGCGGCGACACCCCGTAGGAAAATACCGGGACCGAAAAGGCCTTGGGATAAAGTCGTTCCGCCAGCTTGCGGGCGAAGATCTCGGCGCGCCCAGCATCCACAGCAAATGACCCATTCGGGCCGTGCTGCTCGGTGGACCCCACCGGAATCAGGGCCAAATCGGTACCGTCGGCTAAGTAATCCCGAAACTCCTCCCAACTCAACCGGTCAAGTGTCAGCGCCCGCGGTTCCCATCTGATTTCCTCACCCATCAACATCGCCCCTTCTCTTTCGCATTTTCCGCCCCGTCACTCCCCTGGGGAAGACTTTCCCCTTGAAAAACCGGAGAAATTTGACATCCTCTCCTTTATCAGCATAGTATATTCTGATGCTTATTCAGAAGGGCCCGGAGGGGTTTGCCCACAAGACACCCGGGCGTGAGACCCACTACGCCCCTTTCTTTTCAAAACGATAACAAGTTGGCAGCCCGCCCCCAAACGCCCCCCATAGGCAAAGGATTTTGACCTTCGAGCGCGAAGGGATGACGAGTAACCCATGCTGAAAAAATGAAAAGGAAAATACGGGATGCGCTCGCGTTTCGAAGACGTCCTCACCCGGGAAGTTGCCTTAAGAAAGATGGTGGACGGATGCGATCCATATGAGGATCGGCTCAAAAGAGAATCGAGCGTCCCTGCAAGCGGCCGGGTTACCGGCGGGTCTCGGGGGAAACCCCTGATGACCTGCTGGCTTTCTCGGGCCGTTCGTAACCATTATCCGGGTACGCCGTTCACTTGAATCGGCCACGCCAAGAACGTCTCATCAACCCATTTGAGGAGGTAGAGGCATGCAGAATCGCCTGTCGACAATCACCAAACGAATCACCAGTTTTATCATTTCCCTGCTTCTTATCGTTTCAATTTCGCCCGGGCTCACGTCCGCCCAATCCTTCGATTTCTCCCCGAGTTTCGAGGACACGGAGGGCCATTGGGCCGAAGATACCATCTATGTTATGTACCGCCGCGGGGTCATCACGGAACTAGAGCCGGAACGGTTCGCGCCGGATCGCCCCATCACCCGACTCGATTTCACCGAATGGGTCATGCGCGCCATGGGTGAACAGCCCCTCGACGATCCGGATTTAGACTTCACCGATCTTCACGCCATTCCCGAAGAGGCGCGCGGTGATGTCGCCCGTGCCGTCGAAAAGGGTCTGATTGCCGGATTTCCCGACGGGCGGTTCGATCCAGAAGGAACCCTGACGCGCGCTCAGATGGCCACCATTTTGGGGCGCAGCCTGATGGAACTGGGCGTCCCCGCGCAATCGCGCTGGTTCCAACCCTTTTTCGATCGCGACGAGATCCCGGACTGGGCACTGCCCGCGGCCGCGGCCGTAACCGAGCGTTTGGTCGTCGGTCGTCCCACGCCTTTGGGGTTCGAATTTGCACCTGGGGAAGCCATCACCCGTGCTGAGGCCGCCACCATGCTGGAGCGATTCATCCCGAAATACATCGAACTCGGCGGCATCGCCCTAGAACCGGATCCCGGCATCGTCCCACCCGATCAGTTTCTCATCGGCGGCTGGTATTTAGGCCGCGATGAACACCGTGGCCATTCCTATCAAACCGTCGATCGTCACGGATCCCGGATCAATCTGGTCATGATGGGAAGCTACGCGCTTAGTTTTCACGACGATGGCTACGTGATAAGCGGCGGATACGATAGCGACTTCCTGTTCGATTGGTCGGCGAATCGCCGCGATCGGGCGGTGCTCGCGCGCATCACCAACGACGCCTTCTGCCGGGAAACCGCCTCAAAAATCATCCACAGCGAACAGCACACCCAGCGGGCCCTTGACGTTTTGCAGAAAATCCTTGATCGCGGATACGATGGGCTCGACATCAATTTTGAAAACGTCGACCCGGCCGACCGCGACGCCCTGACCCGCTTCATGCAGCAAGTCTACCGCCGTTTCGGCAACGATTACTTGATCACCATGGCGGTACCGGCCAAAGTCGCGGACAATCCTAACCACGGATGGTCCGGAGCGTTCGATTACCGAGCATTGGCGCCTAACGTGGATTATCTCATTCCCATGGCCTACGATGAGCACTGGAGCACGGCGCGGCCGGGCCCGGTGGCCTCCATCCCCTGGGTGGAGCGGATCATCAATTATACGGTGTCGGTGGTACCGCGCGAAAAGATCCTCCTCGGCGCCCCGTTCTACGGTTATGACTGGGAAGACAATGATGAGCCCAACCGCGCCACCGGCCTCCGCTGGCCCACCGCCCTCGACCGGGCGCGAGAACATGGTGCAGGCATTCACTGGGATGAGGTCAACCAGACGCCGTTCTTCCGCTACACAAATGCCGAGGGCACGGATCGCGTCGTGTACTTTGAAAATGAAAGAAGTCTCAAAGCCCGCATGCAATTGGTGCGCGATTACGGCTTGGCCGGCGTTGCCTTTTGGCGTTTCGGTCAGGAAGAAGATAATGCCTGGCGGGTCATCCGGGACGTCCTCGACTGAAGCCATCGTAAGACGAATAAAAGGCGCCGGCCCAACCCTTCCCCGGTGGGCCGGCGCCGCACTTTGTTTTGGGCGAAATCCTTCCGAGTGCGACCGCGTTAAAAGATCCTGTTGGGCCCGAAATGACCGCGTCACTTTCTAAGACCGACCTTCCCTTCCCTCGGCGATCCCAAAAGCAGCTTTTCTCCTTCAAGTTCATGGGAGCGAGATCGCTCGAGCCTTCCCCCTTGTCCATTTCCCCTTCCCAAAACGAAAGGGCGAACGCGAAGAACCCCTTGCGCTCGCCCCCATCGGTTGTTCGTATGTTATCGGCGTTGGTCCTTAGCCCAAAAGTGCCAATAGAACCCCGGCGGCCACGGCCGATCCGATGACGCCCGCCACATTCGGACCCATGGCGTGCATCAACAGGAAGTTACCGGAATCCTCCCGCTGACCCATCTGCTGCGCCACCCGTGCCGCCTGCGGCACGGCCGAGACGCCAGCGGCGCCGATCAACGGGTTGATCTTTCCGCGGGTGAGCCAGTTGAAAATCTTGGCCAATATCAATCCGGCCGCAGTACCAAAGGCAAATGCACCCAAGCCCAGTCCCAAGATGGACAAAAACTCCGCCGTAAAGAAGCGCTCCGCGCTCGCGGTGGCGCCGACAGTCAGGCCTAAGAAAATGGTCACAATGTTGATTAACTCGTTCGATGCGGTATCGGCCAGTCGTTTGACCACGCCGGATTCACGCATCAGGTTACCCAACATCAACATTCCCACCAACGGCAACGCATCGGGAATGATAAGACCCACTAAGATGGTGATGATGATGGGGAAAAGAATCTTTTCGAGTTGCGGGACCTTCCGCAAATGCGGCATGCGGATCATTCGCTCTTTTTTGGTGGTCAGTAGCCGGATCACCGGCGGTTGAATCACCGGCACCAGCGCCATATAAGAGTAGGCAGCAGCGGCGATCGGAGCCAAAAGATCCGGCGCCAGTCGCGTCGCTAAGAACACCGCCGTCGGACCATCCGCCCCGCCGATGATGCCGATCGCGCCCGCTTGAGGTGCCGTAAAGCCTAAGAACATGGCCCCGAGAAAACTGGCGAAAATCCCCGCCTGGGCAGCCGCCCCTAAAAGCACCGTCAACGGATAGGCGATGAGCGGACCGAAGTCCGTCATGGCACCGATGCCGAGAAAGATCAAGGGCGGGAAAATGGCCAAGTCCACACCCTGATACAAATACCAGAGCAGCCCGCCATTGACCCCATCCACCGGAGCCTGCATCAATCCGGCCAGCGGCATGTTACCCAAAATAACTCCGAATCCAATCGGAAGCAATAGCAAGGGTTCGAATTTCTTGGCGATCCCCAAATAGATCAACAAGCCCCCAATGAGCAACATCCCGACCTCGGCGATTGTAATATTTAGAAGTCCCATTCCACTTGCAAAAGATGAAAGCTGAGATATCAAAATGCCCCTCCTCCTGCCACAACAAAGTCCTTCGTATTATAACACCCTAAGCCCTGAGTGTGAACACAACGATGCGACAATCTCCCCAAAAAACCAACTCCCTTTACCCGAGCTGACTGAGGGGGGCGACCCCGACCGGCCCCGCCCCCCTTCATCACGTCTTACCAAAATACCTCAACCTCGGGCAAGCGAACGTCCTTGCTGAATGAGATGGTCCAAAAAGACCTCGTCGAAACGTCCGTTCTCATCCAGACGCCGTCGGAGATTCTCCCGATAGGCAAACCGCTTTAAGGCTTTTCGGGTTACCTCATCATATTGGCCCGTGGGCCGCCGCTCGAGATAACCGAGGTTAAATAGACTTTCTTGCACACGGCGGCAGGTCGCATCGTCCATTTCAACCGCTCGATCCGGATCCAAGGATCCGTGGATGCGATACCGAACGCGAAGGAGTCGCTTGAGTTCACCGAAGGGCTCGGGATGATCATCCACCCGTAAATCGATTTTTCCCTCCCGGTAAAGCGACGTGCCTTCGGGGCGCCCGCGCACATACAGGGCCGTCGACTGCCGGCCCCGACTGTCACCGCCGGCCTGATCGCCTGCGGTCAACGCGGCCAGCAATCGTTCCGGCAGCGAATCGGAGCTCGTTTGAAACACTTCAATCATCGCGGTGACCGTGGCTTCATTGACCAACATGTTGCCCTGTGCCGCGGCATTTTCCACTGCGACGCCGCCGGCCCAATACCCGCAATCCTCCCCGGTGAAACTATAGGATCGGCCCTGGGCATCCACCACACCCAACTGCCGATAGCCTCGGCGGTCATCGTCGGTCAGGGCGGCCTCGACGGCGGCCTCGGGCGACAATCCGTCCCGAAGCGCTTCCATGGTGCGTTCGCCAAATTCCGGATGATGCTCCGCTTGTACCGCCACCGCCCCCACCCCATACTCGCCGTGGGGCACGCCGGCGCCGACCGCTAAGAATTTGGTGGCCACCGCCACGCCCACCTGTCCCGTCTCGGGGTCGCGTCCGACAATGGAAAAGGTATTAATGGTTGGACCACGTCGACTTCCCATCGATCATTGCCTCCTTCTTTTGTCCCAAGCACCCAATGTCAGCGCATCACCCACGACCCCTTAGGATCGCGAACCTTGCTTGGGGAAAACAATCGTTTTTTCACTTCGTTTAATAATCACGCGAAGGCTCCACCATCACCAAGGAAAAACGACCGAGTGGGTAACGTTTGTACTCGGGATGACCGGGAATCGCGTAGGTGAGTTCCTTGTCTTGGACGATGCCGGGCCAGGCGACCACCAGGGTTTTGTCCTGGCTCATGATTTCCAACAGGGACAGGGGGTCGTGCCCCAACGACTCATTGAAAAGAAGGTCGATATCGTCCAAAAGAAGCATGGATTCACTGTAGGAGTTGATCAGTTCTCGGAGAACTTCGGGCAGTTGATTAATTCGTTGCGCTTCGGAAAGGTGATACAAACGGCGCGAAAGGATGGACATCACGTTGACCAGTGGTGCTCCCGTTTTATCTCGGACATGTCGGAGAACCTTACTCTTTCCGGCTCCGGGCGGACCGGCCACTACCACCAGGCGTTCCCCGTCCGGGCCGATCTGAGCCACAACCTGCTCTACCACAGCTTCAACCATTGTCATCATTCCCCCATGATTTGATGGTATGCCAATCCGCTCATTTCGGGTCCCGGAGTTGGCATCATACATTATTTGTTACTTCACCAAACACCTGCCACCATCCTTCAAAAAGGGAAGATGGATTTTGATTGTGGGGTTTGCAAATTGATTTCGTCCCCCGTTGGGGCAGGGGTCCGCGGATCGGACCCCCTTAAGAAAGTTTGGGTCAATAAGGAGATGCCAAGTGACGGCGGGCCTCTTCTATTTGGGCCTTGACGCTTTCGCCACCGGCGCCTCCGGGCGTCTTTCGGCCCGCGATGCTGCTCGCGGCATCCACCCCATTGACAATATCCTCGGAAAACGCCGGGGAGAAGGCCTGCCACGTATCCAGCGTCAATTCCGATAGGCTCAATCCCCCTGCCAGGCAATAGCGGACCACTTCTCCCACAATCCGATGCGCCCGCCGGAACGGCACCCCTTGGGCCACCAGATAATCGGCAACATCGGTCGCCAGCGAAAAGTCGTCATTTAGGCCGGATGCCATCCGCTTGGGATGAACGTGCAGGGTATTAATCACCTCGGCGGTGATGGCAAGGCACGCGGTCACGGTATCGAGCGTGTCGAACACCGCCTCTTTGTCCTCTTGCATATCGGAGTGATAGGCGAGCGGCAGGCTTTTCATCATCGTCAACAACGTGGTGAGATTGCCGTAGACGCGACCGGTCTTACCCCGTACCAGTTCCATGGTGTCCGGATTCTTTTTTTGCGGCATGATGCTCGACCCGGTGGCATACGCATCATCGAGCTCCACAAAACCAAATTCATGGCTGGACCATAGAATCAGTTCTTCGGCCAGGCGACTCAAATGCATCATGATGAGGGCAGAAGCGCTGGCAAATTCGATGAGGTAATCACGGTCGCTGACCGCATCCATGCTGTTGGCATAAAGGGAGGTAAACCCCAAATCCTCGGCGACCATCACCCGATCAAGGGGCAGGGAACTGCCAGCCAACGCTCCCGCACCCAAAGGACACTGATCGGTGCGCTCCCGAGCCGCGATCAAGCGCTCTTCATCGCGTTTTAACATGAAGAAATAGGCGAGCAGATGGTGAGAAAAGAGCACGGGCTGGGCGCGTTGTAAGTGGGTATAGCCCGGCATCATGACCATCGAGTGGCGCTCGGCCAACTCCACAACCGCGTCTTGTAAATCCCGTAGCCTTTTCAAAACCGTCCCGATGGCCGTCTTCATGTAAAGATGCATGTCGGTTGCGACCTGATCATTTCGGCTTCGCCCGGTGTGCAGTTTCTCCCCGGCCGTGCCAATTTCCTCGATCAAGAGGGCTTCAATATTCATATGAATATCTTCGTGTTCCTCCGTCAGTTCGACCGCACCCGAGGCGATTTTGGCTTCGATGATCCGAAGACCGTCGACGATGTGACGCCCCTCCTCCGCCGAGATGATCCCTTGGTGGGCGAGCATCTCGGCATGGGCGATGCTTCCCTTGATGTCCTCTCGGTACAAGCGCTGATCCGTCCCGATGGAAGCGGTAAAGTGTGCCGATCGATTCTCGCCGGTAAACCGGCCGCCCCAGAGTTTCGCCATCATCGCACCTCCTCAGCCCGTCGAACGTTCTTGGACGTTAACCGGACGTTGTTTTCGTTGGGTGGCCGCGTAGACCACGGTGGGCAATCCCCAAATCTTGATGAAACCTTCGGCAGCCGCATGATCAAAGGCGTCCTCGCCCCCGTAGGTGGCCAGGTCCTCATCATATAGGGAATAGGGGGACTTTCGCCCCACCACCTGAGCGCTGCCCTTGTACATTTTCACCCGCACCGTGCCGGTGACATGTTTTTGGGTGCTCGCCATGAAGGCGTCGAGCGCCTCACGTAACGGCGAATACCATAACCCCTCGTAGGCCAGTTGGCTGTAGGTTCCGGATAAACCGGCCTTGAAATGCCCGAGATCCCGCGGCAAGGTAAAGGACTCCAACTCTTGATGGGCGTGCAGGAGCAACACGGCCGCCGGTGCCTCGTAGATCTCACGCGATTTGATCCCAACCAATCGGTTCTCCACATGGTCAATACGCCCGATCCCGTGGCGACCGCCAATTTGGTTCAATTGGGATAGAAGGGAAACCGGATCGAGTACCGATCCGTTGATCGCGACCGGAATTCCCGCTTCGAACGTGAGGTCTAAATACTTTGGTTCGTCCGGGGCCGCCTCCGGTGCCACCGTCCACTTAAAAACATCCTCCGGAGCTTCCAACCACGGATTCTCCAAAACACCGCACTCGATGCTTCGGCCCCATACGTTTTCATCAATACTGTAAGGATTAGCCTCCCCCACCGGCACCGGGATGCCATGCGCTTTGGCATATTGAATTTCCGCTTCCCGCGACATCGGCCATTCTCGCACCGGTGCCACGATGCTAAGATCGGGGTTCAAAGCGGACACGGAGACATCAAAGCGCACCTGATCGTTTCCTTTACCGGTGCACCCATGAGCCACTGCCTCCGCACCTTCTCGCTCGGCGATCTCCACCAACAGCTTGGCGATCAGCGGGCGTGAAAGCGCCGACGACAGCGGGTATTTGCCTTCGTAGGTCGCGTTCGCCTGCAAGGCAGGGAACACGTAGTTCTTAATGAAGTCGTCTTTGGCATCAATGACGTAGGACTTAATGGCCCCGACGTCGAGCGCCTTTTGCCTAACGGATTCCAAATCCTTTGCCTCGCCCACATCCACCGATAACGCGATCACCTGATATCCGTATTTTTCCTGCAACCACTTAATGGCCACCGAGGTATCCAAACCACCGGAATAGGCCAGCACAATTTTCTTCGCCACAACGACCGCTCCCTTCTGTCACAACATGAACGAATTATACCGGAGGAATTATATTTATGCAAGTATATACGGGATAATTTCTTAATATTCGACCATTGGGCTAATTGTACGGCCAATCCATGATTATTATTGTATAGTGATGCAGCCCCCTGGGCGTTTGTCGGTGGTTATATGATGGAGGGATTTGGGGTTTTTCGGGGAAGGATGTTCATCAGGGAGGGATTGAAATGACATCAACCTTCGTAATCGGGGGCACCCAACTGGTTTTTGGTGCGGGCTCATCCAAAGACATAGTCGCCTTGATTGCACATTGGGCGTTTAACCAATTGCTTTTGGTGAGTGATGCTGGTGTCATGGGCGCAGGACTTTTGGAACCCATCGAAGATGCCTTCGAATTCACCGACACCGAGACCCATATTTTCTCCAATGTCGAGGAGAATCCGAAGGCCGCCAATGTTGTGGCGGGCGTCCACCGGGCCAAGGAAGTGGCGGCAGATGGTCTCATCGCGGTCGGCGGGGGCAGCGTCATCGATACCGCCAAAGCCATCGCCCTCATCCTGGCCAACGACTGCCGGTTGGAGGATGTGGTGGGTGAGCAATCCGTCCCCCTTCCACCTCGTCCGCTGATCGCCGTTCCGACCACAGCCGGTTCGGGGTCGGAGGTCAGCCGGTGGAGTGTCATCACAGTAAAGGGGCAAAAAGAGGCCATCGGTAATCGTCATCTTTACCCCCATCTCACCCTAGCCGATCCTAAAATGACGTTAACCCTATCGGCTTCCATGACCGCGTACGGCGCAATCGATGCCCTCACCCACGCCGTTGAGGCAGTGCTTAGTCCGATCGGGCACCCGTTTTCTCGGGCACTCGGGCGTGAAGCGATCAAAGTGATCTTCGCCCACCTTGAAAACGTGCTTGAAAACCCGGAGGATCTACACGGACGTACCCGGCTCCTTGAGGCCAGTTTAATGGCCGGCATGGCCTTTGATAGCGCCAGTTTGGGACCCGTCCACGGACTTTCCCAAGCACTCGGCGGTGCGTTCGATCTCCCCCACGGGCTTTTAAATGCGCTGTTTCTTCCGGGGGTGCTAAAAGAATATCAAACCCACGCCCCCGACCAACTCGAACGGCTTCCGGCGGTATCATCGTCGGACCGTTCCTTTTTAAGCGCGCTTCAATCGCTCATCGAGCGAATCGCGCTCCCCCATCATCTCGAACGGGACTTAAGCGAAACGGCGCTCAACCGCCTCGCGCATCGTGCCTATCATGATCAGGGCATGGGCGTGGTTCCCTTGAGCGTGGCAACTTGCCGATCGTTGATTCAATCGGTGGTGCATCCGGGTTAAGAAAAGGGGAACCTCATGATGCAATTGACCGGCTGGCAACGGAAGCAATCGTAACGAAAGGTTCGGTTGGGGCGTTCACGCGAGCGGAAAATGCCGGCCGTGCTTTACCCTTCGAAACGCGATTGTTCTTCTTGAAGCGCTTTGATGCGGTAGACCTTCATAATATCGGACCGGGTGAGAATTCCCCGAAGCCCTCCGTCCGCATCGAGCACCATCAAGCGCCCAATGTCGGCTGAGGACAACTTCTTAAAGGCCTGGTACAGGTCATCGTGTGGCTGTACGGTGATCAATTCCGAACTCATGATATCACGGATGCGCTTTTCACCTGCCAACTCCTGTGGCATGGCACGCACATCCCCCAACGTCACACACCCCACAACGTCACCGGAATCATTTACCACCGGATACCCGGAATGCCGCTCGTCCATCATGCGCCGAAGAAGCGTTGAAACGGAATCATCCGCACGGACGGTGGAAACCTCATCGCTCATGACATCAGCCACTTCAAAACCGGAAAAGACGTCACGGATAACATTGAGCTGATACTCCTGGGAAGCCCCCACATAGATAAAAAACGCGATCAAAATCAAAAGAAGATTGCCGGTCAAAAAGCCGAAGATGGCAAACAAGACGGCAAACCCCTTCCCGATATTGGTGGCGATCCGGGTGGCTTTTAAATAGGGCACGCGGCGGGCGATAAGGGACCGGAGAATGCGACCTCCATCCGACGGAAACGCGGGCAGCATGTTGAAGACCGCCAGGAAGATGTTGATGACTCCGAGATAATAGATGACCAGATGGGTATCGGGACCGATGAAGGGCACCAACACCCGAAGGGATAAGAGCAAGGCGATACCAAAAACAAAACTGAACAAGGGGCCGGCCAGTGCCATCATCATCTCCCCGGATTCGTCGATATCCTCCTCCATTTGGGCCACGCCGCCAAGCAGCATTAAGGTAATGCTGCGGATGGTCATGCCCTGACGCCGGGCGACGAAGGAATGCGCCAACTCGTGGAAGGTAACACTGACGAAAAGAAGGATCGTCAGAATCAAACCCAAACCATAGGGGTTGACGGTAAGGTCCCCCACGTTCACGCCCGCCAGATTGGCAATCGATTGGATGTTCTGTCCGATGGCATAGGTTAAAAATGCGAGAATGAGCAAGAAACTCACATGAATCCGGATCGGAATTCCTGAAATTCGCAAAATGGTAATGGAACTCTTAAACACCTAACGTCCCCCCTTTTTTTAAAACCTTTACTCGAATTAAACCATATCGGAGGAGAAATGACTAGAAAACCATCTGGTATCCCGACAACGAATAAGGAGCATACCCGATTCTATCTATAGTGAAGATATCGCCCTAATCCGAGACACGCCTTTGTCTTTACGCCAAAATAAGATCAACGACTCGCAATGAACCAAGGAAAAAACACCAAGCCAACATTCGAAGAATCCGCCCGATCACAGGGGATCGCTCGACACGCTTCCGTTCAGCAAATTGGGTTGTCGCCAAAAATGATTGGGGCGATCGAAAAACCAAATCCAAACGATCGGATCTATGTAACACCCACTCGCTCCTATTTGACATAATAATACCCGGCACCCTTTTGATATCGATCCGATTCTGCGATCATCGGGCTCTTCCCTCGTTCCCTATCGTCGTCCTGACCTTAAGTGTCGGCTTTCAATGCGGTGAAACCATCCGAACGGCGGAGGCCCGACGTGCCACCCACTTCGGTTCGGATCGGATCCTCGGCGTTCCCCTCCCCTTTTTCGGGGGGTCATTCGTGTTTCCACGGGGGGTGGCCCGCAACCGCTTCGAAGAAGCATCGGACGGGCTTATCACTGCTTTTGCTTTCGATGACGTCCGGGGGGCACAGGCCATGGTAAGTGGCCCGGCCCCGCTACCGATACGAGCAACATTTACCTCGATTCAATCCCATCACGCTATTATGCACAAACCTCTATTGGTGATCACTCCGGGTCGGTCTGCCGTCTTCACCGGGCACCCCCGCCGCCGCCACCAAAGCCGCCACCGCCCCCGCCGGAAAAGCCGCCACCGCCCCCAGCGCCTGACGAGGAAGGCGTTGTGGCGGTCTTCACCGCGGTGGTGACGCTTTGGTTCAGTGAATCCAGTTGGGTGCTCATCGTACCGAGGGATGAATATCCCATGGTGGATACATACCACGCCCCGCCAAAGCGATAATTCCCCTCCTGAAGATTCGGGAACACAACCTCCAGTTGTTTGAGAACTTCTTTGGCAACACCCAAGGTGACGGCATAGACCAGATAATGCTCCCAGATAATCAGGGCAGGCACCTGTTGGCGATCCATCTGGGAAAAATGCTGTAAAAAGCGTCGAAACGCCCGCCAGCGGGTGAAGTCTTCCAACCCCTGCCGCGAACGGCGACGAAGCACGGCACCACCGATGACGAGGGCCAGACCCGCAATCAGCGCCCCGATGCCGGTGACGAACATCTGGCTTACAAACAGGAAAAAACCGACCGGAAAGAGGAGGCCCCCCAAGACGATTTCGAGGATTTGCACCCGACGTGTGGTGCGATCAAAAAATTCCAAAGCGTCACCTCGTCCCGTGAGATCCGCTACCCATTCACGCCAGAAACGGGCAAATCTTCGCGCATGTCGCTTAGCAAAAGTCGAGATTTCGTGAATGGTCACCATGTTCTTATCCTCCGACACCTCGGAGAACAGAAAAATCAAGAGATCCTTTTCGTGACGCGCCAGTGTTCCGTCACCACTTTCCTGTCGTATGAGGCGTACATCCGTTTCTTCTCGACGGCGGAGGAGATGACGGTATTCCCGGGCATACTCTTCCATTCGAATCCATCCCTTGCGGGCCAGGTCCAACAACGTCGCGCTGAGGTCTTCCGCCGATGGCGATCCAAAACGCCACAGCACGCCCAGTTCGGCCGGGGTATACTCTGCGGGTAACTCGCGATAGTAGTCGCCATCAAAAGAGGGGCGGAATTCTTTTCCATAGGTCCGCCACAAGAGCAACACGGCGATAAGACCGGCCAGGGCCACCAAAATGCCCAAATATCGATCCGCCTGAAAACGCATGCGCTCCCGGTTGGCCTCATCGGCCCAGCGTTGTTCCTCCGCCAAAATGGCCGGCAGGGCTTCGCGGTCGGTACGATGATCCCCCGCCGGGGTGAGCGACGGCGGAAAAGTTACCCGACCCTCCAACATTTGACGGGCGGGAAGGGGTGCGATGTGCCAACGAACCGTCTCCGCATCAATGATTTCAACTTCTCCGTGGAGAGGGCCGTGTCCCCAGGCTCGAAGCTCCTCTTGCTCAGCGCCGGATGGAAGTTGAAGTTGGACGACGACGTCGTCGACTGGCACCTCCCACTCATCCCCCACAAATTGATAATAAAGTTCGGCGACATCCCGATGGATTTGCACCGCGTTGAGGACACGGTACTCCAAAGTAAAGGTGCGAACTTGATTCGTGGCCTCAAAACTCCAATCAATATAGACCTGATGCCCCTCATCTCTCAAAAAAAAGGTCCCGGGCGGCCCGATATCCTCACCCGGATTGAGGGTGTACGGCGTGCCCCCCTCCCACACCTGAATGTCCGTGATTTCGACGGGAGAGTCAACCGGGATCCACTGATAAAGACCGCGGTAGGTGCCTCGAAAGTCAGCGGTGCGGTGTTCGAGGACGTGAAGGCTTCCGTCGGGTTTCACCGTTGCTTCAATTTCTAAGCGCGGGAAATGAAACGAGCGCTGCCCGACGACCGGGGCGGCGAAGAGACCCAAAAACAGCACGGTGATCAATAACAGGAGAATGGCTTTTCGAACCATGTGGCAAGCCCCCAATTTAAAACTCCACCCGAACCGCTTCGCGCGCCGTTCCTTCAACGTTGAAGTAGTCAATGGCTTGAAAACCGAAAAGGCCTGCGAATAGATTCACCGGAAACTGTTGAATTCGCGTGTTGAGTTTTTGCACGGTGTCGTTATAGAACTGGCGTGAGAAGGCAATCTTGCTTTCCGTATTCGTCAGTTCCTCCTGAAGACGCCTAAAGTTAGTGTCGGCCTTCAATTCCGGATAACTCTCCGCCACGGCAAACAATGACTTTAGGGTTCCGCTAAGCATGTTTTCTGCTTCTGCCTGTTCACCGACCGTCTGAGCCGATATGGCCTGCGAGCGCGCCTGGGTGATTTTCTCGAAGGTTTCTTGTTCGTGACTAGCGTAGCCTTTGACCGTGTTGACCAGATTCGGGATGAGGTCATAACGACGTTTCAATTGAACATCAATTTGTGCCCAAGCATTCTTAACCCGTTGCCGAAGCGTGATCAGTGCGTTATACGTGCCAGCGAGATAAATCCCCAGTACCAAGAGGATACCTAATACGATATACCACTCCATGCCTTCAACCCCTTTCGCTTACTCCATCTATACTCGGATGAACCGGATAAATCCCTTACTTGATTATAGACCATCAGCACCGTCAAAGGGACACGCACGCAACGACGACAATCTCGAGGGCTGGGTTTTAAAAGGAGGTTTTGGTGCCGAGGAGAGTTGGGACACCACCCTAGTCGAAACACCAACCGAGCCCTCATCAAACCAGTGCCGCATGGATAACGGGCGGGAGAGAACCCTTAGCAATACTCTGGTCTAAATCGAGGGTCCCACGGATTAGGCAATGCGCATCCCAATCCAGTGTCCTAGGATTCACCGTTATCGCTCGATTCCCAATTGCTCAGCCCTGATTTGCCTCGGTGGATCCTCTCCTTTAGACCGAAATGAAAGATGGAGCATCAGGCGACGATACTTTGGGCCCGAATCATGTACCGCGATGCGACGAACGCATGCTGGAGACACGATTCGAAAACGATTGATGTCCGAGCAGAATCATCCCGACTTGAGAACGTTAATGCACTAAGGAGTGCCCCCCTTTTACCTCTCCTGGGGATACCTTGCCTCTCCTGATGTCAGATGAAGACGACGAATCGTCCATCTGAAATTAAAAGCCAAGCGCATATCCCAATTCAAACGCATAATCGAACCCAGGTATTTGTCGTAATGACGTAAGGCCGATGCCGGCCCCACGCGCTTCGCCTTTTGGGTCCTTACGAGTCAAACCGAAAAAGCCGGTTTTGCGCATCATTCATTGAACCAAGCGATAGTCAATGCGTTTCTTTATTAGCGGGCAAAACTCCCCAGATCCGTTACCACACCCGGTGTGACATTGACGCCCGATTTGATAATGGCACCGGTACGGGTTCCTATGGTGTAGGTGCCGCCCCTTATCAAAATCATGAAACGACCATCATCATTGACCTCGGCAATGACGGTCTCGCCCGTATCGCGCGTGATATAGAGGTTACGATCACTGCCGATATTGGTAACCATTCCCATGAGAACGCCTCGTTCGGAATGGAGGGTAATGGTTTGATTTTCGGCGATCGACACCGTTTCGCGCATGGTGGCGGTATTATCTCGATTGAGTTGACTATGAGACCCGTGAAATTCGCCGCTGTAGTGGGCGGTGCTGCCGAAATCAAGATGGAAACTAACATGGTAGTCGCCGGGCAAAACCGGCAGGGAATAAAGGCCACCGATCTGCGTGGCCCCTTCATGCATCATGTGAGAGTTGTTGTCTTTAGCGTCGAAGCTAATGTCCGCACCCTCATGAGCAGCACCGGTAAAGGGGTTGATGAGCCGGCCCTGCACCAGTGACGCCGTATCAGAGGCGAGGATGGAAAAACGCTGTTCGGTCCAATCATCCCCCTGGGGCGCGTTGGCCATGATAGCGATACTTTGATCATCATCAGCGGCCAGTGTGGTATACATCACCCGGGCAATACCATTCGAATCGGAGATCACTTCCCGCGTTGAGAGCTGGCCACTGCGGTCGATCACATCATCCGACGTCTCAATGCCCGCAAAGAAACCCACCTGGGTGTTGGCAGCAGGGCGCCCTTCACCGTCCGTGAGTTTGACCGTAATCTCCGTCGTTTGTCCCCCTCCTGCCGGCAACAATGTCCGTTGGGCAGAAAACGAAAAACGAATAGCGTCATAGATCACGACATCGTCTTCCTCACCGTGATCATCCGGGTCTCGTTCGTCGACGTCAAAGACCACTATATCAATGATCCTCCGCCCATCCGGGCGTTCTATATCGAAAATGGCCGTCGTCGTCATCCGAGCCATCTCAGCACGGTCCACGATGTTCATCCCTTCGTAGGGCAATCCGGCATCGAGGCCCAGATCGGCCGCCATCTCATTGTAATCATCGGGCCACGTCATTTGTGCTTCCTCGTGCTGAAGAATGCGGGTGAGAATGGTCACCCAGTCCACCATTCTCAGGGGATTTCCGGGCCCGTAGTTGCCATCCCCGAGTCCAATGATGACCTCGTCAGCCGCGATCAAATTGATCCAGCCCAAAGCCCATTCGTGCTGACCCATCCCGGGATAGACATCATCAAACATGGGCGCCCATTCCTCGGCTTCGAGCGCATCCTCTTCCGTGTAACCTAAGAGAAAGGCCGCCACTTTTGCAGCAGCCGCTCGGTTGAGTTCCATATCAGGGGCAAAACGATTATCGCCAACCCCCTCCAAAATGCCGAGTCGTGCCATCTCTTCAATGGCTTCCTTATGGGGATTCCCATCAATATCCGTAAAGGTCACGGCATGAGCGGTTCCGGCCACGCCCACCAGTAAAATGACTGCCAAAACCAAGACCCTCATCGACTTTTGTCTCATGATCATCCTCCTCTTGGATGAAACCGATTTATGTAACGACTATGAAACGATTGCTAAGAGCTTATCACAATTCCGAAGATTCCTCGCTGTTTTGGACAACACACCGCTTACTGGTTCCGGTAACCGAGAGTGCCCGGGAACCATCAAGCAATATCGGGAAGGGATGTTAGGCGAAGTGACCGGTCGACTCAATACCGGATGGTTGGAAGGGATCAATCGTCTCGTTTAGGCGCCTAACGCTAAGGCCACGGGCTATCGCACCAACCGTCATCTCATCGCCATGACCTATTTGATTGCCGGCAGACTTGAATATGGCCTACCCACATAAGACCGCGAGGAACCCGAAAGAAGTCCCACGCTTTGGTGAAAAGCGCAGGACTTCGCGACAATCTCCTTATTCCGCAACGTCCCAAACATAATCAAGAAATCCCAATAATGCCTCATTGGTCGCTTTCGGATTATCCTGGTTTGCAATATGGTGTGCATCTTCAATGATTGTGAGTTGGCTTTTCGGGCATTGCCGGTGCCATCGTTTCATCTGTTTTTGGATAAAGGCAATTTCGTGATCCCCGTGACAAAGGAGTGTGGGTTCTGGGGTATGCTGGGGAAGCCCCCGCACCATATCTCCCAGCAATTCTTGAGTCAGATGCGCCATCACCACCTTCCCGTTCTCCCTTGCAATCCGTCCCACATAATCTCTGGTTTCAGGTTTGAAGGAACGCTGATCGGCAAAAGCCCGAAAGATTGACTTTTCGGCATAAAGCCGGATAAAGAGACCGATCAACGGACTTGCCAATTGCAGGAGACGGGTTACCGGAGGATGAAGGGGGCCGCCACCGATATGAATGCTGGCCCGAACCTTTTCCGGGTATCGGTGGGCCGCCAGTTGAGTAGCGTAACTTCCCAAGGAAAGCCCCGTCAAAACCGCTTCCGCAATCGCCAGATGATCCAGAATCGCCTTAATAAAGTCGGCCGACGTTTCCGAGAAAGAGAGTCGCCCATCAATGGGGGAAGACTTCCCGTGATACGGCATATCCCAGAGATGACCCGATACCTTCCCCTTAAAGCATCGACCTGCGCTTGAAACGTTTCATGATTCATATTCACCCCATGGGAGAACAGGATCGCCGGTGCATCCTCATGACCATGAACCTCATAATCGACGCGCCCCAATTCGTTATCCGAAAACACGTCGGTTGCTCCCTTCTCTGGTGACAAAGCGACGTTCGCTTGTCCGGGGTTGACCGAGACCGCAGTTGGGGGTCACGCTCGGCATTTTATGCATACCTCAAAGTGGCCTGCCAACTCCCCTTGTTCTCCGTATGGCCGGTCATTCAGAAGGGTGCTGTCTCGGGCTCAAGGTTAACATATGAACTAGGGTTACGTCCTCAAACAAAGTGGGATACCGGGTTCAAGGCCGCCGCGTATCGTTCCCTGCTCCTACGTCTTTTTCTTCATTCAACAAATTGTCCGTTGACGATCACATCCGCAATGTCATCAATGGCGTCAATGTTGTCGAGGGGATTGGTGTTGAGCAGCAATAGGTCCGCGATCTTCCCTTTTTCCAGGGTTCCCAGCATATCGTGAACCCGGGCCGCCTCGGCCGAGGTGCGCGTGGCGGCAATGATGGCCTCCTCCGGCGACATGCCGAACCGCACGAACCATTTGACCTCGTCGCGAGCGGCATGCATCGGAAGGCTGTTGGGGGCATCCGTGGAGGCATCCACATCGGTGCCACAAGCGATTCGGACCCCTGCCTCCCGCACTTTGCGGAAGATCGCTTCCCCTTGGGCAAAGAAACGCGTCAAGAGCTCCGTGCGGCGACGAACCTCCCGCTCGGAGGATACCCGTTGTCGAACCCGGGCTTCATACGAGGACCGGAATTCTTCGGGCGTCATCTTCGCCTTCACGCCGTCAATCATCCCCCGATTAACACAAACCGTAGGAACCCAGAAGGTTCCCTTATGCGCCATCAGTTCGATGGTCTCGTCCGAGGGCATGCTCCCATGCTCAATGGTATCGACCCCCGCCTCAACCGCCATCTTGAATCCCGGATCGACCGTGGCATGGCAGGCAAGGTGAACCCCCAGGCGACGGCATTCATCCACGGCCGCCTCCAGTTCTTCCATGCGAAATTCCGCTCGGTCTCCCTGGGTGTTGGTGATTTTAATGAACTCCGCCCCACCTCGAAGCTGCTCTCGGATGGCTTTGCGCACATCCTCTGGTCCGTCCGCCTCTCGGCTCATTCCTTCGACACTGTGACCGTGACCGCCACTGATACAAATGATCTGGCCACAGGGTATCATACGACTGCCGGGAAGAAGTCCTTTCTCGATGGCCTCCTTCAGCGCGACGGCAATCCCATGGGCGGTCCCGACATCGCGCAGGGTGGTCACACCACCCAAGAGGGACTCCTGGATTCGGCGCGCGCCTAGGGTCGTACCCTTGGCTGCTTGGTGCTTGGCATATCGATTGACATCGGGTTGTCGGTGCCATGTGGCAATGTGAACGTGCAAATCAAAAAGTCCGGGGATCGCCCATTTGCCCCCACCGTCAACCACCTCAGCATCACCAGAATCTAGGGCAGTATCGCCTACCAGGACATCAACAATGTCCTCACCTTCGATGACGAGGGTTGCATTGGGTTTGGGACCGTTTCCTGTGGCGTCGATAAGGTTGATATTTCGGAGGATCGTTCTCATATTGCGACACCCCTTCGATCCACCCTCATTCGCCGGGCGCTTTCAACGTTTGAGGGCAGAGATTGGAAACCAATTCTCGGACGCCGAGGAATATCCTGCTCTTGATGACGGTTACGGAAAAAAAACGTGATCCCTTGAAGGCTTGATGACCACCCTCCAACCAAGGTTATAGCCCGCCCAGTGACCATCCTGCTTTTGGACTGCGCATCTGATTGCCTTCGTTTACCACTCGCCACTTGATATAGCATCCGTTTTGAACAGCGAGCACCTTGTGATAGTTTGTCCATCAGGGCAAGTACCAGAGCCTGTTCGCTCCTTTGATACCGCTGGAACAACCCGGTGGAGAAACCGCCACCGCGTACCCGGGGGGATTTGTAATTCCAACGTGCCCACTCGTGTCTTCATCCCGCGGTTCCAGTAACCGTTTCGATGTCCCTGCCGTTCCTCAGAACGCTCGTGGAGCATTGCCTTCACATGCTCCGTTCGTTGCCCATCCAGGATTTGGTTGAGCACCCCTTCAAGGAGCCGGGCGATCCCATCATCATTTTGAAAAAGATCGTGCAACATCTCGTCGTCAATGGTAAGCGCGTATTGGGTCATCTGTATCCCTCCGTATTGGTTTGGGTGATACTTTACCTCTACGAGAGGGCAGGTGGCCCTTTCTGCTGCCAGCCTACTGAGGGCCTACCCCTTTTTACACACAACATTGGACTCTATTTCATGGCCTATTGTATTATTTTGAAATACTGGTTATTATTATTTTGTGATTCTAGTGTGCTTATAGTATCCTGGTCGATCCCAATGGGACACTAACCTTGCGATTTCAAGTTTGGACTAGGATATCCTGAAATCCGTTTGGCCAAACGGCATCATGCTTGTTATCCAAGGCGGTGGGCCATTTTCTCCCGGCTAGGAGATGAAAGGGGGAATCGAAATGGGGTTTGCTGTCATAGTCGCATTGCACGAACTGTTCGTACTCTTGCCGATTGCTGAAAGAGCCGTCTTTGCCATTCACGGCTGGTAATAGTATAGATCCACCAGTATGTTCTATCTTTGTAAATCGTACATCCAGCCGGCGGTGAGGCCTCGCCGCCGGTTTCTTCTTTAACCACATCGTCCCAAAAAAGAGAGCAGTTCCTATTCCGTTCATTACCAAAATAGAGCAAGACACTGTTTGGTTTCTTACGTGCCTTCAAACTAAAAGGTACAATGATCCTACAACCTTTTGCGTGTTGTAGGATCATTGTTTAAATACGAG
>SLMV01000016.1 GCA_007133365.1 Clostridia bacterium
CCACCGCGTATGGTTATCTGGAATCCTACAGTATGCCGTTCGTCAACGTCCCGGCCATCTTCACCACCGCCATCGCCATCAGCTTGGTACCATCCGTCTCAGCCTCTTTGGCGAAGGCTGATTTTGAAGGTATTCGTAACAAGGCCTTTGCCGCTTTGAGGATCTCCGGTCTCATCGGGGTGCCGTCTGCTGTTGGACTCTTGGTGTTGGCTCCGGAAATTCCTGCGCTTTTTTGGAACGCTCCGGAAGCAGGGCCGGTGTTGGCGTCGGTATCGTTTGTGGCCCTATTTTTGGGACTGCAACAAGTGTCGGCGGCCGTGTTACAGGGCATTGGGCGCCCTTGGATCCCCATGATGAATCTAATGGTTGGTGCTTTGGTCAAGCTCATCCTCACCTGGGTGTTGACGGGCGTTCCAACGCTGGGCGTGTTGGGAGCCGGGGTTGCATCGGTGGTGGCCTTTACAGTGGCGGTATCGTTAAATTTTGTTGCCTTGACTCAACGCATCGGGTGGTTCAACGTCGGACGCATGTTTTGGCGTCCCGTCGTCGGGGCGGGGTTCATGGCATTGGGGGTTCGGCTGAGTGTCAATTTTCTCAGCGGCCATCTCGGAACGCTGGCAGGGGTCGCGGGCGGTTTGGTGTTTGGCGTGGCGATTTATGGCATCCTAATTCTATTGATCGGCGGCATCCGCCGCTCCGACTTGCTGATGATTCCGCGGGTGGGAGAACGCCTGGCAGCGGGTCTTCAGGCGAGTCGATTGTTGCGCGATTAAGGGGGTATCATGTCGGAACGAGATTTTTGGATTTTTGGTCTCTCATCGGAGGCCAACTTCGCGGAGTACCGCTGCGTGTTAACGGCTATGCGTCGAATTGGGCTGCCGTACGGCCCGGTGGGGCAATGGATCGGCCGACACCTCGCCAAAATCGGGGTGGCGGACGAGGTGATGGTGCGCGGGGCTTCGGAAGGACCTTTCGATGCTTATTGTGGCTGGGGCGCGCCCATCCCTTACGACGAGTTGGCCGTAAGGGAGGAGCGAAGCGCCATCGGCAGTGGGCGTCGTGTTCGGGTGATTCAAGGCCCTCCCCTGGGGGTTTCGAGTGCGCGGGCGGTGGTTGATGATGCCTTGCCCCCGGAGGTAGTCGGCGCTTCGGCATTAAGGGATCGCTTATTGCCGAAGGCCAAGCCGCTGGTGGTGGAGGGGTTATGGTCGGTGGCGGATCCCAAAGGGTATTGCCAGGTCCTGATTGAGGCCTATTCCGAACAACATCCGGCACGATTGCTGCCGGTGTTTCGCTCGGGCCCATCAAATCCGGTTGCTCCCTTAGGGGATCTACTCCATCATCCGGACCTAAACACGTCATTGCTTTATCTTGCCCCCTTTGCCCTTTCCGGTGAACGATTAGCAACTGCACAGGCGACGGGTCGAGCGATGGCGGTCCTGATGAGCGTGGTCCAGCGATTACGTGCCCCGGGCGGGTGCCCGTGGGATCGCGAGCAGTCCCATGTCAGTTTGCAACCCTTTTTGTTGGAAGAGACGTATGAACTCCTCGAGGCCATCGAAAAGGGCGATCCCGTTATGCTAAAGGAAGAGTTGGGCGATGTCCTGCTGCAGGTGGCGTTGCATGCGGTCATTGCTTGGGAGGCGGGTGAATTCATACCTTCCGATATTCTCCATCGCTTAAAGGATAAAATGGTGAGTCGCCATCCCCATGTGTTTTCCGATACGAATGCCGAGACTCCCCAGGAGGTTGAATCGAATTGGGAGCGGATAAAATCGGATCAAAAACGCGATCAATCCCTCCTCGAAGGCGTACCGCGGGCGCTTCCGGCGTTGCTTCAGGCCGAAAAGATTCAAAGCGTCGCATCGCGGGTGGGATTTGATTGGGACACCATTGAAGGGCCTTTGATCAAGATAAAAGAAGAAGTGGAGGAATTCCAAGAAGCGGTTAAACAAGGAACGATGAGTGGGGAAGAATTTGGCGACATCCTCTTTTCGCTGGTGAACGTGGCTCGGTTTTTACACCTCTCACCGGAGACCGAGCTGCTTCGCACCGTGACCAAGTTCCGGCGGCGGTTTCAGGGGGTTGAGCGTCGTGCTCGGGCGCGAGGGGAGCGCCTAACCGATTTGACGTTGGCGGATATGGACACTATGTGGAACGATGAAAAGCAAACGGAGTAAGGTATTTGGGGATCTTAGGAGGAAAGGGCTTTGTCGGTATCGAAGTCAACCTATAACCTCGTGTGCCGATGCGGAAGCTGCCGTCTTTAGCTTTAGGAACAACGCAACATAGAAAAGGCAGGCGCGACGAAAACGTGATGTCGGTGTGAAGAGAAACAATAGAAATTCGGAGGTGCTGACAGAAGATGCATAAAAAAGAACTAGTAGATGCTGTTGCCCAGGAGACCGGATTAACCAAGAAGGACGTGGACAAGGCCATTTCGGCCACATTGGAGTGCATTGTTGATGCCATGTGTCGAAATGAAAAAGTGTCCCTGGTTGGCTTTGGTACGTTTGAGAACCGCTTCCGTAACGAGCGCGAGGGTCGAAACCCCGCCACCGGGGAGCCCATGACGATACCGGCGGCCTATGTCCCCAGTTTCAAGATCAGCAAGACGGTGCGTGAAAAAGTGAGCGGGTGTTTGTCGGAATAATAATTTGGCTATCGGGGCGGTCGCTCAGCCGCCCCGCTTCTTTTAGGAGGCCCGATTGCGACTCGATAAGTTCTTAAAAGTCTCGCGTCTCATCAAACGGCGTTCCGTCGCGAAAGATGCCTGCGAGGGCGGACGCGTCCGGGTGAATGGCCAGCCGGCCAAGCCGGGAAAGGATGTTGTTCCGGGCGATCACCTTGAAATCACGTATGGAAACCGAGTGCTAGAAGTTCGGGTACTCGAAACGCCCCACCATGTTCGCGCAAAATGCGCTCCCACCTTGTATGAGGTCATTCGAGAAGATTATCAGACACCCGAAGACGATCTTTTCGCATGGTAAGGTTTTCGACGGAGCGTCTCGGTCGAAAGTGCTAGCAAAAAGTCGGCTTTGGTGGCAAATTTTCGCGCTAAAGGCCTGCCGGTTGCAGGTGGCCTTGGCTCAAAAACGGGATGAGTGACGTAATCCCTTCGGTGATTCCCATACTGATGAGACCCGCCAGCATGATGCCAATCGCCAGCGCCATGGAGGATTTGACGAAATCCAATTGCAAAAGGGCGGCGACGAGGGCACCCACCCAGGGACCGGTCCCCGGAAGCGGAATGGCGATGGAGAACATAATCCCCCAATACCCATATTTTTCGATGAGATGACGGTGTTTCGTCGTCTTTCGGTAGACCAAGGTGGACACCGAGGGAAGGTAGGGGTTATGGGGAGACAAAAGATCTCGAAATAACCCGAACGCGGGAATGATGACGGCTGTGCTCGCGAGCGTCGAGATGGCAAGAGCGATGGTGGGACGAAGCCCATAGACGATGGCAAGGGCGACCCCAATGCGCACGTCCCAGATCGATGCGATCAGTATTTCCACCAAATTGCTCATAAGGCACCCCTTCAATCGATTCACCCCATTATAACATAAGCATTGCCTGCTTCCGACCGGTTACGACCGGTGGAGATAGAGCAGGCTAGAAGCCTCCCAATGGGGGAAGGTTCGAACGATCTCGCCGGATCGTGCCAAAATAATGGAATGAGCGCCCAATCTGAGCAATTTGTCATCAATCTGTAAAGAATTCCTCGGCATCAAAGAAGGAATGCGCGCCGATATGAAGAAACCTAAAGGCTACTAGGAAAAATACTAAGATTGTCCACAGTTTGTACACAGATTGTGGATAACATTGGGGATACATATGAAATTAGAGATTCGGGGGATGGAGCGCTTGAGTTATCGTGAGCGCCAAGTCGTCGCCCTAAAGGAAACGGGATACAATAACGAAGCGGTGGCTCAACGCCTTGGTGTTTCAACTAGTACAATCGCCACGCTTCACAATCGGGCCCGGAGCAAGGGGTATCAAGTGGTCCTGGTCGTTGAAGGGGATCCGTTAAGCCTGTTTGACGCGGAACCAGAGGAAGGTGAAATTGAATGAGATCGGCACCTCCCAAGCGAAATGAGAAGGCGCAACATACGGGGAAACCCGTCAAACCCAAACGCTGGTGGTACCCGGTTCGTGTTTTGTTGATTGTCCTGTCGATCGTCCTCTTTGGTTATGCCGTTCAGATACTCGGGGCCAGCTACGCCGAATTGTTGGTCTTAAATGAGGAAGTGGCGCAGGTGGAAGCGGAGTTAGCAGCGGAGGAAGAGCGTCACGAGGATTTGGAACGGGAAATCGACCGATTGCAAACCGACGATTACTTGGAGGTCATCGCGCGTGATAAGTTGCGGATGATTCGTCCGGGTGACATCCCGTATAATTGGGGCAATCGACGGTAAAGACACAATCAATTGACGTCGTCTTCTTTGCGGGAGTATACTTGCGGGGATATAACCTTACTGCAGTAAAACAAAGGAGATTTCGGCGTGCCACTTAGCGAACAAAAGCGGCGTCCAACCCCAATTAATCCGGCAAAAGTGATTATCATCGGTTTTGCTGGTGCCATTCTCATTGGCACCTTATTGCTGCTGCTTCCTTTTGCAACAGAGCCCGAATTCCAAACTGGTTTTACAACCGCCCTATTTACAGCCACTTCGGCAGTTTGCGTAACGGGTTTGGTCGTGGTAGACACGGGTGTTCACTGGACGACTTTCGGAGAACTCATCATTTTGCTATTGATTCAGGTGGGCGGTCTCGGAATCATGACACTGTCCACCGGTGTAGCCATGGCGCTTGGCCGAAAAGTTACCTTTCGTGAAAGGATGGCCATTCAACAATCGATGGGGAGCATCACGCTTCAGGGTATGGTGCGCTTGGTTCGTTACGTCGTGTTGATTGCGATTGGATTTCAGGCCGTGGGAGCGGTGCTTTTCGCCCTCCGTTGGTCAGGGGACTATCCACTGGGCCGAGCCGTGTATCTTGGTGTCTTTCACGCGATATCGGCGTTTAATAATGCTGGGTTTGATCTTTTTTCCGTAAGCTTTGAGCCATTTGTGCAGGACCCGTTGGTGAATGCGGTCGGAATTGTTTTGATAATATTTGGGGGTATCGGGTTTATTGTTATTTTGGATCTTTACCGGTTTTTCCGAAATCAGCGCCACCGTTTGTCTTTGCACACGCGGTTAGTGCTTTTGAGCAGCATTGTGCTTATACTGTTTGGTGCCGTTTTCTTTCTGGTGTCCGAAATGGGCAATCCGGAAACACTCGGTGGCCTTAGTTGGCCGGGGAGGTTGATGGCTTCGGTTTTTACTGCGGTGACCCCGAGAACCGCAGGTTTCAATACCGTCACGACCGCTGATCTGTTACCGGGTTCGCTCTTCTTGCTTATACTTTTTATGTTTATTGGGGGTTCCCCTGGCTCCACTGCCGGTGGGGTAAAAACCACCACCTTCATGGCCTTGGTACTCGCGGTGAGCCAGACCTTCTTGGGACGTAGCGAGATTCAAGTGTTTGGTCGGCGCTTGAAAATGTCGATAATATTTTATGCATTGACGATCGTTATATTATCGATCACACTGATTTTTGCTGTGACTCTAGTTTTATTATTTTTGGAGAACATGCCTTTTTTGGATACCTTGTTTGAGGTGACATCTGCCTTTGGAACTGTCGGTTTATCCACCGGGATTACGCCTTACTTGAGCACCGCAGGGCGGTTGATAATTACGCTATTGATGTTCGCCGGCAGGGTGGGACCTTTGACGATGGTATTTGCTCTAACCATGGAGCGCAATGAAAGGGGAAGCTTTCGCTATCCCGAAGAAGGTATTATGATAGGCTAATAATCTACCTGGAAGTCGTGATCAATTTTGAAGGGCATCAAAGAGTTTGTGCTAATTGGATTAGGACGTTTCGGCTCGAGTGTTGCAAGCCATCTTCATAGTATGGGATACGAAGTGCTGGCAATTGATATTGATGAAAAGCGTGTTCAAAAGAACAAAGACTTTTGTACCCATGTGGTGCAAGCCGATGCGACCGATGAACAAACATTGCGCGCTTTGGGGGTAGCCAATTTTGAAGTGGCAATCGTCAGTATTGGGCACGATATGCAGGCCAGCATACTGGTTGCATTATTGCTGAAAGACCTGGGAATTCCAAGGGTGATTGCGAAAGCGTCATCAGATGTTCACGGAAAAGTACTCAAACGAATAGGTGTTGATCGGGTGATATTCCCAGAGCGGGACATGGCGATAAAGCTGGCAAATCATTTAGCCATCGACAACATTATTGACTATCTAGAGATCACACCGGATGTCAGCATTGTTGAAGTCAGCGCAACCCCTGAGATTCAAGGTCAAACGCTTCGTGAGTTGGACATTCGAGCCAAATACGATGTCAATATCGTGGCCCTTCGTCGTGGTGTTACAGAAGTCTTGGTTCCGCCGGGTCCTGATGAGGTGATCAGACCGGGTGACATACTTATTGCATTGGCAACAAATGAGAACGTTCGCAGGTGGCAGGAAGCGACCCGAAGTAGTCGGGGGAATCGTTGACACCCCTTGATGGGGGGTCATATAATAATGATGCTGTTCGCTCCGGCGGACAGCGACAAAATATAACAGGAGGAGTTTCCTAGCATGAGCGCGGTTGTCGAAGTTGGCAGTGTGGTTGAGGGCGTCGTTACGGGAATCACTAATTTTGGAGCTTTTGTCGAACTACCGAATGGGCAGACGGGTTTGGTGCATATTTCCGAAATTGCGGACACCTATGTGCACGAAGTGGAAGACTATGTGAAGCGCAACGAACGAGTTAAAGTCAAAGTGTTGTCGATTAACGAAGATGGCAGCAAGATTGCGCTGTCTTTAAGTCAGGGCAACCCAGGTCCTCCAGAGTTTGTGCCCCCAGGCCCTAAGCAGCGGCCCCGCCGCTCTTCGGGTGGATTCGAGGATAAGGTTCAGGAGTTCATGAAGGAAAGCGATGAGCGCCTTAGTGAGTTTCGTCGCAACCGCAATAACCGGCGTGGTGGTGGTGAGGACAAACGATAAATGGGTGCCTCCTGTTTGAGGACCGCACCATTGCCGGGGTGTCGGAACTGGTAGACGATGCGGACTTAAAATCCGTTGGGCGTATGCCCGTGAGGGTTCGAGTCCCTCCCCCGGCACAGGTTTTGGCGCCCACCTTTTGATGATATGGATATCAGCCATAACCCTGCTGCCGTCAGTAGGGTTTTCTTTATTGCCGGGTCGTGGGGCGATGGAGTATGGGCAGTGGTTGGATAGATGGGAGGTTTCAGATGAAGGGGAAAGTTTTTGGCCTTTTGGCGCTGATGATCATCATCGGCCTCTACCTCGCTTTTCAATTGTTTCCATCTGAACCCGCTGAGTCGGACCTCCCGGCGGATCCCTCAGAGGAGGAATCCCACCTTTGGCTCATCGGTTTGGTCCATGGGGGCGGGGCGTTTGAGATTGACATGGGTTTCGAGGATGCCCGGGAGCTCGAAGATTTTTCTCGGGTGTCCTGGTGGTCGATGCGAGCAGGTACCCGAATTGATGAGAATCAATGGATATTCTTCCCCCGTCACCATCCGGAAAATGGGCAGGAAATCTTCACGCAAGAGGCCCTGGAGTTGGTGGGTTCGAAGCGCATTACTTGGGTTTTAGCGGCGGATTATCCCAAGATGATGGAAGGCACCGTGCAAATAGAACGAGCACAAATTGAATCGGACGACGTGAACTGGGACCGGATTTACAATTCAAAAACCCCTTTATTGTTCGACTTCACGCCTCCTCTGCCCAAAGAGAGCGCCCCCGCTCCTCGCATTGGTCTCTTTGCCGGAGTTGGAACTTGGGATTTAGGGGTTGAGGCTACGGGGAATTTTCTCGAGGCCTATGATTTCGATTGGGCGATGATTGATGAGTCCGACTTGAAGCACGACCGATTGGCGGATGATTTCGATATTATCTGGCTGCCGGGCGGGTTTTTTGCCCAGTATCGCGCTGAGATCGTCGACGATGACGTCATTCGCGAATTTGTTGAGCAGGGGGGCGGTTTCATCGGGACCTGTGCCGGCGCTTATTATGCCGCAGGTGATATTCGTTGGCAAGGCGAGGCGTATGATTATCCTTTGTCGTTGTTTGACGGGGTGGCAGTAGGTCCCTTGGGGGGCCAAGCGCCCTGGGGCAGTCAAACCGAGCTGCTATTGCCGGATGCGCCGTCAATAGCAGGGGATTTTGATGAATCCCTGGACGTTTATTATATGGACGGTCCGTATTTTGATCTCAAGGAAAGCGAAGATGTGACGGTGCTGGCGCGCTATATGATCAATGACGAACCGGCCGTAATTCTTTTCGACTATGGCGACGGGCCGGTGCTTTTGATGGGCCCGCATCCCGAACTTGGCTATGACGAGGCGCATCGACGCTATGACCCCGAAGGAGGTGAGGGTTCCCACTGGGACTGGCTCAATCACTTGCTCCAACGGCAAATTGAGCGACTGGAGTGACGAGGAAGTGAGCGACGGGAATTGCGAAACGCGTTATGAGTTGGGTAGAATCGAGGGTGCAAGGCGATATAGTTGAAATCGTCAGATGCCCTCGGTATAATGGATGAGCATTGCTGTGGCGGTGTAGCTCAGCTGGTTAGAGCACACGGCTCATACCCGTGTTGTCGCTGGTTCGAATCCAGCCGCCGCTACCAAATAGTCCGCTAGCTCAGCTGGCAGAGCACCTGACTCTTAATCAGGGTGTCCAGGGTTCGAATCCCTGGCGGACTACAAAAGCCTATTAGATGCCGCTGGCATTGGGGTTCAGGGCTCCTTGGATATATTATCCAATCCCAAAAATACG
>SLMV01000161.1 GCA_007133365.1 Clostridia bacterium
CAATTGACGATCGATCCCTCTGGGGCCGAGACGTGTAACGGGGATACCAGGCCATGGTTATTCGGTATTCGCGGCGCCATCATGCATTTCAATGGATAGGCAATGGCAGCAAACGTCATGTGGTTGACGATATTGATGGCTGCGTTTTCTTGCTGGGGCGAAGTGCCGGCGAAATCGAAATAGATATCGGTGCCCCGCACTTCGATCGTCACCTTCAGCGTGACCGGCTCAAAGTAGCCGTCGATTTTGAGCTGATTGGTCGAGGTCCCCTGGGGCAACTGGGAAATGGCCTCTCGCATCGCTTTCTCGGAGCGACCAATAATCTCCGCCGTGAGATCTTCTAAATCGGCAAGTTCATAGTCGCGCAGAAATTCTTCTAGCCGGCGCGCACCGACCCGGTGCGTCCCGACGATGGCGTCGAGATCCCCCATCACCAGATCCGGGACCCGGGAATTGGCCGCAATCAGTTCGTGGACCAGTTCCACCGGCTCGCCATCCCGATAGAAGAACGTCGGCAACAACCGAGTGCCTTCCTGAAAGACGTCGACCGCTTCCAAATCCCCGCGATGTCCGCCGACATCCGACACATGCGCGGTGGTACCGAAAAAGGCCACCAACCGTCCCTCGTAAAAGACGGGGGTGATGATGTTGTAATCCGGAAGGTGCGCACTGCCGATCCATGGGTCATTGGTAATGAGGACATCACCCGGACGCAAGGTTTCCGGAGGGAACTTTTCAAAAATTCTTCGCGTGGTGATGGGTAACATCGTGCAAAACTCCGGGGGGCTCCATTGCGCCTGGGCCAATCCCCGCCCGTACGCATCCATTAACACACAGCCAAAATCATGACTTTCCCCGACGATCGTGGAAAACGACGTGCGAATGGTCGCCGTGTCGATCTCATCAACAATGGTGATCAAGCGTTGCCACATGACTTCGAGACTAATTGGATCAATCTTGCTTTTGTCGGCATCAAATTTCATTGAACCCTCTCCACCTCCGAGTCATTCAATCGTCATCGTGCGGCCGGTCCATCAAAAGCGAGGATCGCCCGTTTTGCCGGTGGATCCTCCCAAATACCACACAAATATCATCATCTATGTTTCATCTTATCATGGCAAGAATCACGCTGCATCGTAAAGTCGGCAGCTGAAAACCGGGATCGTAAAGGCGGCGGCTCGGCCGATAAGAAAAGGAGCGCGGACCGATCCGGTTGACAAGAGATTGGGCGCCTCACTCCCTTTTCCTCTCGGCAGGGAAGGCGTGGTAGGTGACGAAGCCCTGTAAACTGGGAGGTTCCCATTTGTGTTGATCCATCGACGAAAGGGTGATCGACGTGAAGAAATTTCTGCTGAGCGAATTTAGCGGTGCCGAGATCGAAGCCGCCCTTCAATCGAAGGCAATCAATTGCGCCGTTTTGGTTTTCGGTAGTTGTGAAAACCACGGCCCCCATCTTCCCTTGGGTCCCGATCTTTGGGTTCCCGAAGAAATTGCTCAACGTATCGCGCAAACCCTAGAAGGGGTGGTCGTGCTCCCAGGCCTTCCTTTCGGCACCTCCATCCACTACAATCACTATCCAGTGGCGGTCAGTTTACGGTATCAAACGTTGATCCAGGTGGCTGAGGACATGCTCGAAAGTCTGATACATCACGGGATCGATCGACTCCTCCTGTTAAATGGTCACGACGGCAACATTCCCGCGCTTGAAATTGCGGCGCGAAACATTAAGGCACGTCATCCGGAAGCCGTCATGATTTATGTTCCCGCCTGGTGGGACATCACCCAAAAGGCCCCGGGAATGGATTTCGGCGACTGGTCGGGCTTTGGACACGGCGGCGAATGCGAAACCTCGGCGACTTTGGCGGTCCGACCCGATTTGGTCGATCTTTCCCAAGCCATTCGGCAAATGCCCGAGGACACCATCGCCCTCAGTGGGTTACAAACGCCCATTTGGGACATCGCTGAGATCTCCGAAACCGGTGCCACCGGCGATCCCACCCGTAGCACGATGAAACAAGGTGAAAAAATACTGGATTTTGTGACGAATCATTTGGTCGAACTCATCACCTGGCTCAACGAACATAATTGGAACTACGACCGCCGATGCCGTTAACCGATAAGCGAAATCGCTTTCACCGCCCATTTTATTCACTTAAACCCATACCACCGGGTTGTTTTCGCGGCAGGACAATTGGAAGTGAGCGGGAATAACAATTAGGGAGTTGGAAAGAGTCGATGCACGTAACGCATCCGAAGGAGGATTGACTTTTGACTGGAAAACGTCTTATCCGATATTTTTTCGTCTATGGCAGCCTATTGAACGAAGAATTAGTCCGTCACTTGTGCCCGGAAGCCCAGCCCTACGCCCTCGCCCGGCTGGAAAATTATACGCGGGAATGGCGCGGCACGCTGACGGTGGTGCCTGCACCCAAAGAAAAGGTCACCGGGGCCGTCTATCAAGTACACCCGGCGTGCGAATGGAAATTGGACCGCTTCGAAGATTATCCGCGACGCTATGCCAAAAAGGAACTTTCGGTCGTCGTCCTTAACGATGACTCGGGCGAAAACACGCTGCGGGCGCGCGTCTACGTCATGAACGGCGGCGAGATCGCCAAGCCCGACGAAAACTATTTGACCACGTGTTTAGAAGGGGCTCGGCAATGGGGCATCTCGGTGGACGAATTTTTCGATACCATGCCGGATGCTTGGGGAAATTTCGGCCGAACAACGTAAAACCCATTTGTTTCCAACAGCACGTCGGCGCATACTGCGGCCGCTTAGGATCGAACATACAACCCGGGAATTTTCGCATTTCCCTCCGGAGCGATGGGAAACGATAAGGCCTACACGCCTAATATAGGGGGAAGGGCGCTCCCGAAGCCGCTTGTTGGCCTCAAAGGACACCAACTGCTGAGGGAAGCATCCGATTCCTCTACCCCAGCCGATCATCTGGACAAGAACGTCTCGGATCGGTCTATACCCGTAACAATTCGGCACCGTTGATTCCCCACCAAACGTTCCACGGCCTCCTTGAAACGTTCATCCGGAGTGACATTGAAGCGGGGGCCGGCCCGTACCACACGGTCATCATCTGGCAAACAAAGATAAACGGGCGCATCCCCTTTGTGGTGACAAAGCACATATTTTAATTGCTCCAATAATTCCGGGTCCTCCTCAATGGCGGGCAATTCGATGAACACTTTCCCGGCCTCGCCCGGCACCCAAAACGATTCCGCCCGGACATTGACCTGTTCACCCCGATGCGAGACACAGCCGGAGACAACGAGCACTTCCTCGGCATGCAACTTGTCCGCCGCCGACTCGAAAACCCCCGGAAACACCACCAGTTCAATGCGCCCCGTCCAGTCCTCGAGGGTCAAAAACGCCATGGTCTCCTTTTTTCGGGTCAAAATGCGGGATTGGTCGACCAGCAGGCCGCCCACCACCACCGACGTCTCTTCACTCATCTCATGAACTTGCGAAGCGGTGGCCGTGATTTCCTCTTCCAAAAGCGGTCTCCACTGATCAAGCGGATGCCCGGAAAGGTAGACGCCCAGCACGTCCTTTTCCAAAGCCAACTTCTCCTCCGCCGTCAACGGGGCCTCTTTGGTTTCGTGCGATTCCCCGAAGCTTCCGTTGGGTATCGCCGACGCCCCCAACTCGAATAATGACATCTGTCCCGACATTCGCTGACGCTGAGAGCGGTGTGCCGACGACAACACCGAATCACATCGGGCCAAAAGATGGCCACGATTGGGCTCGAGGGAATCGAAGGCGCCGGCCTGAATGAGCGATTCGGTTGCCCGTCGATTCAGCCGTTTGTGATCCACCCGCTCACAAAAGTCCCAAAGCGAGAAGAACCCTCCGTTGGTCTCTCGCTCCGACACGACCGCCTCGATGGCAGGACGCCCGACGTTTTTGACCGCCGCCAAACCAAACAAAATCCGGTCGTCATCCACCGTGAAATTCATCATGCTCTTGTTGATGTCTGGGGGCACGATTTCGATCCCCATGCGGCGGCATTCATCCACATATTTTTTGACCTTGTCACTATCCCCCATGATGCTAGTAAGAAGTGCCGCCATAAAGGCCAGAGGATAATTGGCTTTCAAATAGGCGGTCTGATAGGCGAGCAGGGCATAAGGAGCGGTGTGACCGCGGTTAAAGCCGTAGTTGGCAAATTTTTCGATGAAGCTGAACAATTTTACGGCCAGATCGCGCTCGTGCCCATTGGCCCGACAGCCCTCAATGAATTGGTGTTTGACCGACTCAATGACGTCGGCCTTTTTCTTGCCCATGGCCCGGCGGAGGATATCCGCCTGTCCCAGACTGAATCCGGCCATCACCGACGCCACTTGCATAACCTGTTCCTGATAAACAATGATGCCGTAGGTGTCTTTTAGGATGGGCTCGAGATCCGGATGCAGATACTCCACATCTTCCGGATTATGTTTGTTATGAACAAAGGTGGGGATGTTCTCCATCGGCCCCGGCCGGTACAGCGCAACGGCCGCAATGATGTCTTCAAATCCCGTGGGCACTAATTCGCGAAGAAGATCGCGCATACCCTCCGACTCCAACTGAAACACGCCTTCGGTTTCACCCTGTGCGATCAACTGAAAGGTGGTCGGATCGTCCATGGGAATGGCCTCAATGTTGAAGGCTTCATTTGTGGTCGCTCGAATGAGCTTGACGGATTCCTCAATAACGGTCAGGGTGCGAAGGCCGAGAAAATCCATCTTGAGAAGGCCTAAATCCTCCAAAGCGCCCATCGAGAACTGGGTGACGACGGAGCCATCTCCCATTCGTTGAAGGGGCACATAATCCATCAGCATTCCGTTTGCGATGACAACGCCGGCCGCATGAACTGACGCATGCCGCGGCATGCCCTCAAGGAATCGGGCCGTGTCCACCAAGTTTCGCACTTGGTCATCGGCTTGATAGCGGCGCCGAAGTTCCCCCGAAAAATCAAGGGCTTCCTCAAGGGTGATCCCGATCTGGCTCGGCACCATCTTGGCAATTTGATCCACCTCATCATAGGGGATGCTCATCGCCCGCCCAACATCACGGAGGACCGCCCGGGCCGCCATGGTCCCGAAGGTGATAATTTGCGCCACGCTTTCCTCACCATATTTTTCCACCACATAGTCGATGACCTCATCACGCCGCTCGTAGCAAAAGTCGATGTCGATGTCCGGCATGCTGATGCGTTCCGGATTCAAAAATCGTTCAAAAACCAAATTGTATTCGATCGGGTCAATATTCGTGATTCCGAGGGAATACGCCACCAAACTCGATGCCGCCGACCCCCGTCCCGGCCCCACTGAAATGTCGGCTTCCCGGGCGAACCGGATGAAATCCCACACGATGAGGAAATAACTGGCATACCCCATGGCGTCAATCACCCGAAGTTCATGTTCAAGCCGCTCTTCAAGCGGGGAAGTAATGGTGTCATAACGCTTGGCCAAACCTTCTCGGCACAGGTGCTCGAGATAGTCGTTGGGCCCATCATAGCCTGCGGGAATCTCAAAACGTGGGAGATGAAGCTCCGATAAATCAAATTCCACCTGACAGCGGCTCGCAATGCGGTGGGTATTTTCGATGGCTCCCGGGTAATCTTGGAATCGCTCGACCATCTCATCATGCGAACGAAAATAAAAGGTATCCGCGGGGAAACGCATGCGTTTTTCATCGTCGATCGAGCGGCCCGTCTGGATACAAAGCAACACATCGTGATACTGGGCATCGCCTTGCGTCGTATAGTGAACGTCATTGGTGGCGACCAAACCGACATCCATTTCGTCACCCAATGACCGCAAAAATTCATTCACCCGCTGCTCCTCATCAAGGCCGTGGTCTTGAATTTCAAAAAAGAAATGATCCGGGCCGAAGGTGTCCCGGTACCAGCGCGCCGCCGAACGCGCCCCGTCGACATCGCCGGACAAATAACGCTGGGGGATCTCGCCTCCGATGCATCCGGACAGGGCGATGATGCCCTCGTGATAGCGTTCTAACAATTCTCGATCACAACGCGGCTTATAGTAAAGCCCTTCGGTATAGGCCAGGGACACGATCCGCATGAGGTTGGCATAGCCCTTTTGATTCTCGGCCAGCAAAATGAGGTGATAGGGGTTGTCATCCTTGCCGACTTCACGATCAAACCGGGTACGTTGGGCCACGTAAACTTCGCATCCTAGGATGGGCCGTATCCCGGCATCACGGGCCTTTTGATAAAAATCGAGGACCCCGTACATGACCCCATGATCGGTAATTGCCAGGGCCTCCATGTCGTAGGCGACCGCCTGCTCGATGAGCGCATCGATGTGACTCGCTCCATCGAGAAGACTATACTGGGTATGTGTATGAAGGTGTGCAAACATGAATTGAGAATCCTCTCTGCTCGGTGGTGTCCGCTTCAGGGTTAGGCATCACCTCAACCTTACTACTCCGAGGGCCCGATTAGAAAGCGCAATTTAAGCCGTTCACTCCCGCTTCGGCAAAAACCAAACCGCTCCTTGCCGATAGGACCGACAAAATCCCCACGTTACGCGCCCATCCGTTTTTCGACGACGACGGGGCTCGCATCAAGATAACCCCGCCCGGCTCGCCCTTTGGATCAGACGCCTACCTGTTCGCAGTGCGACAATAAAACACAGCGGTCGCAATGTGCCACGCGGGCGGTACAGACTTCCCGTCCGTGTGCCAATAAATTGAGGTGTAAAGCCAAAGCCAGGTCATCGGGCACCACCGGTTCCAAAGCCCGTTGCACCTTCACCGGGCTGGCGGTGGGTGAAACCAACCCCAGGCGCTTGGCTATCCGGCTAACGTGTGTATCGACCGGGAAGGCCGCCCGGCCCAAACCAAAAAGTTCCACGCATGCCGCCGTTTTGAGACCAACCCCAAAGAGCCCGGTGAGAAACTCACGGACCGACGCATCCGACCGATCACGCAAAAAATCCAAGTCATAAGCACCGGTTCGTTGGTAAATGTCAGCGAGGGCTGCCTGAAGGTATTTCGCCTTTTGCTGCGATAAACCTCCGGGTTTAAGCACCGCTTGCACGTCGGCCCTCGGCGCCCGGGCAACCTCGGACCATTCACCAAAGCGCTCCCGCAGCGTTCGATAGACCTTTCGGGTCTGAACGTCATTGCTCGCTTGCGATAAGATGGTCACCATCAGGATCCCGAGGGGGGTCGACGGTTCGGCCGAAAGGGGTGGGTCCTGCTCATAGTGGGCGGCCCGATGATAGGTCGCTTCCAGTATCTCGGTCAATGCACGCAAATAATCGACGGTCGCTTTCATAACCCCTCCTCGACTCCCAACTCGCGCTTTTTCACCTGTCTTCGAAAGGCCTCACCGCGCTCTTGGAAGTTTCGATATTGATCAAAGCTGGCACAAGCGGGCGAAAGGAGCACAATATCGCCATCATGGGCCAAATCCATTGCCCGATCCGCGGCCTCATCCAGTGTATCGACGCGTTCAGGAACAAATGGGTGGCCGGGTTGGCGCTGTGCCTGGGCCCGCTCCAGCGCTTGGGCGATCCCATCCGCACTCGCCCCCATCAACACCACGCTCCGGATCTTCCCCTCGTCGACCTTGGTGAGGATACGTTCGGCCAATCGGTCAAAAGCGACGCCTTTATCATATCCCCCCAACAACACGATCAACGGTTCGGAGAAACTCTCCAAAGCAGCCATCGTGCGCTTTGGCGTGGTGGCAATCGAATCATTGACAAACGTGACCCCAGCGTAAACCCCCACCCTCTCCAGCCGATGGGGAAGGGAGCGAAAAGCACGAATAGCCTTTCTGATCACCTCGGGCGAAACGCCCAACTTCACCGCCAGGGCGGCGGCAGCCAAAACGTTCGCCACATTGTGCGGGCCGAGAAGGGGAATGGCCGTCATGGGCAAAAGCGGCTCTGCCGTTTCTTGGTAAATCCAGAGCCACCCCTGGTGACACCACGCCGCCAGCGGTTCGGGTTCACACCACGGATCCAGCTGTCGGCGGCAGGAGAAGAACGCCACCTCCGCGGGGCCCAAGCGCCGCATGGAGCGCGTAATCGGGCAATCCCAGTTCAACAAGACGTACCCGTCGGCGCTCTGGTGCGCCACCAACACTTCCTTCGCTTTGATATAGGCCCGCTCCGAACCATGAACGTCCAAATGATCGGGACTAAGGTTGAGCACGGCGGCAACCGAAGGCACGCGATGGGCGAGTTCCAACTGGAAACTAGAGAGCTCCAGCACCACCTGATCCTCCGGCTTGATGTTCTCAAAAACGTCAATTAAGGGGTGGCCGATATTGCCGCCCAGCCAAATTCGGCCCGGGCGAGTGCGCAAACATTCGGCCAGCAAGGTGGTGGTGGTCGTCTTGCCCGCACTTCCGGTAATCCCCACCATGGGTGCCGGGCAATGATCCATAAAAAGCGCCATCTCGCTTGAGATAGCCGCCCCCATTTGCCGGGCCCGCGTAATTTCCGGGCCATCTTTCGGCATACCCGGGGTGACGAAAACCCAATCAAAACCCTGGGTAGTTTGCGCATGTTCGAATTGTTCTAAATAACCAAGCCCGACGTTTTGGGGATCAATACCTTCGATGGACGCAAGATCCGAATTTTGGTCGTAGACCACGACCGATACATCGCGGCGCATCAAGAAATTGACCAATGCTCGGTTACTCTTACCAAAACCCAAAACGGCCACCCGCTGCCCCGGCTTTGGCATCGTCATGTCGATCACCTTGGCCTTTGACCGATCATCCCGGGCGGTTCATCACCGGCCC
>SLMV01000186.1 GCA_007133365.1 Clostridia bacterium
AGGCGTGGACCGAGATGCAAGATGTCGATCTTCGAAATCAATACTTCCATGAGGCCACGCAGATCATTGCGGATGAGCGCTATGTCATCGGCCTTTTCCAACAGAGTCAACTCTGGGGATTAAGCAGCCGGGTCGAGTATACGCCTCGATTTGATATTTTGATCCTCGGAACCGATATCACGCCAGTCCGATAATGCTTGATGGTCGGGGGGAGATTCTCCTCCCGACCCGAAATTTACTCCTATGCCGGCCCTGCTTAATCTCTTGGGAACTAGAAGGGGAGGCGAAGCCATGGAAGAAACCGAAGGCCACGTATTTCGAAATGCGCGCTTGCTCGACGGAACCGGTGCGAAACCAATCGCGCAAGCCTGGATCCAGACTAAAGGCAACCGAATTGAGGCGATCGAAACCGGCGATCATCCGGTACCGGCGGGCTATAAGGAAATCGACCTTGAAGGCCAAACGCTCATGCCGGGGTTAATCGATCTTCACGTCCATGTTGGACACCACCGTTCGGAGCCCGATGCCATGCGGTATGAGAATTTCAGTGAGGCCAAAATATCGCTTCTTGCGGCACGAGATGTCGAAATATCGCTCTTGGGGGGTGTCACCACGCTCCGGGATCTGGGGGCGCGTCACGGTCAATCGACTACCATTCGGGATGCAGTCAATACCGGGATCCTCCCGGGTTCCCGCGTGATTTCCGCCAATGAGAGCATCACCTTTACCGGAGGTCATGCCTCCTACGAAGCCGATGGCATTTGGGCATTAAGAGCGGCCATTCGGCGGCAAATAAGGGGCGGGGCGGATGTCATCAAGATCGGTCAATCGGACGATAAAACCTTTCCTGGGTTTACCCAGTCGGAACTGGACGCCTTATGTGATGAAGCCCATCGCCTCGGGCGTCGGATTGCGGTGCACATTGATCGTGAACCCGGATACGGGATGGCGGTTATGGCTGGGGTTGATACCGTCGAGCACGGCTTTTATCCCAGTGACGAGACGTTACAACGAATGCTGGAACAGGGAACGTACTGGGTGCCGACCATCACCATCAACCGAGGAATGCGCTCGGATGAACACACCCCCGAACGCTATGAAAGCAATCTGGTCAACGGCTATCGCCGAAAGGGATTATCGGCTCATCAGGCCCAAAAGCGCGCGGCCGACATGCGAGAGGCGTTTGAGGCATTTCCCGAGTGTTTCGCCGAGGGTGTCAAGATGGGCGTCAAGATCGTCACCGGAAGCGACGGTCCCCGGGCCGGAAAAATCCCGATGGACTCCCTTCGAAACGAAGTGATCAAGTTTGTCCAGTGGGGCATGAATCCGTCTCAAGCGATTGTGGCGGCCACATCATTGGCGGCAGAAGCCCTCGGAATGGAGGACGAATTGGGCCGGATTCAAAAAGGCTACCTGGCGGACTTGATTGTACTCGACGGCGATCCTTTGCGTAACATCGAGCACGTTGATCGCGTGCTCCTGGTCATGAAAGATGGATGCATTTACCGAAACGAGCTCGAAGGAAAGACCGAGGAGGGATCATTGTGGCTTATGCCTTAATCAACGCATTTCTCATTGACGGCACCGGAAATAGCGAGCCGAATAAAACGATCCTGATAAACGAAAACCGCATTGAAGATGTGTACTCGGGTCAACAGGTGCCCGATGGTTACCAGACCATTGATTTGGAGGGACGAGCGCTTTTGCCGGGTTTGATCGATGCCCATATTCATATCGGGCATTCCCGGTCGGAGCCGGACCGAATGCGCTATGACCGGTTCACCGAACCCAAAGTGAGCCTGCTTGCGGCCCGGCAAGTATGGGAATCGCTTTGGGGTGGGGTGACCACGCTTCGCGATATGGGGGCGCGTCACGGTCAATCCATCACCATCCGCGATGCGGTCAATGCGGGCACGATTCCCGGTTCTCGGGTCGTTGCGGCCAACGAAAGCATCACCTTTACTGGAGGGCACGCTTCGTATCAAGTGGATGGTCCTTGGGCCATGCGGGCGGCCGTCCGCCATCAGGTCCGGGCGGGCGCGGACGTGATCAAGATCGGGCAATCCAACGATGCCAACTACCCGGGCTTTAATCCCGTGGAGCTTGAGGCCGTGATAGATGAAGCGCACCGGTTGGGTCGCCGGGTGGCGGTGCACGTCGATAAGGAACCGGCGCTTGGAATGTCGGTTAGGGCCGGGGTCGACACGGTGGAGCACGGATTTTACCCTTATCCCGAAACGCTCGAACTCATGCTCGAAAAAGGCACCTACTGGGTGCCGACAATCACAATTAACCGCGGGATGCGCCACGATGAACATACCCCGGAGCGTTACGAGCAGAATCTCACGGAGGTGTTTAAGACTAACGGAATAGGGGATCATCAGGCTCGGCGGCGGGCGGCCGAAATGCGAGAAGCATTTGAAGCGTTCCCCAAGTGTTTTGCCCAAGCCGTGGAGATGGGCATCAAAATTATCACCGGGCCGGATGGACCGCGCGCGGACCGGGTGCCCATGGATTGTGCCCGAAACGAGGTCGTCAAGTTCGTGGACTGGGGGATGAGCCCGGAGCAGGCCATTGTTTCGGCCACCAGTCTGGCGGCCGAGGCGCTTGGCCTGGACCACGAGTTGGGTGTGATTCGAAAGGGATATTTGGCCGATCTCATCGTTTTGGATGGCGATCCTCTCGAGGACATCGAGACCATTGATTCCATCCGCCTGGTGATGAAGGATGGGTGCATTTATCGAAACGAGTTACAAGGTGCGACGGAGGAGGGGTTCTGATGAGTTACGCGTTCACGAACGCATTTATGATTGACGGAATGGGCGAAAGTCAGCCGGACACCACGGTTCTCATAAAGGACGGTCGGATCGAAAAAGTGGGATCCGGACTACCAATTCCGAAAGATTATCAAGAGATCGACCTAAAGGGCAAAACCTTAATGCCGGGATTGATTGATCTTCACATTCATGTCGGCATTCTCTCGGGGCCGGAAGCCTGGATGGACAAGGCCCACTTTCCCTCCGGGCGCAAGGCACTGGTCGCGGCGGCGCGTGCTAAGGCGGCGCTGTTAGGCGGTGTGACCACCCTCCGGGATGTGGGGGCAGAAGACGGGATTGCCCTGGCGCTCAAGGAAGCGATTGAATTGGGGCAGGTGCCGGGTTCTCGCATTGTCGCGGCCGGATCGGTCATTGTGATGACCGGCGGCCATGCGTATCAACTGGCGTGGGAAGCGGATGGGCCGGAGGAACTGCTCCGCGCCATTCGCCAGAACCTAAAAGACGGCGCCGATCTCATTAAGATCTGCCAATCCGAGGGGCTTCCCTTTCCCGAGTACACCATGGAGGAACTTAAGGTCATTGTGGATGAGTGTCATATGAGGGGTAAGAAGGTTGCCGTCCATGTGGAGACCGAGCCGGGAATGGGGATGGCGGTCGAAGCGGGCGCCGATACCATCGAGCATGGGTTTTATCCATCGGATGAAACCCTGGCCATGATGGCCGAAAAAGGCACGTACTGGGTGCCGACCATTACCATCAACCGGCGGATGCGCCAAGAAGAACACACCGAGGAAAGTTATGTTGCCGCCATCCGGCAGGCATTTAAGCAAAAGGGTCTGATCGGCTCCGAAGCTGAAAGAAAGCTGGACTACCTAAGGGAATGTTTCACTGCCTTTCCGGAGCGGTTTGCCAAGGGATTGGAATTAGGGGTCAAGATCGTCACCGGTACGGATGGGCCCCGGGCGAAAGGCTATGCGGGCGAGTTGGGCGTTCCCATGGATTCGGTTCGAAACGAAATCATCAAGTTTGTCGATTGGGGCATGGATCCCATGCAGGCCCTTATGGCGGGCACGTCCCTTGCAGCCGAAGCGATGGATATGGGAGATCGCCTGGGAAGCATTCAGGAAGGCATGACGGCGGATCTGATCGTAATTGATGGGAATCCACTGGAGGACATTGAGTCGATCGAAGAGGTTGTTATGGTTATGAAGGAAGGATGTTTTGCGAAGAAAGGGTAGTCATCGTTCGGGGCGGCAGGCACGTGGGCCTGCCGCCCCGATTTTCGGGTGACACCGCCCGAAGGCGATCGGGAGGGTTTACCTTTTTATGGGCATATTGGAGATCGGGCGGCGCTGAGTCCTGTTCTTCTTTTCATATTCTCAAATAGCCAGCTATCAAAATAGATTTGCTGCGGTGATTTCGTCCCGAATTTTCGTGATGGGTAAGGCCGAAAGCGGCGAACGGATAATCGCGAACCGGCGAGCCCAGCACCAACTATTTTCGTGGTTTCATCCTCTCGGGGTCCCATTCCAATAGGAACGATCTTCCGTGAAGATTATCCCTTATGAGCAGCCGGCTCTATACTCCTTTCGGCAATGTATGTTCCTAGCTGCTAAAGCCCGAATGAAAGGGGCGTGCGGTTGAGTGAAACGGTGTTACGTCGGCAGGAATGAACGGGCTCGCGACGAAGATAGATCGCTATCGGCCACAAAATTCGATGGTGGCAATGCGTAGAATTGTTGGGTCACCGGATGGATGGTCGCTTCCACCCCTTTGTATACGTACGATTATTGGCCTTCACCTCGTCCTGTCACTCGTGGCTTTCTTCAATATCGGATCTTTCTATTGGATGTTTGCGAACTTGTTGGGGGTTGCCAATTTACGTCCACTTATCTCAAGGACTATTGGCGCGAGTTTTACGAGAACTTAACCCTGCTCAATCCGAATGGATTGACTCTCAGAAAGGATGCGTCACCCGGTAATTTCTTTTCGAAATTTAGCTCATTTAAGAATTGGCACTCCCCATGTGAGAAGGAATGCTGCGAGGGTTTTTACAAGGTGTTCGGTTGGGTTTGTCACGTTTCGAAACTAGAGATGCTTTTCGCATTGGCCGTCATCGTGAGCGGCAGGATGATGGGTGATGGGCATTACCGAGGCGGGGTGACCGGATCCGATTCCCTGGCCATATCGAGAATCTCCCGGGCGAATTTTGTTTCAACGTACGTTACATATTGCCACCGGACACTTTCTGTCTCGTCCGGTTGGTCTTTTTGATATGGAATGACAATCATCCCATCCTCGGCCACATCAAAGCGGTAGATATCGCCATTTTCAATATCATTTTGGGATCGGGCCGTCACGGCATAATCCGGCCAGCTGCAATCTTCATAGCATGCGTAGACCGAAAAGATCTGCCCCCATTCCATCTCCCAGCCGGAAAGGTAGCCTTCGATTACCGTATTGGCCCGCGGACTGACGCCCCGGGGATATCGTCTGACACTGTCATGTTCGCTCATATCCGAGAATAACTTCCGGATGGTGGCTTCATCATCGATGCGGGCATATTGTCGCTGATATCCGGTTCGCCAGAATTCACCTCGCGCTTTACCGGCAAACTCGATTACGATTTCGTTGGGAGTCGCCAATTGGAACTCATCAACCGGTTCATAGGCAGGTCGGGTCAAATAATAGATTGGACCCGTAATGATCAGTAAGAAGATAGCGCCAATGATTCCTTTTGATCTTAGGTCATGATTCAAATGGCAAACCTCATCAAATTCGTGGCCATCATGGTCCTGTTCTTCGTTTGCCCATGGATTTCCTTTCGACAGGCGCTTTCATCTTCAGATAGAATCGAAAGCAGCGAAATGGCCTCATATTGGGGCCGTTGATGGTTATTGTCTAGGTGGAGTGCCCATTGTCGACGTGAGATCGAAGGCCTTTTTTCGTTTCCTTTCGTCGGTTTGACATCAGAAGTGTTTGTGCCCAAAATGTGATGGTTTGATCCGGATCATGCGCGAATCAGCCTGAATTTGATCAAGGGTGATGCCCGGATGTGGGCGAAAAGTTGGGAGTGTCTTTAAGGTGGAAACGGAAAACCCTTCCCTTTTGTCACATTTAATATCCATTCTCCTTTTGCCTTTTAATGTGACCGTTACGATTCCTCTACTGCTGGTCTTCTATTTCCAAAACCAATTCACTTGGGGTGCCGATCCTCCAATTCAATGCGGGGTGATGGCCCTGGCCGGAATAATTATCGTATCCGCTCTATTTCTCCTTGTTTCGACCATCCTTAATTTCGCCCGAAGAGGAAAGGGCACTTTGGCGCCATGGGATCCGCCGAAAAGGTTGGTGATCACCGGTCCTTACCGTTATAGTCGGAATCCGATGATTAGTGCCGTAATCCTCATATTGTTCGGCCAGGTCATTATGTTGGGATCAGTACCATTACTGCTGTGGTTCATCTGGTTTGCGACGGTTAATGCATTGTATATTGTTTTCAAAGAAGAGCCCCTCCTCACCGAGAAGTTTGGAGACGATTACCTCAAATACAAAAGCTATGTTCCGCGATTCTTCCCGAGATTAACACCTTGGACACCCAAGGAGACGGATGAGGTGAAATAGCCGTTGGTGCTTTTGAAAGAGTGGTGCTTTAGGCTTTTGAACCGGAATAGGAATGTGCTCTTGGCCTCTTGCTCGAACTTGCGCCCTTGGGACCCTCTCCGGATACCTTTGGCTGGGGGCTTTGAATCGGTCATGTGGCGGTGTTTGTCGCGAGGAGCAAAAGCATCGAAGTCGCTCGTGAGTGAGCGTTCCTGACGATAGGGAGGGGGAGGAGGGCAAGGCGATCTTCGTTCTTCATTCCTTATGGCGTGATGAAATGAGCAGCAATCTTCAGGAGGTTGTAGGACCAAAAACAGCGCCTTGGTGCAGGGTGCCTCGAAACTCAAATTTTCCTTGGCGATGGTCGATCGAACTGGCGACGTTTCGAGGCCATGATGAAAGGGAGTTTTCCCTTGGCCTGGTAGAAAGACCGAGCTGTCCTCATCCGGGAATAATTCGAAACGGATTCGACGTCCGATGCTTGGAGCACCCACGACGAACTTCCATCCCTTGAGCACCTATCTTTATTTAATTATCCCACGCGCACCGGTATTGGTCGCGATCCTGGGAAACGAGTTATTCGGTCTCACGGAAAAACCCACTAAAGACACGAACCAACTTGGGGTCAAATTGGGAACCGGCCCCTTCCCGAAGCTCCCGGAGCGCTTCAGAGACGGAACGGGCGCGGCGGTAGGGGCGGTCATGGATCATGGCATCGAAGGCATCGACCACGGCGATAATGCGTGAGTGGAGGGGGATGGAGTCGCCTTCCAATTCCATTGGATATCCGGTGCCATCCCAACGCTCATGGTGATGGAGAATGGCTTCGGCCACGTCGGCCATACCGTCCACCGAACGAAGGATACGATACCCGGCTTCGGGATGTTTCTTGACGATCCGCCGTTCCTCGCCGGTCAATCCGCGCTTTTTGAAGAGAATATCCTCTGGGATGGTTAGGTTTCCAATGTCGTGAAGGTCGACGGCGAGATCGAGACGTTCGAGTTCGCGCGGTGATAACCCGATGGCGGTTCCAATGTTAATAGCGTTCCGACGCATCTGATCCAGATTCTCTTGGGAAAGGTATCGCTTGTCCGTGAGGTTTTTTAGGATCCCCTCGATGAGGGCGTTCTTTTGGTTTTTGCTTTCAACCAATTTGTTCCGATACATCGCATCTTCTGCCTGCTGGATGAGGGCTTTTAAGGGTTGATTGCCCTTCGTTTTCGTTGCAGCGCCGAGGGTAACCGAAATCGGGATGTCCGGCTCGACGCAAACACCATCGGATAGCGCCTTGATCCGGGAGCAAACCGCCTCGACCGCCTCCGCCGGCGTTTTTGGTAACAGGATGAGAAACTCATCGCCGCCCCAACGCGCCAGAAGATCCTCGGCCCGCAAGGCCTGTTTGAGTATGTTCGCCACGCCCTTTAACATTTCATCACCGACGGCGTGCCCATAAGCATCGTTGACCAACTTGAGACCATTAAGGTCGGCCATGATGATGCTGAGCGGTTGCTGGCGTTCAGTGTCCAATCGATTCATTTCTTCTTCGAGGAATCGACGATTGTAAAGCCCGGTGGTGCTGTCGTGAAAGCTGATCCAGCGGATGTGCTCTTCCTGTTCTTTGCGTTCGGTGATATCTCGTGCTATGCTCAGGACGGTCACGACCTCACCTGCCTCATCGAATTCCGGGACCAGACGGATCGTATAATATCGGGTGTCCCCGTTGATTCGGCGCGAAAATTCCACAGGTTGCGCTTGGCCTGTTTCGAACACTTGATGGATTGCGTTTTCCCACCGAGCGGTTAGCGAACGCTCAATGCCCAATTCGTGGTTGGTTTTTCCGATGAGTTCATCTCGGGGGATTCCGAAGGCGCTTTCAGCCGCAGGATTCGTATAGAGCCGGCGGCAATGACGGTCGACCCGGGTGATAAGGTCCGGAGAATTTTCCGCTAGGGTACGAAACGCTTCTTCTCTTCGCCGCAAGGTCCGCTCGGCGCGACTGCGCAAAATGATGATACCGGATTGGTTCGCGTAAAGTTCGATAAGGGTTGGATTCGCTAGCGTCGTACCGCGCGCCATAAACAGGATAAAATCTCCGATTGACTGACCTTCGTGTGAGAGTTCCACCACATAGACCTCACCAATGTCAAATAATTTTGCCAGCATGCTGGCCAGCCACTTCGAAATCGCACCCGAACCCGCCTGGTAAAGATCATCGAAGCGTAATAGACGTCCCTCTCGAATCGACTGTGCTCTTTCGGGGATCACATCCCATGCCTTTCCGACC
>SLMV01000154.1 GCA_007133365.1 Clostridia bacterium
TTCCCGTCGGGATACCCCTCGATGAGTCCGACCCGCTGAACGGGACCGAGAAAGCGTCGATACCATGCCCTTCGCTCGACATCTGGAAAAACCACATCGGGGAACGATCCGGTTTCGTCCCAAAAGATCTGATAAGACACCTCGTAAGGCTCCTCATTATCAAACATCACGCGTTCAAAGCCGATAACACCCACACCTTCTTGAAGTTCTCGCCGCTCGTAATAGGGGCTATCGGTATCGTCGTACAAGACCTCGATGACGCGCTCACCGGGCCGTCCCTCGATGCTCTCAATGGTGCATTGGAGCGTGGTGACACCGTCCTCCCCTTCAACTTCTTGGGTCCAGGTGGTGCCCACAGTGATTGGCGTTCGAAGGATCTCAATGGCATCATATTCGGAATCCAGCAACGCCTCTTCCTGTTTTTCCTGAATGATCACATCAGATCTCACCGTATAGGAAAGCGTAAACGAAAAATCCTGATCGGCTTCACCTCCCGATAGGTCATCGACCTCCCCGGAGATCTCATAAACGCGTTCGTCCTCGTGTTGGCGGATGGCATTGAGCGTCATGTTATGCCCATAACCGGCAATGCCAGAAACCCGCCAGCGAAATTCTTCATAAGACGGTAGAAAATCGTCGATCGCTATCGCATCGTCATTGTCCGCCCATACTCCCGAACCGGTCATCGCCAACGTTAGAAAACCTAGCAACGTGATCATCAATAGTTTCGGAACAATTCCGTAAAACAGCGGCCGTCGCATGTTGATCTACCACCTCTCCTTGATCACTAGCTTCGCCTTAAACCGAACCAAGCCTCCCTCGGACAAAAAGACGTCCCTTGCGTCACTCGCACTAATAAAGCCAAAACCGGAGCAAAGGGTTGAGTTTGAAAACAAAGGGTGAAACTTCGAAACGACCCGGTGTTCCCTCCTCGCTTTTCCTTCAGCGTCTCGACCCTCCGGGAGACTTTAGCATATAATAACATTTGCATAGACATGACGTCATCCGCTCCGGCCCCGGTCGATGACTGACCCGTCGTGACAAGGCGGGAGGGTCCGATTGGGCCAACGCCTTCAATCAAACGCGCTTCACGGGTTAGGCGGACGATCCTTCTCAATAATCGTTTGGCCAACGTCATTTGTGATTTGGAGGAAAATGATGAAGGGAAAAGATTATCTCCTCATGTTACTCTTTGGAGGATTGTTGCTTTGGGGAATCACCTATTTCGCTTCGATCCAACCCGAGACGGAAACGCCCGAACAAGTTCAACAGCCAGAATCCAAACTGCCGAAAGATGCCCTCGAATTCGAAGCGAGTCAAATTTTCGGGGAACCAAGGGAGACGAAAAGCGTTCGTGAAAGAGAGGTCACCGTTGAGGGAGTCGGAACCTTTCCCTTTGATCCCGCCGACATCCAAACGGTGCGGCCCGATATCTTTAGGCCCGGGCACTTCTCCCTCTTTGACGTCTTGCATCATCTTTACCAGCAAGAGCTCGTGGACCTTACCTATTCGTTTGACGAGAGCATGAATACGCATGTCATCGGGCGGCTTAACGGCGAAGAATATTGGTGGTACGACGCCTACTACGACGGGGGTTGGCCCGAATCCAGCGTCTTTCGTATGGACCATTACCCCTATAAGGATGGAATGTTCCTGGCCTTTAAGCCCCTATCCGCCGATCGGCTCGGCTCCATCGAGCGCATATTCCGAGAAGAGGTGGCCCGAAGGGAAGCCAACGATGGCAACGTCATCATCCCGGAGGTTATCATACGCGGTCGCAACGAGACCTTGCGCTTCGACCAGGTAGAAGTGACGGCCCATGACCTGAGGGACGACATGCTCCAACCCGGGGTCATTACCGCCATCGATGTGATCCTGTCGCTGGGCGACGCGGGGAAGATTCGCTATGACCTAAAATGGTACGAGTCAATTGGAACCGCCGACATCGTCAAAAGTTATTGGGTCGAGCGCATCAACGACGATACCGCGTATGACCGCTGCGGCTTCGTTTATGAGGCGGGTTCCGATGTCTTTCGCTTCTTCCGCGGTAACCATGTCCACATCCCCTCCGATGTGCGCGTGCTCAACTCGCCGGAATACGTCGAATATTTTTGGATCTGCATATAAGGGATTTGCTAAACGTATCGCGAAGGGTTGAAATGACGGTGGGGCCCGCTTCCGACGACCGGATATTGGTTCGAAGCGGGCTTCAATTGAAACGCGACGATCAATATTCGATCAATCTTAGGTCAAGACATTAGAAGAAAGACGCACCGGATGCATATGAGGGAGGGGAAATATGAGAAACTATGATCTCATTGTCATCGGGGGTGGTACCGCGGGATTGAACGTGGCGCGGCCGGCATCCGCAAGAGGTTGGCAGGTGGCACTGGTTGAAGCGAAACAGCTCGGGGGAACGTGTGTCAATCGCGGCTGCATTCCCACGAAAACCTTGATTCATTCCGCGAAGGTAATGCATCAGGTCAAAACCGCCCGCCACTTTGGCATTCAAACCGGCGAGCCCCAAGCCGACTGGCCAAGCATGGTTGCCCGAAAAGACGACGTGGTGCGGCGGATGCGAGATGCCAATTACCGATCGATCGAGGCAAACGACCATATCGCATTCTATGAAGGCGCGGCGTCTTTTTCCGGACCTCAGACACTGGAGGTTAAAAGGCAACACATGACCGCCGATCGAATCGTCATCGCCACCGGTGCCGGGCCGTTCATCCCGCCCATCCCCGGGCTGGAGGAGACCAACTATCTGACATCGACTTCGGTCATGGAACTCGAAACGCTCCCTGAAACCCTGCTCATCATCGGGGGCGGCATCATCGCCGTTGAATTCTCCCAAATGCTCGCACGACTGGGCGTTAACGTCACGATCGTCCAACGCAGTGATCGGCTGGCACCCAATCTAGAGCCGGGCATCTCCGAAACGCTACAAAAGATTCTGGAAAAAGAGAACATTGCCGTGGTGACGGATGCGGAGGTCGAAGAAGTCATTCAAAAGGACGACCACATCATCATTCGCGCCACCGGAAAAAACGACACCTCCGAAGAATGGACCGTCAAAAAGGTGCTGGTCGCCACCGGTCGGGCACCCAATACGGCCACCTTGAATCTCGAGAAAGCAAACGTTTCGACGAATGCGAGGGGATATATCGAGGTGGATCACACCTTTGCCACGAGCGCTCCCGGCATCTGGGCCATCGGGGACGTGATCGGCGGTGCCATGTTTACCCATAAGGCCTGGCACGACGGCGTCCTATTAGCCCGACATCTCCTCGATGGGGCATCCATCCATTCCGAAGAACGTTTGATTCCCTTCGGCGTGTTCAATGATCCCGAAATTGCCGGCGTCGGTCTTGGATTCGAAGCAGCGAAAGACCAAGGGTACCCGGTTCGAATTCAAACGTTTCCCTTTGAAAATGTCGGTCGTGCCCGGGCCATGGGAGAGCGCGAGGGATTCGTCCAACTGGTCGTAGAAGAGGAAACCGATACCATCTTGGGCGCTCACATCATTGGGCCGCAGGCGGGCGAAATCATCCATGAGTTGGTCATGGCCATGCGGTTAAAGGCAACCCTCCACGACCTACAAGACATGATGCATATTCACCCCACCCTGGCGGAATCCATCAATTCCACAGGATTGGCGACACCCGATTGAGTCCAGGGTAGCTGCGGTTGTTTTGAAGTGAGGTTGAATGATGCTTCGGTCGGTCCCCCGCGATGTTTATGGTTTCATCGCGCGGGCCGGCCTTTTATGGGTCCGCGCCCAAACCGAGGCACGACATAATGCATGCTCCTTCTCCTCGCGCGGGAACCGGTCTTGAGGCCGTCCCTTTTTGGCCAACCCACAAGGTGCTCACCCTCTGCTGGTTCGTGCGCTGAGACATTTTCCACCGATTCCCCTCAATCCCTCGGCATGATGTCGCGTGAAGATAAAAAGGAGTCCCGGGTATATAGAGCGAAATGGGTTGCATTATCGGTTATCGGTGGGGCCGACGATTCTCCGGAGTCGCTGTTGACACCTTGCTGGCCTTACCTCATTAATTGCCGACCTCAATCGGGTCAATCGGAAAATGACGATCGTTCATCGGCCTCATTTTAGTACGTCGGATTGCCAAGGCGCAAAGGGTCCCGTTCTTTTATACATCGGGACGGTGCCACCAGCCGAAAGGAGTCTCACCATGCCCATGAAATTTACGTTTCTCACGGATGCATTGATGGATGCACGGGCCACGCTTTACATGCGGCAATCCCTGATCACCTGGTATCCGGTCGCACAGGTCCCGGTTCAAAACCTCTCCGCAACCTTTCCTATCAATCCGACGTCTCCAATGACATTTGCCTTTACCATTGAAGATATGGGCGATATGGTGGCCCGGAGCGGCCGATTGGACCTGTCCGCTGGGGAGTGGGATCAGGCGTCGGGCACCTTTACTGCCACCTATTATTTACAAGAAACCGAAGATCCGATGACCATCGCACCATCGGAACTCGACGAAATGGCGCCTTCGGTCCCCCAAACCTTCGACGACGGGGGTTCTCCGGTTTTTCGCATGGATCGTTTAGATTTGAACATCAAGGGAAATGTCATCAGCGCAGAGGGGGATGGCGAGTATCTCCGGCGCGGTGCCGGTCCGTTAACCTTCGTTTATGAGTTTCGCCTAAAACCAAGTCGGGGATTGCTAAGGGTGGAGCGTGTCATCGATGTCGAAACCGTCTATTCGCGGGTGCGCAGTGCGCGAACCGGATTTGGTCGCATTACGAACCCCATTATCAATTTGGTGCTACGTTTCTTGCGAGACAGTTTATCGGATACGTTTCGCGATTCCATTCAAGCGGCGATTGACGAGACCGTGGCCGAAGAAATGGCCGAATTCGATGTGGGGGCTCCCATTACCGTGACCCTCCGAGCCGTCGAGATCACGGAATCGGACGGTGTGACGATCTGGCCGCTGGGATTGCTGAACCTGCAATCCGTGTGTCCTTCGTCCCTCAGCACCCAAACGAATCAACTGCGGTCAAAGTCTCAGGTCCGGGCACTCGCCCGTATGCGGGATCGCGTCTTAACGAAGTCCTCCAAAGGCCGGGAACTGCTGGATCTTTTTGAACGGCATCGGGGCGAATTAACTCGATTGCTTCTGACCCATCCCCAGCTCCTCAAACAGTTCGATCAAACCATCAACACCGGTCTCAATGATTTTTCGATCCATACACCGGAAGCGGGCACCCTGTCGAAGGAAACCCACACCGAGGCCGCCCGCTTCGTCCGAATGCTAAAGGAAGTGGGATCTTTTGAATTGGCCCAACTTGGAGACGATCTTCTCCGAGATACTCGGGCGTTGGTTGATCGACCGGTCGGACAGGTATTTCGGAGATGGGACGAACCGAGATGATCTAGAAATCCGAACGGCAAAAGCCCAAAAATCGGAGGGATTGAAAGGGGCGAACAAGTACCGTTCGGGAGCTGCGCTCGGCCCAAGATCAGGAAAACCGCGAGATGATGGTTCAAAGCCCGACCGCCCCTTACCCTCCGATCCACAAGGAGAAGAAGGAAGCATCACATCCGGACGAAACCGCCTTTTATCTAAAGACGTGGATCCAGTTTGGTTAGGGAGCAAAAAAAGAGAGGCTGAAGATGATCCGGAAGAAGACGCAACGCACCGCTTTCGGGGACCGGGAGAAGCGCACCGCCGACAAGATGGCGCGAATTTCAAAGGGATTGCTGTCGCGATCGCTTCAGGATCCCACCTGTTTGCTCGAGTCCTTGGGGACACGACCCGACGGCCTCACCACTGAAGAGGCTAAAGATCGCCTCGAACGTTTTGGATTCAACCTCATCGCACGGGAGCGTGTGGCGGCCTGGTCCACCCACCTCCTTGGCGCCTTTCGCAATCCTTTCGTTGGCATATTGGTGATTTTGGCGATCGCCTCCTTCGTCACGGAGTGGTGGTTGGCACCGCCTGCCGAACAGGATCTGACCACCCTCGTCATCATTACCATTTTGGTCTTAATCAGCGTGGTTTTGACTTTCATCCAGGAATATCAGGCCAACCGGGCGGCCCAGCAGCTCTTATCCATGGTGCAAAGCCGCACGCACGTCTTTCGTGATGGGGGAAATCTGAAACCCATCCTCTCCTCTGAGATCGTGCCCGGGGACATCCTTCAGCTCGCAGCCGGCGACATGATCCCGGCCGACGTGCGACTGCTCGATGTCAACAATCTCTCGGTCAACGAATCGGCCCTCACCGGGGAATCGCTGCCGGTGGAGAAGTCGATCACTTCCGATGTGGGTGAGGATGCTGAGGATCTAAAGGAGTACCTGGAGATGGCCAGTGCCTTGGATCTGGATAATATCGGCTTCATGGGGACCAGCGTGGTGAGCGGCACCGCGCGAGCAGTGGTCGTATCGTCCGCCGACGACACCTACTTTGGATCGATGTCTGAGGAACTGGTGGGGCATCATCCCCCGACCAGTTTCGATCAGGGCGTTGCCAGCGTGAGCCTCCTTTTGATCCGATTCATGGTGATCATGGTGCCCATCATTTTCCTCATCAATGGGGTCACTCAAGGGGATTGGTTCAGCGCCCTCCTCTTTGGACTGGCCGTTGCCGTGGGCCTCACCCCGGAAATGCTCCCCGCCATTATCACCGGTAACTTGGCCAAGGGCACCTTGGAAATGGCCCGAGCGAAAACCATCGTCAAACGATTAAATGCCGTACAGAATCTGGGCGCGATGGATGTGCTGTGCACGGATAAAACCGGGACATTAACCGACGATTCGGTTGCGCTTCAAACCTATGTGGATGTTTCGGGTGCCGAGAACGCCAAAGTCCTCCTTTACACCTACCTCAACAGTTCCTTTCAGACCGGACTCCGTAATCCCTTAGATGAAGCCGTACTAGCTCATCCCGAGGTTGAGGATTTGGCTTTGCAGGCGGACACCTACCAGAAGATGGGCGAGATCCCCTTCGAAACCACGCGCCGCCGCATGTCCGTGGTGCTTAAAAAAGGGGCGAAGCGCATCTTGGTGACCAAGGGTGCGGTGGACGAAATGCTTGCCATCTGCACCCACGTGACGACACCCGACGGAGACCAACCCTTGGAGGATGCGTCGAGGCAGCGAGCCGCCCAACAGGCCAACACCCTTAATGCCGAGGGCCTCCGGGTGCTCCTGGTAGGATATCGCGACGTGAAAGCACGACCCGAGGGGTATTCCATTTCGGACGAAGAGGATTTGACCCTGCTGGGCCTCGTCGGCTTTCTTGATCCGCCCAAGGCTACCGCCGGGCCCGCGATCCAAGCACTAAAGACACAGGGTGTGAGCGTTCGCGTCCTCACCGGTGATAGCGTTGTGGCGACACGGCGAACGTGCGCCGACATCGGTTTCGAAATACAGGGGATGATGGAAGGCCATGAGGTGGAGCGGCTGCCTGACGAAGCGCTGACGCGAGCCGTCGAAACCCACAATGTGTTCGTTCGCACCACACCATTACAAAAAGCACGAATCGTCAAGGCGCTCAAATCAAAGGGCCATACCGTGGGTTTTTTGGGGGACGGCATCAACGATGCGCTCGCGCTTCGCGACGCGGATGTGGGGATCTCGGTCGATAATGCGGTGGATATCGCCAAAGAATCCGCCGAGATTATCCTTTTGGAGAAAGACCTCATGGTCCTCGAGGAAGCCATCACCCTTGGCCGCCGAGTGTTCGGGAATATTATGAAATATATCAAGATGACGGTCAGTTCGAATTTCGGTAACGTCTTTAGTGTTTTGGTCGCCAGCATCTTCCTTCCGTTTCCCCCGATGCTGCCCCTGCACCTGTTGGTCCAAAACCTGCTTTATGACATTTCCCAGACTTCCATCCCCTGGGACACCGTCGATGAGGAGTTCTTAGCGAAACCGAGGCGGTGGAATCCCGAGGGCATCACCCGTTTCACCCTTTATGTCGGTCCGGTCAGTTCCATTTTCGACTTTTCCACCTTTATCCTGATGTGGTTCATCTTTGGCGCAAACCACGTTGGCGAACAAGCCCTCTTTCACAGCGGCTGGTTCGTCTTGGGTTTGCTCTCCCAAACATTGATCGTGCACCTGATAAGAACCCGTAAGGTCCCCTTCTTCCAGAGCACCGCCGCCCCACCTGTGATCGTGACGACCGGGGCGGTGATGTTAATCGGGCTCATGATACCCTATACCGGGTTTGGACAAAATCTCGGACTGGTTGCCCTTCCGGGCAGCTATTTCCCGTGGCTCTTGCTCACCTTACTGGCTTATTGTGCCGTGATACAGTGGGTCAAATCCTGGTACATCCGACGCTTTGATGCCTGGTTATGAGATCCTTTTGGATCGTCTTATAAAGGGTGGTTCAAGCGGGACGTTTCGCCAAAGAGGATATTTTCTTGTCCGGCAAAACCCGGACAACGCGGGTTCGAAAACGATGAATCATCGGCCCTGGTTACGAAGCCGGCTCTTTCCATCCCATCTAAGGTGATCTCGGCTTGAGCCACCGAGCGCCGATCGGCTTATCCATCACCAATTCTCCATCTTCCGCCAACAGCTGACCCCGTTGAAACACGTGCTTGACCCGTCCCTTTACCGAGTAATTTTTAAAAATGCGCGCCGCATCACGAA
>SLMV01000014.1 GCA_007133365.1 Clostridia bacterium
CGGTGTTGATTTGACCCTGGTCGGTGTGATCGGGACGGCGATCGCCATCGGAGCCCTCGGAATGTTCATTTTGCGTCTTAGGGGTGGCAAAACCGCCGGTGCCCAATCGATCACGGTCAAGCGTAAGGATCTAAAGCGCTGGAGCCTGGTGGGTGCCCTCCTCTTTGGGCTGGGCTGGGGTTTGGCTGGCGCTTGTCCGGGAACCGTGCTGGCCCAACTTGGTGAGGGGAAGTGGTTGGGGGGCTTGACCGTCTTGGGCATGATTGCGGGAACCTACCTTTATGGCCATTTAAAATCCGCTAACCCCGAGATCTAGATCGATCGCGCCCGGGGTTTTGGCCTCGTCTTGGGCCATTCGTGGGGGAAGCGGGATGAGCCGGACCGATGGGGGATCCGACATCCTGGTTGTTTTCATGCCGATACGTCGTCGATGACATGTGAACGTCCGCCGGCCGAAGCCCCGCGATCCTAAGGGGCAGCACGATGGGAAATGTTGATTGCCCTCACGTTTTGGGTCCCCTGAGACCGTGTAATAGCACCGGGAGCGTCGCTGTCGCCACATGGTCAATGGGGGCCAGTTGGTCGCCTTGTTCCTCCAACAGCCGGGTGAGGGTCAGATGGGTTAGGGTCCCCAGGATGACATTGATGGCCGCTTCTTGATCCCAATCGGCCGTTTCCTCTTGATGCCGCGCCAGGGTGGTTTTGAGGCAATGGGTTAACGCCCGCCGCAGTTTCAAACTGGGTTTTTGAAACGATTCCATGGGTTGGCCTCCCGGATTATTCAACAGGATCTGGGCCGCCGGTCGATAGCGATCGGCGAATTGCATCGCAGCCCGCATGGCCTGGCAAAGCGAGTCGGACAGATCCGCCCCTTCGCCTAAGGCATCGATGATGGTCTGCCCGTAGATCCCGGTGGCGTACTCCACAGCCGCTTCGAACAGGGCCTTTTTGCTATCGAAGTATTGATAGACGGTGCCTTTTCCCACTCCGGCCCGGCGGGCCACCTCTTCAATCTTCGTTCCTTCCATCCCCTTGTCGGCGAGAACCCGAACGGACGATCGGAGAATACGGATGCCTTTGTTGGTGTGTTTTGACGCATCACAGGGGTTCGTCATTTGGGGTTACCTCCTTTTGATCTTTTGGGGCTTGGCGGCGGCCGCCGAATAGGTCGTCGATCAGACTGTACAGGACGGGCAGGACCACCAGGGTCAAAAGGGTGCCGGTGATCAAGCCGCCCATGACGGTGGTCGCCAAGGGTACCTGGATCTCGGCGCCTTGGCCGATGCCGAGGGCAAGCGGCACCATGGCCAAAATGGTGGTGAGCGCCGTCATCAGCACCGGACGAAGTCGGATGCCTGCGGCTTCGCGGATGGCGTCATGACGTGGGCGTCCTTGGCGTCGAATTTGGTTGATGTAATCGACCATGACGATGGCGTTGTTGACGATGATTCCCATGACCATGATCAAGCCGACAAAGGCGCCGACGTCAAACGGGCGGCCCGTGGCGGCCAAAATGACGGCCACGCCGACCAGTGACATGGGGACCGTCAGAATGACGCTCAAGGGGAAGACGAACGATTCGAACTGGGCGGCCATGATGAGATACATAAGGGCAAAGCCCATCAAGGCTACCCAGAAGAGATCGCCGAAGGTTTCATCGATGAGTGCCTGCTCGCCTTCAAAACTGTAGGAATAGCCCGGTGGTAGGTCCAAGGCTTCGATGCCTTTTCCGATTTCTTGCGTGGCTTCGGCCGGGCTTTCTCCGGTCATTTGGGCGGAAACGCTGGCGGAGCGTGATTGATCCGTGCGTTCGACGGTGACCGGCCCCACCGCCTCTTTGAGCTCGGCGATTTCCATCAGGGGAACATGGGCGTCTCCGTCGGGCGTGTGAATAGGGATGCGAAGCAGCCGGTCGCGGTCGGCTAAGGCCTCGTCGGTGAATTGAACGATGACCTCTAGGTCCTGTTCATCGGCCCGGTACCGGGTAACCACCTGACCGGCGGAGGCGGCGCGAACGGTTTGGCCGATCTGGGCCGAACTAAGGCCGAAGTTGGCGGCCCGTTGTCGATCAACCTGAAGGCGAAGCTCGGGTGCGCCTTCATCAAAACTGGTCTGAATATCATAAACACCCGGCATATCGCCCATCTGGTCACTCAAGGCCTCGGTAATATCTTGCAGGCGGTCGAGATCATCGCCGCGAAATTCCACTTCGATGTCAGGCCCTCCCAGGCCGGCTTCCCCTCCTTCGGCCATTTCCGTCATCATGCCCGCCGTGACGGAGATCTCAGGGCCGGGAATGTCCCGGGCGATGGCGCGGGTTGCCTCGGCCACGGCTTCGGCGGATCGTTCGCGTATGCGTCGGTCAACCAGGGTCAGCTGAATCTGCCCACTGGTACTGTCCGCGTCTTCTCCGGCAGCCAAGCCGGCGCTGGTCCCGGAAAAGGTTAAGATAGATGCCACTTCTGGCAATTCGCGTAGCGCGGTTTCGAGTTTCTCCATGATGCGATCGGTTTCCTCTAAGGGGGTGCCCGGTGGCATGTCAACGTCGATCATAAGGGTGCCGTCGTCAATGCTGGGCAAAAATTGGGTGTCGATCCCCATGGCGGAGAATCCTCCCACCATCAGGGCAAGCACCAAAATCCCCACCACCCACTTCCGATGGGTAAGCGACCAGGTCAGAAAATGCCGGTAGCGGGTGATGAGCGGGGTCCTTTGGGTCGAGGTGGGGGAAGCATCATGCCGTCGGAGCAGGCGCGACGCCAAAAGCGGGATGCCGGTGAGGGCCACTAATAGTGAGGCCACCAGTGCGAACGAAACGGTCAGCGACAGATCCCGGAAGATCTCCGCCGCCAATCCTTCCGTGAAGATGATCGGCAAAAAGACCGAGAGGGTGGTTAGGGTGGAGGCGGTGATGGCACCGCCCACTTCCCGCGTTCCGGTGATGGCGGCGTCGTTGGCTGATGCGCCGTCGGTCAGTTTACGAAAGATGTTTTCCAACACGACGATGGCGTTGTCGACCATCATCCCGATGCCCAGGGCCAATCCTCCCATGCTCAAGAGATTCATGGTCAGGCCCGCAAAGTAGATAAAGGTAAACGCAATGATGGCGGAAAAGGGAATGGCCACCGCCGTCACCACTGTGCTACGCCAGTCCCGGAGGAAGAAAAGCAGCACGAGGATGGCGAGAAGTCCGCCCGCTAACCCGTTGTACAGGACGTTACGAATGGATACCACGATGAAGTCGCCTTGATCCATGATGGTGGCGACGTCCAAGCCGGCCGGGAGCTCATCGGCCAGTTCATTCATGGTCTGCTGGACCGATTCGGATACCCGAACGGTATTGGCGCCCGATTCCCGGTTGATGGACAGGGCCAGACTGGGTTCATCATCGAGTCGGGTCAAACTCTGGGTCGGTTCCGGCGCCTTTTCGATGTGGCCGAGGTCACGAAGTTGGAGGGTGTCGCCGTCGGCGGTGGGAACGGTGACGTTCTTCACATCGTCAATGGATTCAAACTCTCCGAGGGTCCGCACCGTAAGATCGGTGGCGCCCTCGGCAAAGGTGCCGCCGGGCACGTTGAGGTTGGCGGCCATGATTAACTCGCCCAACTGATCGAGCGCGATACCATATTGTTCCAATTTCACCGGATCGAGCCGGACTTGGACCTGCTGGTCGCGAGTGCCGTCCACATCTACAGAGGCCACCCCTTCAATGCGCTCGAGGCGGGGCGCGATGACATCTTCGGTCACCGCTTGCATTTCGCTTAGGTCCCCAAGGCCGGCGACGCTGAGGGTGAGGATGGGGAGCATGCCGGGATCAAACTGAAGCACCCGAGAATCATCGGCGTCATCGGGCAAAGCATCGGTGACGAGATCGAGGGCCTCTCGCATGTCGAAGGTCGCGGAATCGAGGTCCGTGCCCCAGTCGAATTCCACCATCACCATTGAACTTCCCTCCCGGCTGGTGGACCGAATGGTCTCGGCGCCCCCGACCGTCGCCATGGCTTCTTCGACCACCTCGGTGACGTGTTGCTCGACCTCTTGAGGGCCGGCGTCGTCATAGGGGGTGATGACCACGGCCACGGGCAGATTAATATCGGGAAGTAGGTCCAACTCCATCGAAAAGAGGGAAAAGGCGCCAAAAAGAAACAAGATGATGAGCACGACGCTGGTCAGAACGGGGCGACGAATGGCAATTCGGGGAATGTTCACGACGCGTCATTCCTCTCGATCACGTCCACCTCGGCACCGTCGGTCAGGTAGGTCTGACCGGTCGTCACCACGGCGTCCTCCGGCTTTACCCCGGCCTGGATCTCTGCCCAGGTGCCGTCGGTGAGGCCGACCTCGACCGCGCGCCGCTTCGCTTTTCCGTCTTCGACGACAAAGACGGCGGGATCGGTATCGGCATCGATCAAGGCCTCAGCGGGCACCCGGACGACCTTCTCGGCCCGTTCGATTTCGACCGTGACGTCCGCTGTCATGCCGGCACGTACTTGGTCGGGCCGATCATCAAAATGTAAGGTGATGGGATACCCGGATGCGGACGGGGCAGGAGTCGATGCGATATGGTGGATGCTGACGGGCACCGCGGCATCGGAATGAGCGTCAATGGTGACCCGGGCGGGCATCCCTTGGTCAACCCGTGCCCGTTGCCGTTCGCTCAAAAGTCCTTGGATTTTCATCGTATCGGTATCGACGATCGAGACCAGGTGCGTGCCGGTGCTGACCTGATCGCCGACCGAGACGTCGACCCACGCGACCTCGCCTTCGATCGGGGCGGTAAGGGTGGCGGCGTCGAGTTGTTCCTCGGCCGCATCCACGACCGCTTGTGCGGTTTGTACCGCCGCCGGGGCCGTCGATTTGGCGGCGCGTTCGGCGGCCGCGAGTTCGTCTTTGGCCTGGTCCCATTCCTGTTCGGAGATGGCACCGGCCTCGTAAAGGGGCCGGAGGCGCTCGGTTTCACGCCGAGCGCTCTCAAGGGCGGCTTCGGAATCCTCTAACTGGGCGCGGGCAGACTCTAGTCCGGATCTCGCCTCCCGGGCCTGTATCTGAAGCGCTTCCGAGTGGAGGGTGACGAGGGGGTCCCCTTTATCGACCGAATCGCCTTCGTCCACGGCAATGGTCTCCACTTCGCCGGTCGCTTCGGCGCCGAGATCCAAACGATCCTCCGCTTCGACACGGGCCGAGAAGGACAGCTCGCGGACGATATCGTCCTTTTGCGCATCTTGGGTTTCCACCGAGACGGCTTCGGGTTCCGCTGCTGGCTCCGGTGTTTCATCGCCCGGGGCACAGCTTAGGATCCCGAACAGGACCAGGGGAATGAACAAGAGAAGAAGATTTCGTCGTTGACGCCGAATCAAAGGGGATACCGCCTTTCTCATCGTAGTGCCTCAATGTCATCGTGAACGGACTCAATGGTTTCGGGAACGATATCGTCAACGCCTCCCAGCAGCGCCTCACGTTCGGCTTGAGCGGTGGCCAAGCCGATGGCTGCGCCGAGTTCGGCCAATTCCGCGGCCAGAAGATCGGATTCGGCCGCGAGCACATCGATGAGGGTGTTACGTCCGGATTCGTATTTGAGTCGTGCCACTTCATATCCATCCCGGGCCGCCTTTAACTGCTGATCAATGGCCTGGTACTTATTTTCCGCTTGCCGGATATTTGAACGAAGCGAGTGGACGGCGAGCGTCAGCTCACGGCGTGCCTTTTCTAGTTGCAGCTCTTGCTGCTCCACTTCCAGTTCGCGTTCCCGATAGGCACGCCGTCCGGAAAAACCGCCTTTGGCATCATGGAAGATGGCAAGTTCTTTCTCTGCCACCTCCAGCTGCCCTTCGAGTGCCGTCAATTTTGCACTTTCGGCGCGGGCTTTTTCGATATCCGTCTCGGGATCGCCTTTGAGGGGTAAATCCGGGGAGACGTCCTCCGTGAGCAGGGTGAGAGGATCCTCCATCGGTCGGCCCAAAAAATGCAGGAGATTTTTCTTTGCAAGTTCGGCTTCTTCTTTGGCCTCAAAGGAATCGACTTCGGCCTGGGCGACTGCGGCATCAATTTGGGATTTTTCCAGCTCGGGCACCAGTCCTTGTTCCAGCATGAGGTCCACCTGTTGTTGTTGGGTTTCTAAGCGATCTAGGGTTTGCGCTTTTAGCGCCACTTGTTCCTGGGCCAAAAGGGCCCCGAAATAGTGCTCGATGGCGTTGGATCGAAGCCGTGCCATTCCCTGCCGAAATTGAGCGTCCGCCGTTCGGCGAAGGGCAGCGAATTGGACGGGAAGGAGTTCCTCGATTTTGGCTTTTTCCAAATCAGAGGGTTCCCCGACAGGAATGGAGATCCGGATCGGCTCGACGTCCTGACCGAGTTCTTCGAGGAAGTCTTTTACCGGCCCTAAATCCAATTCGAACGTGATGGTTTGCCGCCCCGGGGGACCAAGTTCATGCTGATGTTCGAGGTTGGCGGCCTCGAGCCGCATATCTTCAAGCGCCAGTCGCGCTTCTTCGGCAGCGAGGGACTGGGTTTGGGCTTCATATTGGGCCATTTCCAAGGTCAATCCTCGCTCCTGGCGGGCGGTGGCCTGGGGCAGAAGGACAGCAGATAAAATGAGGCTGACAAGCGCCAGTACGAGCCAGCGTCGTGTAGTTGTTACCATTGGCGTGCTCCTTTCAAATGAAAAAGCTGACCGACCGGTCAGTTTCGATTATCAGCTTAGCAAAGCCCCGGGGGGGCGTGTCAAACCGGGTCGGGCGCTCGGGTTCCCTCGCTCGAGTGACTCGGTGGTGGGGTGTTTCAGTAATGGTTGAGATATCATAAAATAAAAAGGAAGACTACTTAAGAGGAGGCGATTATTGATGCGACCCTATGTTGATGAAGATCTTTGTATTACCTGTGGCATGTGTGAAGCAGAATGTCCGGCAGACCCGAATGTATTTGAAATGGAAGACGTTGCTGTCGTTGCTAATCCGGATGCTTGTATCGAGTGCGAAGCCTGTGTGGAGGTATGTCCGACCGACGCCATCGAATTGAAATGATCGCGGGACAGTGACCGGGAAATGGCGGGGCGGGTTTCGGTATCGAAGCCCCTTGGGCCAATGCACACCTTAACGGGAGGTGCTCGGTGAATGTTCGGGACGGTTATGCGATTGTTCGTGTTTTTGGTGGTGTTCGGCGGGGCGTGGTATGTGTTTAGCGTCCGCAATTGGTTTGGAATGGGCGAAGGGAAGACCCGACAGGGCCTACGGCGAGAAACCCTCTGGGTGAGCCTGGTGGCGACGGCCTTCTATGGACTATTACAGTGGGTGTTCTCCTTTGCCCTTTAGACAGCATCGCGGTTTTCTGAGGCGAGGCCCCGGTCATCCGGACGGGGCCTCGCCTCGTTGTGGGGAATGGGAGTTCTCCCCATCAGAGGCAGCGAAGGCGCGACGACGTTTGGGGGTTCGCCTTTGGGGCGAGATCATCGCGTACGAAGGTGAAAAGCGAAAAGGGCGATACCAAGCGAGAATGAGAAAGAGAGATACCAGGGCCGAGGCAGGAATTGGAAGCGCGATGGGGAAAAATTTGAAAGCATCAACTGGAGTTTTCGAAAGGGGTGAAACAAATGTCCTCATCGTCAAACAAAGGGTTTTTCAGGTCGCTGTTTGATTTTTCTTTTCAATCGCTGGTCACGCCCCGAATCATTCGCATCTTATACGTCATTTCCTTGATTCTCATCGTCATCGGGTTTTTGAGTATGGTGATCGGTGCGGTCCTTTACCAGTCGGGGGTCAGCCTGGTCGCCCTGGTGTTCTTGGCGCCCATCGGTTTATTCCTCACCATTATTTATGTCAGGGTCGTATTGGAACTGATCATTGTCATCTTTAATATTTCGGAAAGTGCCCAAAAGATTGCGTGGAATACGAGCAGTCCGGTATCGGGAGGCGGGCGACCTGAAAAACGGGGGACGGATCAACCCCAACATCCGGACACACCTTCGGAGACCGAATAGGAAGACTGGAAAATCGTGGGTTGGGATGACGCGAAGCCGGTCGTTTTTTCGAGGAGGGATTGGCATGTCGTTCGACTTAAAGGACCTCGAGGATTTGACGATCCTCGAACTACAACAAGCGATGGCGGAGGGTGCGCTGACCTCAAGATGCCTGACGGCATTTTGTTTGGCGCAAATCGCCCGGTATGATCAACAGGGCCCTGCCCTCAACAGCATCATGCAGATCAATCCCGAGGCGCTATTTTGGGCCGAAGCGTTGGATCAGGAACGACGGATGCAAGGTGTGCGGGGACCGCTTCACGGCATCCCGATTTTGGTAAAGGATAATATCCAGACGGCGGATCTTATGCCCACCACTGCCGGCACCCTGGCCTTGGCGGATTATCGGGCAAAGACGGATGCCTTCGTGACCCGTCAACTGCGAGCGGCCGGTGCGGTGATATTGGGCAAGACCAATCTGACTGAAATGGCCAACTTCATGACGAAGGGAATGCCCAATGGCTACAGTGCTTTGGGCGGGCAGGTCCGAAGCCCCTATGGGCCCGGGCAATTCGATGTCGGCGGTTCCAGCTCGGGATCCGGGGTGGCGGTGGCCGCCGGGATGGCGCCGGGGGCGGTGGGCACGGAGACCTCGGGGTCCATTTTGAGTCC
>SLMV01000095.1 GCA_007133365.1 Clostridia bacterium
GGACCTCGAACCCCCTGGGCCACCGCCACTTCGGTGAGAGCAGGACTCACCCGCTCGCCCGAACTTAAGCCCAAAACCCGGTCTAAAAGCGCCACGTATTCGCCCTTCGCGTTGTCATAGTCGTATCGGCGGGAGAATCTTACCGGACCAACCAGGGTATCCACCGCGCGCTCCCGGATCTCCTTCACGGAATAACGTGCATCGTCACGCTCATGCAATAACTGCTCGTCCAACTGCTCCAACACCTCACCGGCAAACTCCAGGGCCACACGAAGGGCCGCCCGATCCAACTCACGGAAGGAAACATCACTTTGATCTTGAATAATAGCCATAGTGGGAGATCTCACCCTTTCTTTGTTTTGCTTCTACTTAACAATTAGGGAATCGGGATCTCCCATCCTTCTTTTCGACTCAATTACCCACAATAACTTAACTCATACCCCGCTCCGCGGATCACCTTCTTTTTCACAAAACACCTTAAGCAAATAGTGAGCGCCACCTCCCCTATTAAGCGCTGTAGCAGGCCGCCGATGAGCGGTTAAACGCTTCCATCCTCCATGTGAACCTCCTTCACACCTCAAACTGGCTCCCACAATTCGCTCGAACCTATCCAAACCCGCCTTCTTGTCTGTTTCTTACAATTATGGTACGATTCTACTAACATCAAGAAGGATCGGAGGGACCGATTGTGATGAAGTCAACCGGAATTGTGCGAAAAGTTGATGAACTCGGCCGAGTTGTAATCCCAATAGAACTGCGTCGCACGCTCGAAATTGAAAAAAAGGACGCTCTGGAGATATATGTGGACGGCGAAAACATTGTCCTACGAAAGTATGAACCCGGCTGTCTCTTCTGTGGCAATGCTCAAAACGTGAAGCATTTTCGCGGCAAAACCGTCTGCGAAACCTGCATCGACACCATGTCTGAAATGCAAAACGAAGCACCGAACTTCTAACTGAGAACCTTAAATGTGGTGCGGTCGGATGCATCCACAGATGTTCTCACAGTAAGTCTGCACCTGCATACGCTCAGGTCGTCCGGTCCATTCCCTTGACCAAAAGACGGCCTGAGTATTCTTTGTTGATTCCTTCCCCTGATGGGCTCATTACGGAGTAGGTGGCATCTTTGTTTTGGATTTCTCCTCATTGATTGTCGCAGATACTGACCCATCTTACGATCTTCAGCAGGATCACTAAGATGAGACTTCGGATCGCTCAGAAGCCTCCTCGGGAACAAAATTGGTTTGCCATAATTGCTCTGCCCAAGGACAGGAAGGTTTAAGGAAGAGCGTCGAGGTCGAAATCAAGTCGAAGTCGGATCAGCCAGATGGGCCTGGTACAGGGCATTTTTGGGCACATCGTGTCCACGGGCAACAATACGTACCGCTTCAGACGGTCGATATCCCGCCTCAACCAAAAGATCGACCTGTCGAACCATAATCTCATCGATAGCATCGGCCAAGGGGGAGCAAGAGACTTGTGTGGTTTTCACATCATGATCTTCATCAATGCGATAACCTTCCGGAGCGATAATAAGGGTGAACTCACCCCGGCATTCCTCGGGCCTTTTCTTATAATAATCATAGAGCCTTCCCGCATCATCAATTCGTGACTCTTCATAAATCTTCGTCAACTCACGTGTAAGACAAATCAAGCGATCCGGAATCAATTCATGGAGCGCGCTAAGGGTTTTGAGGATACGTTTCGGGCTTTCATAAAACACTACCGTAACATTGAGTAATAATGCCTCTTCAAGGTAAGGTCGTTTCTTCTTTCCTCTGGGAAGAAAGCCTGCAAAATAGAACTGGTCGGTTGGAATCCCACTTATTGATAAGGCCGCAACGGCTGCACAGGGCCCGGGAACGACTCGCACCGGAATTCCCAAGCGATGCGCTGCACGAACGAGGTAAAATCCGGGATCGGATACTGCCGGTGTTCCAGCCTCGGAGATCAGGGCGACATCTCGACCCTCCGCTAACATCCCAATTATCTCCGGCGTTACTGCCTCTTTATTGTGATCATGATAACTACGGCGCGTCGGCGTAATCTTGGCGTATTGGAACAAGCGAGCAGCGGAGCGGGTATCCTCCGCTGCTACAAGATCGACTGCAGCCAAAATCCGAATGGCTCGTTCGCTTAAATCAGCTAGATTGCCGATTGGGGTTGCGACGACATATAATGTACCATACTTTGACTCCATTCCTGCCTCCAGGTCAAAACGACAAGACCACGACGTAGCTCATCCTGATCTGCTTACCGCTTGCCGCCTTTCTTAGACTTGAGTCGGCGAAATTCATCCGGCCCGAAACGCTCGACCCGATCATTCGATAATCGAACGTCGACACTTACTTCCAGTTTGTGGATTTGGGTAACCCGGCCCTCACCTTCCGGAGTGACAACCGGTGTGCCGGGTCGGGGCAGTTTCGCCTGGGCTTCTTTATAGGCTTCATCCTCAAAACGAAGGCAGCACATAAGCCGACCGCAAAGGCCGGAAATTTTGGCGGGATTTAAAGCCAAATTCTGCCGTTTGGCCATCCGTATCGAAATCGGCGCGAAATCCGACAAAAAGGTCGTACAGCAACAATCACGCCCACATGGCCCGAGCCCCCCGATGAGCTTCGCCTCATCGCGAACCCCAATCTGGCGAAGTTCGATTCGAGTGTGAAAAGTCGAAGCCAGATCACGAACAAGTTCACGGAAATCGACACGTCCATCCGCAGTAAAATAAAAGATGAGTTGACTGCCATCGAAGGCATACTCAGCATCAACGAGTCGCATCGGAAGTCCATGTTTATTGATCTTTGATTCACAGATGGCAAGTGCGCGATTGGCGGCTTCCTCATTCGCCTTCATTTGTTTTTTATCTTCTTCCGTCGCACGACGTGCAACAGATCGAAGCGGGCTGACAAGATCTTCTTCCTCAACCTCATGTGGAGACTTTACAACTTCACCAAAACCATGACCGCGGGCGGTCTCCACGATTACTTCGTCGCCTTCTTTGAGATTTAAACCCGCAGGATCAAAGGAATATATCTTGCAAGCCCGTTTAAAACGGATTCCAACAATTTCCGGCACGGGCGTTCCTCCTTAATTTCCTAATTGATTGCTCTTATTATATGGTGAGCACAAAACTTGCTGCAACTTGATGAGGGCGACCTCGAGGGCCAATCGCCGATTCGCATTGGCCTCCACCTGCTGTTGAGCTCGAGAGATGAGATGCACCGCCTCGGCATACGCCGTGGCTTCGGAAAAGACATTCTGCTCCAATCGATTCCTAAGTTCAACCAACAGAAGAAGCAAAAACTGCCTAAGATAATCCAGTTCTTTGCTAAGGAGATCCGACCATTTGGAAATTGCAATTGGGCTCAGTGTTCCATCTAACAGTGCTCCCGCTAGATCCTTGGCTTGCTGCCACAACTCACTTGCATGGTCTGAGTGAATAATCTGATCCGCCAAAAGCACATCCCCACCCGTAATAATAAATAATTCGTATAAATCCGATGACGCGATCTCCTCTGATGAGGCGAAGCGGTGAGCAAAGTCCTTAAAGGAAAGGCTCCGAAAAGGCACCCGAATACAACGCGAACGCACCGTTGGAAGGAGCGGTTGAACGGATGCTACCGAAAGCACGACCACCGTGTTCGCCTGCGGATCTTCCAGCGTCTTTAGCAAGGCATTCTGCGCAGGAAGCGTCAACGATTCCGCTTCTGGAATAAAGACCCCCTTCATCTGACCAACAAATGCCTTCCGACTAACTGGAACCCGGATTTCTTCTCGAACCTGTTGGATGCTGATTGTGCGCTTTCGATTTGGCCGTTTAACAATGTGCAAATCCGGATGATTCCGGATGGGATATTGGCACGATGAACAAGAATCACAGGCCAACGGCTGATCGTTTTGGGACTCGCAAAGCAAATTCCGAAAAAACCACAAAGCAGCCGTCTCTTTCCCCAAGCCTTGGGGCCCATTGAAGAGATAGGCGGGACTGACCGCCTTTCGAGATAAAACGTTCTTCAGTATTTGAAACGCTTGTGGCTGTTCTCGCCGAAACACGGCTAATCGATCTTCTACCAAAAACGGACACATCCTTGTCTGGCACCTCGTTATACCCGAAGGAATTTCTCCACATCAATCACGAAAACAGTGGCACCTCCAACGGTCACCTCGACCGGATACGGAACATATGACTCCCCGGTACTACCGCTGATGGGCGTCAACGGCGTAACCGTCTGCTCACGGGTACGGCACACCTGCTTCACTATACGCAGTACCTCGTTGACCGCGTAGTCTTCGCACCCGACAAAAAGCGTCGTGTTCCCTTCTCGTAGAAACCCTCCGGTACTTGATAGTTTTGTTGCTCGGTAGCCTTCGTCAACTAATGCCTGCAAAAGATTCGTAGCGTCTTTATCTTGAACTACGGCAATGACCAGTTTCAATCGGTTCACCCCCTCAATCAAGCATATTATCATTTTATCCATCAGCGCGGCAGATCTCATTTACAGATTAATAAGCCCGGCGACCTTCCTTTGAATATCGCAAGCGGTTGGAGCAACACCTCGACGGGTATCAACCCAAACAATCCGTTGGGGAAATCGTTTCATTAAACGAACGTACCCAGCCCGCACCCGTTGATGAAATCCTGAATCCCTCGCTTCAATGCGGTCCTCCGGTTCTTTCTTCATCGCAGATTGCAAAAGTGCCCCGCTACCTAATAAGAAAGTGAGATCCGGCATTGCCAAGTCGATCGCGGGTTCATTCACCTTCCAGATCGTTGCTAAGGAAACGCCCAACCCATAACCTTGATACGCCAGGCTCGAGTCAATATAGCGATCGCATATCACCGTCGTACCCGCCTCTAAAGCAGGACGAATAATTGTCATGACTAACTGAGCACGGGCTGCTGCGAATAAGTAGGCTTCCGTTAGGGGGCAGATTTCCCCATTGCTATGATCGAGAAGAAACGAACGTATTTCCTCACCCAAAGGTGTACCGCCTGGTTCCCGAGTTAAGATCACGGAAAACCCCTGTGATTCAAGCCAGTCCCTCAGCTGTTTTGCTTGTGTCGTCTTACCCGATGATTCTGTTCCCTCAAACGAGATAAAAAATCCGCGGCTCTCCTTGTTCCGATGCGGATATGCTTCAATGACCCCCTTTGGTCCCACTTCCATCGCTTTCATCCCCACATTTCTTTGAGATGCACCACTTGAAGAAGCGGCACTCCCATCCTTTTGCATTTCGACGATGAAGCTAGGTCTCCTGCTCTGATTAGCCTACTAAAACGAAACTTCACCCACTTACAATTCCTCTCGTAAGGCCCTTATCTTGATGAACAAAACCAACCTATTGCTTAACCAAATAGCGGAAACCGGATCAAACATAAAGGAACCACGCTCTTCATCCAACGGGCAACGCAGCTCGGCTGGTCTTGTGATCGTTATGAGGCTTTAGTCCGGACTTTTATTTATCATACCTAAGCGTTGGAACGAATTAATCCCAAAAACCGTTTCCATCAATTGAGCACGTGTAGAGCTGCAAGCGGGCAAATACAAACCCTCAATCCACTTAACCTGTCACTCTCCCAACGTCCCCTTGGGGTGCCGGGTGAAGCAGTATTTCGGGTTTTGATGGCCTTTTCAAAGGCCATCAAAACCGATCCTTTACGCCAATTGAACTAAGTGGTCCATTCACCATTGACGAGACCAACGACATACCAGTCATCTTGATACAATTCATAAACGACAAAAAGACTTCCCCAATCCAGCCCCCCAAATTGGGCCGTACCTTCTACGTGATACTCGATAAAAATTGCATCCGGATAAAATACTTCAATGTTATTAATCAACGATCCTCGAGGAATGATGGTGTTGTAAACAACCTGGTCCGGATTTAGATATTCCTTCCTCATCACATAACGATCGAAATACTCCGCTGCCGTCTTTTCAATCGGGTCCCCCGTGCCATCTTCCGTACCCCACATATATATCGTCGGGTCTGCCAATAGGTTGGGAATCGTCGCTTCGGAAAAGACCAAATGATCGGACTCCACATACTCATAGGGTGAAAAACGCACACCATCAATGGGATGCACATAATCTGAAAACGCCACCATATCTTCATCATTTAACAGCTGGATAATGGTTTGCGTTTGGCTTTGAAGTTCGAGAGGCAGTGTAAAGGAGGAGTCCAAGGCCCGAGCCATCAACACGGCAAATTCCGCTCGTGTAACAATTTGACCGGGCCGAAAGCTACCATCTGGATAACCTGCAATCAAATAATTATCGGCTAAAGCGGTAACGGCGCTAAAGGCCCAGTGGTCACTACTTAAATCGGAGAAAGTCGCGGAACCATTGGTGTTCGTTTGCGGGAACGCATTGTTAATAACAACAGCAGCCTGAGCACGAGTCAACGGCGCATCTGGAGCAAACGTACCATCAGGAAAACCGCCCATGAACCCGGCGGCCGTCACGGCACCAATGGCACCATTTGCCCAATGGTCCATGGGGACATCAGGATACGGAGCGACTTGGTCTTGCAAATTGCCCTGATTAGTCAATAGCTGTGCCACTTGGGCCCGGGTCATGCCCTGACTGACCCCGAAATCTCCACTCGGTAAACCGCTGACAATACCTAGATTCTGAAGATAATTGATTTCATCTTCCGCCCAATGATCAACCACATCACTAAATCCGGTCGCAGCCAGAACATTTCCGGCAGGTAATAATAGGGTCAATATGACACCAATTGTTACTAACGTTCGCATCTTCGTCACCCTCTCAACAAACTATACCTAACCTATACATTAACACTAACTGGCAAAATATTCAATTTTTTCCTTAGAAGATACTTCCGCGCAGACGAACGTTAGGCGTTCGTGAATCTAAAATCAGGGCATCAGGTTCTTAACGACGGGATTGACAAGACGCCGAAGCACTAAATAGTTAAGCGCCACGCCAATCAGCAATGCCGCAGGAGCGATTGCCGCATCCCAAGATGGAATGATCCATGAGAGAACAAAAGCGGTGAGTACGACTCCGACAACATCCGCGATCTTGGCAAATACCAGCATCAGCGTTTTCCGTTCATGTAAGGCGGCACCCGCCCACAGATCGCCGACGCCAGCGAAGAAGGTAATTGGGACCGAGATAAGGAGCACCAAAATCGCCGGGCCGACAAGATCGTCGGAGACATTCATCAATGAAACGAGAACGATTCGAGCCAGGCCTGTAAAGACAAAGAGGAGCAGGGCTACCGAGGTTACCACAGTGATCTTGATTGCTACCCGCCGAAGCGACTCCCACCATTGGCGATTTTCCAGAAACACCAAAACGGTTTGGCTAATGTTAGGTTGAACAAAGGCCACAAAAAAGAATGCAAGACTCCACGCTAATTGAAAAGCCGCTAAACTGATCTCCGGATTGAGCGTTCGGGCTAAACCTGCATTAATGGCGGGAAAGGTTAAACTACCCAAGAAACCATGCAACGCTAAAGGAGCAAGAAAACGTGCACAATCTCCGAGGGAATCCACCTTACCCAAGACACCTCGGCCTCCGATATCGGCCCGGCTCCATACCGCACAAAGGCAACATATGACGGCCTCAACGCTCAGACCAACAATCCAGATAATGGCGCCGACGGCTGGACTGCTCAACATTTCAAATCCGGGTAAAACGATCGCTAATGGAAGCATTACCAATAGTCGCATTCCCATGGCCAGAATAAGATAGGGAGTTTGCCGTTTTAAGATCAGGATGGCTTGGGCCCATGCGCGAAATGAATATATGACAGGCAGGGACAAACAAAGTCGAACAACCGCCAGTATATCACCAAAAAGCTCGATCGGTGCACCAAATAAATCGATAAAAATGATATGGCCAACCCGGGTAAAACTAACGACGAGCAACCAAACAAACAGGCCGATCGCCACCCAGAAGACAACACGGATGGCATTGGCCATGCTGTCTTCATTGGTTCCAACCGCAATCAGTAGATTTCGGACACTAAAAAGTGGCGATACAAAAAAGTTGGTAACGCTCTGAGCAATCGCAAAAGCCGCCAATGCAAGAGCGGGATCAGGCGTTTGCGCCAAACCAAAGCTGACCACCGCAAATGTACTGGCCATTAAAATGGATGTTAGACCCAAAGGATAGTGGAATCCAATAATACTTCGGGTTCGCCCACGCTCTGCCGTTAACGTTCTGGGTTCATAGGCCTTCGCCTTCATGGAAATCCCGCTCCTTATTGGTTTTCGCTTCAAGGATATCAAAAAACGGAAGTTCAGTATGTATCGATTCGGCCATAGAAAAAGGAGTCCTGCCGTGGGGCAGGACTCCTTGATAGATAGATTCCGGCGGCGACCTACTCTTCCGGGGGGTCTCCCCCCGAGTACCATCGGCGCTGGAGGGCTTAACGAC
>SLMV01000002.1 GCA_007133365.1 Clostridia bacterium
AGCGCCTCCAGTGGCAGTTGCCGAGGTCGATACACCTTGTTGATTTCAAAAAACTGAAGTCGCAAGGCCCGCCGCCGATTCGCTTCAACCACTTGAAGCATTGATCCCAAAAGGGTAGATCGCATATGCGATTGTTCCGCCCGCATGGGATTCATGATGGGAACCCGTTGTCGATGGTCATGATCGTCCGGTGTAGCGAGACGCCTTAAAACCTCGTCACCCATCCAGGAATCGGTCAACACCTCCTGAAAACCCATCCCCACCAATTGCTGACGAATGCGGGCGATGACCTGATCCCCCTTTGGCGGCACATAGCCCGTGATGGCGTTTTTGGGCGGCGCCATCGGGATCTGATTATAGCCATACAATCGGGCAATCTCTTCCGTTAAACAAACATCCTGGAGAATATCCGCGCGCCAACTCGGAACCGTTACCGCCATTGGCTCGTCGTCTTCGGAGTTCATCACATCAAATCCGAGCCGGATCAGGATCCGGCGCATCTCGTTTGGCGTGAGGGTCGTTCCAAGCCGCTGATTGACCTGGGCTGGTTTTAGATTGAGCCGCCGCCGGCTGATCGCCCTAGGATAATGATCGGTCCACCCCGTCACCTGATCCGGAAAGTTCGCCATCATTTCAAACATGGGCGCCAACGTGCCCTTTGGATCCCGTCCCTTTTCAAAACGCACCGACGCTTCCGTCTTCACCCCGAGTCGACGGGCACTCAACAAAATACTCTTGGGATCAAAGTACGCGGACTCCAACAAAATATTTCGAGTCGATTCGGTGACCTCGGTCTTTGCACCCCCGATGATCCCAGCCAGTCCAATGGCTCGATCCGCATCGGCGATGACCAAATCCTCCGGCGTCAAGGCACGGGTGTGCGAATCTAACGTGAGGAGCGTTTCCCCTTTTCGAGCCCTGCGGACCAAGATCTGCCGGTCTTCAATGCGATCAAGATCAAAAGCATGAAGCGGCTGCCCCCACTTGAGCATAAGGTGGTTGGTCAAATCCACCACCTGATTGATCGGGCGCAAATTACAGGCGAGGAGATCCCGTTGGATCGCCCAGGGCGATGGCTCGACCGATACGCCTTCGATGACGGCAGCACTGTAGCGCGGGCAAAGATCATCCGCTTCAACCGTCACGTCAATATCGGTGGGCAATCCTTCTTCGATCTCGGGCGTCATCACCGGCGGTTTAAAATCCAAATCGCGAGCCGCCGCAATCTCGCGCGCAATGCCGAACACACTTTGACAGTGCGCAGCATAGTTAGGGGTCAAATCCAATTCGAAGCGATAATCGTCCAAACCCAGACGGGTGCGCGCCGGCTCACCGGGCGTTCCTTCATCCGAAAGCAATAAGTAGTCCGAAGGTCCCTGTGAAAGTCCCAGCTCATGGGCTGAGCAAAGCATCCCTTCCGACACCCCATCATCAAACGTTCGCCGTTGGATGACCCGACCGTCGGGAAGGGGAGTATCGGGCAGTGCCAAAACGGCCAATCGTCCCGCTTCACAATTGGGTGCGCCACTTACCACAGTGAAACGTCCTTCACTCCCAGCATCGACCTGACACCAATGGGTCCCATCCGCACGACCCTCAACCTTAAGAATCTTGGCCATCACCACGCCGGTCAACGGAGCTTCCACCAAGGGAATGATCTCCTCGACATTGAGCCCCAAAAACGTTAAGACATCCGCCAACGCTTCCGGGCTGAGCCCGGTCGGCACGACGCGTTCCAACCATTGATACGATACGTTCATGACGGCCTCCCTAAAACTGCGCTAAGAAGCGCGTATCATTGCGGTACAATAACCGAAGATCACTAATCCCGTATTTTAACATAGTGAGGCGTTCGATCCCCATACCAAAAGCAAAACCGGATACCAGATCCGGATCATACCCGCCATTAATCAAGACCTGGGGATGAACCATGCCGGCCCCCAAAATCTCCAAAAACCCGCTGCCCTTACACGTGGAGCAACCCTGCCCATGACAAAACATGCAGCTGATGTCCACTTCGGCCGAGGGCTCAGTAAACGGAAAATGGCTGGGACGAAACCGAACGTCGACCGATGGCCCAAAAAGACGACGCGCAAACGCGGTGAGGGTCCACCGAAGCTGTCCGAAGGTCACCTCTTGATCAATCAAGAGCGCCTCACATTGGTGAAACACGGGACTGTGGCTCATGTCTTCCGTGTCCCGCCGATAAGTGCGACCCGGCCCGACAATCCGAACGGGGATCTCCGGTGCCACCGCCTGCATGTGGCGAAGTTGAATCGGAGACGTCTGACTCCTGAGCACCACATCCTCGGTGACATAGAATGAATCCTGCATATCCCGGGCGGGGTGATCGTCTTGGATATTCAACCCGGAAAAATTGTACCACTCCTTTTCCACCTCCGGCCCACGGACGATCGCATACCCCATGCTGACGAGGATGTCGAGGACTTGATCGAAGGTTTGACCGAGGGGGTGATAGTTACCCGGGGCCCAAGGTTTTCCCGGTGCCGTCACGTCCAGGCGCTGAGCCTCAAATTGCGCTCGACGACGGGCACGCTCGAGGCACGCCTCCGCCTCCTCGAGGGCACTTTCAATGGCCTGTTTCACCGCATTGCCCCGTTGTCCAACGTCAGCCCGTTGATCTGGAGGCAAATCTCCAATGCCCCGGAGGATACCGGTGATCAAACCTTCACGCCCCAAATACTTCACGCGTATCGCCTGGATTTCCTCAAGATCTTCGGCACGATGAATGCTCGCCAACGCTTCCTCTTCAAACTGTTCCAACTGATCCAACACTGTCATCTTCAATGCCCTCCCAACAAAAAAACCCTCACCCCCCAGGGGCGAGAGTCTTCACTCACGCGGTACCACCCTGATTCGCCCGAAAGACGGGCCTTTCATGGAATCCTCGTGTCAATGGTGATTAACGGCACCGTCCGACCCAACCTACTGCCTTCAGCTGGGCAGCTCCCGGGCGAAATGTCTTTCCACGTCACGCAGAAGGATCTCAGCATCCCTTCTTCTCTGGAGCGGACACCGGGGGAAAGATGCCTCCCGTTCAAAGCTCTTCTCATATAGAAAAGGCAAATCTCAACTACCCGGAACGCAAAGGCAACGGTACATGAGATAAGCCTCAATTGAACCCGTCACTTCAAAAATGCGCCAAAAAACGTCGGCATTTAAAATGGCGGCCACGCCCTCTCTGCTTGGCTTCACTATACCACGTTGGGCAAAAGAGGGTCAAATTTTCCTGCGCCACGGGCTAAAATGATACATCATAATAGCCATTGCCGCCGACACATTGAGCGAATCCGCATTTGGCGTCATGGGAATCGCCAGTTTTACGTCAGACGCCTTCAACGCCTCCGGTGAGAGCCCTCGGGCTTCCTCACCCACCAACAACAAGACCGGTTGGTTCGGATCAACGTCTTCTAATGACTTTTTAGCTTTGGGGGTCGCCCCAATCCACGGGCGATCGTTAAGGAAAGGCAGTGCCTTCACATCGCAGATGTCCACCTCGGAGACCCCGGCGAGATAGAATACCGCGCCGGCACTTGCCCGTACCGATGCTGGGTGGAATCGATCCACACAATGGGGCGACATCAAATATCCCGAGGCACCGAGGGCAAATGCACTGCGGAGAATCGCTCCGAAATTGCTCGGATCGGAAATGGCGTCGAACCACAGGATCATGCCGTTTCGCCGGGTGGCCTCCGCTTGGCGAATGTCCGAAATATCCCACGACGGGATTTTTACCACGGCACAGATCCCTTGCGGGGTGGCCACCTCTGAGAGGGCGTCGAGCACGTGGTCCTCCACTTGAAAAACCCGTGCCCCCCGATCCTTCAGTTGAGAAAGTCGCGACCGATGACTCGCGTCATCGAGAAAATCTTGAGCGCAAAACACCTCTTCAAAGACGAGTCCAGCTCCGATCGCGGCCTCAAGAATCCGGACGCCTTCAATCAACATGCGCCCCTCTTGCTTTCGATACTTCCGCTGCTTCAGCTTACGAACCCGCTTGATACGGTCATTCTGGCGACTTCCAATCACACCGGAAATATCACCCGCCGCAAAAGCCTCGGAGCTATCGGTCATCGAGATGAGCCTTCGCTTCGGCGACGAGGGCCTTGAAACTATCCTCATCGCGAACCGCCATATCGGCGAGCATCTTGCGATTGACTTCTACACCTGCGTTTTTCAAACCCCCGATAAAGCGGCTGTAGGAGAGCCCTTCCAGCCGGGCGGCGGCATTGATTCTCGAGATCCACAGTCGCCGAAAATTTCGCTTCCGCTGGCGACGGTCCCGATACGAATACCAAAGCGCCTTTAAGACCCGTTCATTGGCCGGTCGAAAAGCACGACCCGCGGCACCCCGATATCCCTTGGCAAGTTTCATGACTTGCCGATGCCGCTTGTGTTTACTGCTTCCACCTTTTACTCTCGGCATTTCCCTCTACCTCCTGACAACTCATTTCGTTAAAACCGGCGACCGGTTCAGCCACCGAGCATACGCCTCAATCGTTTTTCGTCGGGCTTCGAAGCCATCTTCGCTTGTCGAAGCTTTCTTTTTTTGGAACCAGACTTCACGGTCCGGTAATGACCATGAGTGGCCTGACGCCTCTTAAACTTTCCTTTCGCTGTCCTTTTGAAACGTTTGGCAGCGCCTTTATGTGTCTTCATTTTAGGCATCAGACTCCACCTCCTTACTCGGTTTTGGCGCGAGGATCATAATCATATTATGCCCCTCGATTCCGGGTCTTTTCTCAATGTTGCTGATGTCTTTTAATGCTTCGGACATTTGATCCAGAAGTCTCCGCCCAATGTCCGAGTGCACAATTTCTCGCCCGCGAAACATAACAGTCACTTTGACTTTGTCACCAGATTCGAGAAATCGCTTGGCCATTCGGAGCTTGACATTGAAGTCGTGTTCTTCAATCTTCGGGCGTATTTTGACTTCCTTGACCTGGATGGTCTTTTGCCGTTTCCGCGCCTCTCGCTTGTTGCGCGCCTGTTCATATTTGTACTTGCCATAATCCATGATGCGGCAGACTGGCGGATTTGCCGAGGCCGCCACTTCCACCAAATCCAAATCCTGTTCGTACGCCGCATTGATCGCCTCGTTCGTGGGAACAATCCCCACCTGTTCCCCATCTTGGTCAATCAATCGGACCTGTCTGGCACGAATCTGCTCATTGATCCGGAGCTCGTCGCTTATAACGCCTCACCTCCCTGAGAATTTAAAACAAAAGCGGATGATTTGCTCATCCGCTCACAACACCGCACGGCCCACCCACTGGATGGGGTCGGTCGGCCAAGGCCTTGCTGGCAGCGTCATCTTCCATTGAACACGCGCCGCAAGGCGAGGAACGAATGCTCCTGCTTGCTATTTTGTTGATACAAGCGAAGTATAGCAAGAATCCCGCGACCGGTCAAAGCTCTGCGGGGATTTTCGCCTTGGGTCTTTTATCGGTGCTCGGCAATCTCTTGCAGAAGCTCTTCTCGCAATTCACGATAGGGCTTAACCCCGCGTTCCCCCTCGCCCCGGCTCCTAAGGGCCACCGTTTCATCGGCGACTTCACGATCCCCCACCACCAGCATGTGGGGTAACCGCTGAACCTCCGCACTCCGAATCTTATAACCGACCTTCTCATTACGGTCATCCACTTCCACCCGGATGCCATGCGCCCGATAATCACGCGCCACGTCCTCGGCATAGTCGCGATGCGCATCCGAAATGGGAATCACGACCACCTGAACCGGGGAGAGCCAGGTTGGAAAGGCACCGGCATAGTGTTCGATCAGACCGCCGAGGAACCGTTCCATGGAGCCTAACACGGTACGGTGAATCATAACCGGTCGATGGGCATCCCCGTCTTCGCCGATATACTCCATATCAAAACGCTCGGGCAGATTAAAATCGAGTTGGATGGTGGGACCTTGCCATCCCCGTCCCAGCGCATCGAACATCTTGATATCAATGGCCGGCCCATAGAACTTAGCCTCGCCCACGTCGGTGATATAATCGACACCGATTCGTTGTAATGCCCGGGCCAGTTTATCTTCTGCTTCTTGCCATACCGCGACATCCCCAATGTATTTCTCCGGCGTATCCGGATCGTGAACCGAGAGCGCAATCTCATAGTTCTCATAACCGAAAACGTGCATCATATACTGCGCCATCCGGACCACATCAATGATCTCGGTCTCGACCTGATCATCTCGGCAGAAGATATGGGCATCGTCCTGCGTAAAGCCCCGTACGCGCAAAAGTCCATGAAGCACGCCGGATCGTTCATAGCGATACACCGTCCCGAGTTCCGCCCAACGCATCGGCAGATCGCGATAACTTCGCGTCTGGGATTTATACATTAGGATGTGAAACGGGCAATTCATCGGCTTTAGAATATACTCGCCGCCCTCGACCTCCATGGGGCTGAACATGTTCTCTTGAAAGGTTTGCAGATGTCCGCTCGTGGCCCAAAGTTCCTTCTTCGCGATATGGGGACTGTACACCAGATCATACCCGCGATCCCGGTGGGCCGTCCGCCAAAACTTCTCAATTTCTTCACGGATCACCGCACCCTTCGGATGCCAATAAATGAGCCCGGGCCCACCTTCCGGGTGAATGCTGAATAAATCCAGCGCCCGACCCAACCGGCGATGGTCCCGCCGCTTGGATTCTTCCAGCCGATGGAGATAGGCATTGAGATCCGACTCTTTGTCGAAAGCCGTTCCATAAATGCGCTGAAGCTGCGGGCCGTGCTCATTCCCTCGCCAGTAGGCACCGGCAACGCTCAGCAACTTGAACGCCCGCACCCGGCCCGTACTCGGCAAGTGGGGTCCACGGCAAACATCGATGAACCCGTCTTGTTCGTAACACGAGATCGGCTCATCTTCAAACTCGTGGATGAGTTCTTGTTTGTAAGGCTCGTCCAATTCGCCGAATAGTTGTAGCGCCTCTTCCCGGGACAAATGCCGGCACGTGATCGGAAGATCCTCATCGATAATTCGCACCATCTCCTCTTCGATCTGGCCCAGGTCCTCCTCTGATAGGGCTTGAGGCATGTCGAAATCGTAGTAGAATCCGTCTTCGATGGCCGGCCCAATCCCGAGTTTCGCATCCGGATACAGGGATTTGACCGCATGGGCCATAATATGGGAGGCCGTATGACGATAGATGTCGCGACCTTCTTCATCATCAAAGGTCAAAATGCGCAGATGACCCCCGTGTTCCAACGGATAATCCAACCCCACCTCGACACCATCGAAGCGTCCGCCCACGGCCGCTTTGGCCAACCGGGCGCCGATCGACTCCGCAACCTCTTGCACGGTCGTGCCGGGAGCAAATTTCTTCACCGAACCATCGGGAAGTATGATGTTGATCATAATTTATCGCCTCCTGAACATACAAAACCCCGTCCCGGAAGGACGAGGTCATCGCGGTTCCACCTTCGTTGATCTCATGTGAGATCCACTCGACTCGGGTAACGGTCGGTTGCCGGCTGATTCATCATCAGCATTCCGAAGCGGTACTTCACGGCCCTCGACAGGAGCTTTCAGCCGAGACTCCCTCTCTAGTGTCAAGCGAGACCGCGAAGCGTATCTTCATCATCACGTTGGTAACCTTTGAATTGGCATGATTATATACCGCGGCCCTTTGCTTGTCAAAAGATGCCGCGGTTGGTCCTTTTCCATCCTATCGACTAGCACCCCTTTGGTCGCTCGCGCTAGTCTCGGGATGCTTGATCAAGCACTTCACGCTGCCGGTAAAGATTCTCCCACGCTTCTTCGAGCAAGTGGGGGTTCCGATAGAGATCGATGACGGTCATAGCAAGAGCTGCCGCCGCATCGAGAAAGGCCTTTTCCCCAGCGTCTTCCAGCGTCGCCCGGGCAAATTGATCGGTATCGTATCCTCCCACCTGCTCCAATGGACCGACGGCAATATGGGCGTGAACCGTGGGGACCTCGTGGGACACATTACCCGTATCCGAAGACGCCTCCGCCAAGCGCGGCCGATTTTCGGGTTGGCGCCCCAACGAGCGCAGGTTTGATTCCAACAGGCGGGCAAGGACCGAACTATTAATCATTTCCTTAAAACGCGGCAAATAGTAGTCGAGTTCCAACTGAGCATCCGTCACCATGGCCGCGGCCTCACCACATTGAACGATCTTTTCGGTAAACGGCTCTAGAGCGCGATCCGAAGGCGCGAAAATCTGCAGCCGAAGACACGATGGATCCGATGGTTTACCCGGGGTCCCTTCGGCCTCACTAATGAATCCATGCACCTGGTGGCCCGGCGGTAAGAAGTGTCGGATAACACCGATACAAGCATGAGCAA
>SLMV01000063.1 GCA_007133365.1 Clostridia bacterium
AAATAGACATGGAGGCCCATCTTTAGGGCTTTCCAGGCCTCCCGCGCCGCATATTCCCCCGGCGTGCTAATCGCGACCAAATTGGCCGATGGCGCACGTCGAAAACCACTCGAAAGACTGCGGGGTGGAATCGGGGCCGGAGCGCCATCGGGTTGTTCGTCGGCCCCCTCACCTTTGAGCGCCGCTTCCATCTCATCGAGCGCGCGGTCCAAATCGTCCGCGTCAACTTCGCCGGAGACGGCCAAGACCACGTCTGAGGAGGTGGCATTGGCCGCGTCATCCGTCATTAATCCCGCGTCTTCGAGCACCTCTAGATTGGACTCCGTGCCCACAATGGCAAAGGCATCCTCCAGTTCGAAATCTTCCAGCACTTTTCCCGCGACGCGCATCAAAACGATTGAATCCTGGTAGGTATCGGGTAATATGCGTGACTTGACTCCCATCGCTATCACCTCTTCCGTGAAGTGGAGTACCATTTCCGTTGCATTTTCCTTGGTGGTAGTGGGTTACAAAAAAGAACATCTTGGTTTGGTTTAGGCGTATTTTGAAGGCAAGTGGGACCAGCCGCATCGCATTACGGCTGGCCCACACCGAATATACTGTGACATCCGTTTAACCCGGAACACTTATCCCACAAAGAACGTGATGATAAGAAGCAATACAAACGCCCCGAGGACAAATCGGAGGTTGTGTCGGATGATATCCACGATCTCTTCTCGGAATCCATAGGAAAGCGCGGCCACGTTGATCTGTACCGGGCTGATCTGGGTTCCGAGTCCCACCGCAATCGCCACCAGCCCCATGCTGACAGAAGTAAAGCCGATCTCGGCCAGCGTTGGGAAGATCAGGGTCATCACACCCGCGGCAAAAGCACCGGCTGGCCACGCAACAACGAAACCGGCCACGGCCGCCACCGGCAAAACCAGTTGTGCGGGCATCTGACCGGCCAAACCCGCAATCGCTTCGAAAGTGCCAATTTCACCAATCATGTTGATAAAGCCTAAGAACATACCCACTTTGAACAGGGTGACCAGAATAAAACGGCCGCCGTCAACAACCGCGTCTGAGGCCTCATCAAGAGTCAGACGAGACACCAGGAAGGTAATAACCACGGTAAGGACGAGAATGGTTGGCGGTGTAAACAGGGCCACGTCTAAGAGATTATTAATCGGGCTCCCAAAGGCCACCATGATCAAAAAGAGCAAAAACGGCAACGCACGCAGCGTCAGAGGTCCGGTGGGCATGGCACCAAAATCCTCTTCATCGGGTGACGTTTCTTCATCAAGCGCCGAGGTCTCGTCTTGATCCTCGGTTTCGTCATCTTCGGGTTGATCTTTCAATAACACACCGTGTCGGGCCACGCCATAGAACGCAATGCCCGCACCAATCAAGATGAAGAGCAGAGCGTACGGTTGCATGTTCGCGACGTGCTCCATGATGGGAACATCGGCCCATTCGGCCGTCACGGCGGTTTCCGTTGAGGCCGGCGACGTGGTAAACGCGGCCGCCGTCGCGATCGCCATACCCGCAATCACGTGCGGTACCGAACCGACCGCAGCCGCCACCAAGGGCGCTGTCACCATGGTATTACCGGCACCCAATCCCGCCATGTAGGTGGCAAGCGCCTGAATGATCACCATAATGCCAACGAGAATGCTGACCTTCCCGGCGAGGCTTCGGTGAGCGAGGGCCACCATGGCTTTGACACCACCTGCTTTGGCAATCATCGCCGCGGTCGCAGCATAAACAACCGGCACCGTGATGCCAAGCATCTGGCCCACACCGCCGAGGAACAGATCCGGCAACTCGCCCAGAGGTACTGCGCCAATGATGATGGCAACGAGCGCACCCGCCACGCCAGCCACCAACATGTGTTGACGTAGAACAATCAATGCAATGACGACAAGTAAAGGAAGAATCAATAAAAGGACGTCCACATTAACACCCCTTTTCTAAGATGACCTTCATCGACCGTTTGCAGTATCCAAATCATTCCTACGGCAGATCCTCAGATACTTTCACTTTCGCTTCTCGTTCCACAACGATATTACCGGCCACCACCACGAATCGAGGTCGGGCTTGATTCACCACGATCGCTTGCGACGAAGGAGCGTCCCATACCAGAAAATCGGCCCGATCGCCTTCGTTTACGTGAGACACCAAGCTGTCCGCATCACCCAGCGAATCGAGCAGAGCGACGGATCGTCGCGTCCCCATATCAAAAACCTGGGCGATTTCCTCCCGTCCTCCCATGTGACCCGCATGCGCCAGAATGAGAGCGCCTTCGACCATATTGGCATTGCCGAAAGGATTGAACGGATCGCGAACATTGTCGGAACCATAGGTCACATTCACACCCGAGGCCAACAATTCCTTGACCGGCATCAATCCCCGGCGCGGATTCACCGCGTCATCCCGTCCTTGCAGATACAGGTTGGTGGATGGCAAGGTGATCATATGAATGCCGGCGTCGGCCACCTGTTCAATGATCGATTGCCGACGTTGAGGCTCTTGTGCCGATAATGAGCAACAATGGGCCGCCGCAACGCGACCGCCGAATCCTCGTTCATTGGTGACGTCAATACAATCAAGCAGGGTCAAATCGTTGGGATCGTCCGACTCATCAACGTGCATATCCACCGGTACCGCGTGTTTCTCCGCTAAATCGAAGACTTTCTCAATATGTGTCCGGGGGTCGGGATCGTTGGCCGGAATTCCACCAATAGCATCACATCCCATACGCAGGCTTTCATCGAGGAGTTCAAAAACCCCGGGTTCTCCCGTGATTCCTTCCTGAGGAAAGGCCACAATCTCCATCTGCACCCAATCGGCTAAGGCCTCCCGTGCTTTTACCCCCGCTTCTACGCCGGTCAATCGCGCAATCGGATCGACATCCACATGCGTTCGAAGGCGGGTGGTTCCGTGAACCAATGCCTGCCGCGCACCCCGAAGCATCTTCTCATAAACGGATGCAACATCGGTCTCCTCTTTGAGGGCTTGCCCGATTTCAATGGCTTCCCCGAGGGTTCCGGATTGGTTGGGCTTGACTTCGCTGTTATAGGCTTTGTCCAAATGCATGTGCACATCTGCAAAAGACCGGGTGACCAACTGACCCTCCAAATCCACCACCGAATGCGAATTCTCCGAATTCAAATGACTTGATCCGTCATTCTCTTGGTGGATGGCTTTAATCTTTCCGCTTTCGCACACGATCGTCCAACGACCTTCTTTTCCCACTAGGCGGGCGTTTTTAAATATCACCGGGACCCCTCCCTTAAACAAAGGTGCTCTTGTTTTTCCGATACGGTCGTGTTCTTACGTTTCGCATTTGGAAATTCGCTTTCGATTGTCACCACCTGGCGTCGATACCAAAGACGACGAGTCGAAACCGTGAGGCCGGACGGCCAACCATCACGATCCATTCGGCACACTTTCGAGTGTTCGTCGTTAATTTTTGAATTTGCGAGGTGATTGTGCATCAACCTTTATCAACGGTCATTGGGTCATCGGTCATTCGGCCACTTCGAATACTTCAATTCCTCTTCCACAAATTTTCTTCGACGAATGGAAAGGCCGTTCCTTTGTCCAACGCCATAAATAAGCGGCGATCCAATTATTATATTGATACATATCTAACCAAAAATCCAGAGGTTTGCCCTTCCTCATACGAAAGCGTTGGCACCGAATCCATCGATTCCTTGTGGTTTTGTCACTTCTTAACAAAGGATTTTTCTATCTAAATCCAGAAAGACCGTGATAGAGGAGGGCAGGCAAGGATTTCTTCTTGGAAGGTTTTCAATATTCTAACAACAGTATTAGGATCCGATACCACAATATTGACGCTCTTTTTTTCGAATAGCACACCGCGACACCGTTAGAATACCTGCGACAATTGGCGGATTTATCGAGGTATGAAGATCGTCACCGAGAACACCCCACATATACAATCTACTGTAGAAATATGCGGCATGATCCGCGGATGATCTCGCGCTTACTCGGAGGTGATACGGATGGAAGACCCTCAGGAAAAAGAAGGGCTGGTACAACTCGAATACGGACCCAATGATCCACCACGATCAAACCGTGATACTTTCATCTACTCACTGCAATGGGTCCTTATCATGTTTTATCCCGTCGTATGGGGTTACGCCATTGTCGGCTTGGGGCTGGAGATGTCCGGCGATGTTTTAAGTGCCTACATGGGTCGCGTGGTGCTCATGATCGGGCTTGCCACGCTTCTTCAGACCGTGATGGGTCATCGTTTTGCCATGGTGTCCGGACCCAATATTATTCCATCGCTTGCCATCGTCGCCGCGTTTACGGTCGGAGGTGCGGAATACGGCTTTCAATCTTTTAACGCCTATATTTTTGCCGGCGTTATCGTGGCATTGCTAGGCGCTTTTGGCGTCATCAGTTTGATCGGAAAAGTTTGGACGCCGTTGGTGTTGGGATCGATGATTATGATGATTGGACTCGCCGTCAGTGCGGATGGGATGGAACTCATCGCCGCCTACGGCCCGACCTGGCCCTATTATTTCGGAATCCTTCTGGCGCTCATCTGCGGTTGGCTCTCCATCCGAGGACGTGCGATTTGGGCCACGATCCCGGTATTGGTCGCCATTGTGCTTGGCTATGCCGGCTTTATGGTCATGGGCGAGTTTAACTGGGAACTGGTCCACCAAATGCCAACCTTCGTGACACCCGAGCTCTTTCCCTTTGGGCTTCAAATGCCGCCCTTTGATCTCATCGTGACGATGACCGTCGTCAATATTTTCGCGGCCATCAACTTATACGGCAACGTTCAAGGCTATGCCAATATCATCCAGGCGGATGTGCCCACCGCTCGGGAGCGCCGTTACTTTACCCTTTTTGGTCTCCTCGAAGGCTCCTTGGCCGGCATTTTGGGGGTACCCAGCCACGTCTCCTATGGCGAAAACCTGGGGTTCATTCTCCTCACCCGCGTCGCTGCGCGTCTCTTCATTATTATCGCGAGCATTGCGTTCATCATCCTAAGTTTCGTTGGTCCAATGGGCGGTCTCATGGCGGCCATGCCCCAACCAGTGGCCGGCGCCGTGCTCTTGGGGGTCGCCTCTACCTTGATCGGACTTGGGGCGAGCACCTGGCACGAGCGTGAGTTTGGCACCCGGGAAATCTTCATTGTCGGATTCTCCGTCTTCTTTGCCTTGGGGAGCGCTCAATTACCGCAGTCATTTTTCGACCAATTGCCGCGACTGGTCGGAACCCTGCTCAACAACCCGGTCATTGTCGTGATCATTGTCGTAATATTGCTCGAACAGATCGTCTTTAAAGAAAGACAAAAAACCACAAAAGACATTGAAACCTAATTGGATCGTTCAACCGTCAATTGAACACACCTAGAACGACTTAGGGAGGATGTTAAAAATGACAAAGATTCGATCCTACGAACCGTTCATGGCTTACAATCGCGACAAAGTGCTGGAGAAGGTTGAAAAAGCCTATCAGGAATTTCAAAAGACCCAGACGTTTTCATTTCCCACCTGGCTCTATGGATCACCCAAGGGAACACTGTTTAAACTCGAGGTAGAGGATTGCCCTCAGTTCGGCGATACGGCCTATGTTGAATTCGATTCCGCCCGAACGGCATTTCTTTCCATCGACATGCAAACCGACTTCTGCGGTAAAAACGGATACGTTGACGTGATGGGGTATGATTTATCACTGACCGAAGCTGCAATCGCGCCGATTAAGAATGTTTTGGACACCGTTCGCGGAACGGAGATTGAGATCATCCATACCCGGGAAGGCCATAAACCCGACCTTTCGGATGCTCCGTTCAATAAGATCTTGCGAAGCAAGATCGTCGGGAAAGGCGTCGGCATCGGTGAAACCCCACAAGGCGGGCTTGGCCGACTATTGACGCGGGGACAACCGAATTGGGATATCCAAAAAGATCTCTATCCCATCGAAGGTGAACACGTCATTGATAAGGCCGGCAAGGGCGCCTTCGGATCAAGCACCTTGCACATGGTTCTAAAGAACCTCGACGTCACCCATCTCGTCCTCAGCGGAATCACCACCGACGTCTGTGTGCACACTATCATGCGCGAAGCCAACGATTTCGGGTATTGGTGCGTGCTGTTAAAGGATGCCACCGGCGCCACCGACTACGGGAACTATGAGGCCGCCATTAAACAGATCAAAATGCAAGGCGGCGTCTTCGGCTGGGTCTCCGATTCAGCACGATTCATCGAAGCGGTAAAGGCCGCGAAACTGAAATAACGGGACGAAATCGCCGGGGTTCTTCCGCTTTGGTTGAACCCCGGCAGGACAGGCGAGGCGATTTCACGTGCCGCGAGGTTATCAAATGGTGCCGGTCGTCAACTTGGGTGAAGGCGCACGGACAACGTTACGTCGTTGGGCGGATGCCTCCATGTCCGCTCCGCATCAACCGGGTACCCTTCTCGCCATCCACCAACGTTCGATCCTTTTGACAGCTGGCCGAATCGCGAAAAGCCATCCCGATATTCTGGTCATCGGTGCGAGCGGATTAGATCCCGGCCCGTTGATGGTTGAAATCAATTCCTCGCCGGGCATTTCCTTTACAAAACTCGGTTTGACGCCTCACACCCGCTGGTATTTCTTCCCCCGACGAGCACGAAGGACCGACAACACCGTCTGGATTCTCAGTGTGGACGGATGCCTCGACATTACCCTCCCGGCGTCACACCTCGAAAAGGCATCGCCTTTGTCAAAAACACTCCGAATTGATCGAGGACATCTCAAAAGCCCCTGGTCTCTTCCCAACGCGCATCGTCTGCTCCGAACCCTGTTGGAAGAAGATCTAGAGGATGGCTTGGGATGGTTGCCCCATCTTTTTCCACTCGCGTGTGAAAGAAGGGTCGCGATTGATGCTCCCTGGCTCCGGACTTTCTATCAAACCCTTCGCCGGGGCCACTGGCCGCCCGGACCCCTGCTTGATCGCATTCTCGGGCAAGGCCCCGGGCTCACGCCCTCCGGGGACGATATTCTGGCCGGCCTCTTATTATCACTGCACGGCCTTTCCTCTCAGAAGGAAACCCGGGCGGGGCAAACGGCTTGGGTGAATTCGCTTTTGCATCGTGCTCAACACCGCACATCCATCGTCAGCATCGCCTTCTTACGCCAGGCGGCCACGGGACGCGCCTCCCAAAGCATTATTGCCCTGCTCAAACTGATCTGCCGGCCCTGGGAGGAAAACACCATCGCCGAAGACGTCATCCCGCTCCTTTATCGGATCAATCAAATCGGCCATACCTCGGGAATCGACGTCATCGTGGGCGCCCTGCTTGGCACCTTCGCCTTGGGCTCGAAGATTCAGCGCTGATTGCGCTCACGATCTCCGATGAACGCCTCATCCGGGCGTCACACGTGTTCCCGCTTCACCGTTCAGTGCGGCCATCGCATGATCTAGCGACGTAATGATGCCTTCCGAACCGCCGCTCCGGATGAAGTGGATGCACGCCCGGACCTTAGGCCCCATGCTCCCACCCTTAAAATGCCCTTGCTCATGGTACTTTTCGGCTTCCTCCACACAAATCTGGCGAAGGGCTTCCTGCTCCGGGGTGTTGAAATTGAGATACACTTCCGGGACATCCGTGAGGATGAGAAGCGTATCCGCTCCTACGGATTCCGCCAATCGTTCGGCGGCAAAGTCCTTGTCAATCACGGCCTCGACCCCCCGGTATCCCCCGTCCGATTCCTCGATTACCGGAATCCCGCCACCGCCGGAGCAAATGACGATGGCGCCCGAGTGCACCACCGCCTCGATGACCTCCGCCTCAACAATCCCGGCCGGATCGGGTGAGGGGACCACCCGCCGCCAGCCACGACCAGCATCCTCAACCCATTGCTCCTCGCGATCTCCCATCCGCGCTTTTGCATGATCCTCCGAATAAAAGGCACCAATGGGTTTGGTCGGATTCTTAAAAGCGGGATCGTCGCGGGAAACAAGGGTCTGGGTCACGATACTCGCCACTGATGATGAAAGGCCCCGCTGTTTTAGGACCGCCTGCAATCGGTTCTGGATAGCGTATCCCAAAAAGCCCTGGCTTTGCGCCCCGCAAACATCGAGCGGCATGGCCGGTACTTGATCGCGCGCCAACTCGTTTTGAAGCAAAATGGCGCCCACCTGAGGACCATTGCCGTGGGTGAGAACAATCTTGTGCCCCGCCTCAACAATGTCCGCAATGCGCTTAACCGTGGCGGTAATGCTTTCCAATTGATCCTCAAGGGTCCCCG
>SLMV01000188.1 GCA_007133365.1 Clostridia bacterium
CTTTTTCGCTATGGCTTGGACGACGGTCTCACCGGCGGTGCCGTGGCCGACTGGGAGGAACTAGAACAGGGACCCGGCTATTTGCTCACCTTGCGGGAGGGACTTACGTTTTCCGATGGAACCCCCTGTGATGCGGAAGCGGTGGCCTTCAACCTGAAACGGATGCGGGAGGTGGGCGCCCCGATCGTGGAGGGTGCTTGGCTGAGTGCCATCGCCGAGGTCGAGGTGGTGGATGAACGTCGGGTGATGTTAAAGCTGAAATATTCGGATCCGAACTTGTTGTTCAATTTGTCGCGTCCGGAAACGGGTTTGGTGTCGCCGAATGCCGTCGAACAGCTAGGGGATGCGTTTTCGATGGAGCCGATCGGGCTCGGTCCTTTTGTGTTTGATTGGGAGGTTGGTTTGACGGAGTCGGATTCTGCTCGTATGTTGGGGGATCATATCGGCGGCGATCCGGAATATGGGGATCCCATTGGGGATGGGACGACCGTTCGATTGCGTGCCTTTACGGAAAACCCCTATCGAACGCCCAATTTGGATACGCTCACGCTCGTCATTGCCGAAACGGAATTAGACCCGGAGCTTTTGATGGAAATGGGTTTCGATATCCTCACGGAAGTACCGGCAGGGTACGAAGTATCGCCGGAGATGGGGGCCTATCGTTTCTTGTACCCGCGCCTCGACTATCATCTCCTCGCACTCAATCTGTCCAGCTCCAATTTATCCGACCGAAGGGTCCGAGAAGCGCTGGCGCTAGCCATCGATCGAAAGAGCATCATTGAGGCGGTGTTCCAAGGGGATGCCCATCCCCTGGCAATCGGGGAGGTGCCCATCATCGGGTTGGACCCGGATGAATCGCCGGGACCGGCGGATCCCGAGCGAGCTCGGGATCTGTTGGAAGAGTCGGGCTATTCCTTTGCTCCGGAAGGGGTCTTGTTGGATCCCGAGGGTGAGTTGCTTCCGACCTTCAATTTGTTGAGCGATGATGCGCCCGAGCGGGTCGACGTGTCCCGCCGTTTGGCGGATCAGCTTCGCCGACTGGGCTTGCAGGTTGAATTGGAGGTAATTGAGCGTCATGAATATTATGAACGCATGCGGGCTGGGGACTATGATCTATCCTACTGGGTCTTGCTTCCGGGATTGATTGATCCCTCCGGTTATACGGCCAATTTGCGTTCCGATAACTATTGGAATGTGTCCCACATAAAAGATCATCCCGATCTCGAAGCGGTTCAAGAGGAAGTGGACGATCTATTGCGAGGGATGACCAATGTTGCCGACGAGACGGAACGGAGCGCGTTATTCGATCGGTTTGCCGATTTGGTAAGTGAACATTATCTTTATATCAGCCTTTGGAATACCATGGTGCGGGGGGTGGCGTGTGATCGGGTGGTCGAATTTGAGGTTCCGTTCGATCATATTTTTGATTTTAGCCGCACCCGGATCAACGAGGACCCATCTTAGACCCGAATTCCTTTCCACTTTCCTGAATGAAAGCGATACGTTGCCAGTCCACCCCGAATGACCCAATCGAGAATCATCACATACCAAACGGCATGAATGCCCAGCCCCAAATAGGTGACAAGGAAATGCGATAACGTTAATCGGATGAGCCAAACACTCCCAATGCTGATGTAAAGCATGGTTCGGGTATCCCCGGCACCTCGGAGGTTGCCCCCCATGACAAAAAAGGTCGCCATGGGGATTTGGGCGAACGCAATAATTCGAATCAGCTGTTGTCCTAGGTGGATGACGTCGGGATCGGTCGTATAAATTCGGACCATAAGCCAGGGAAAGAGGAACAAGGTCGCTGTGGTGATCATCATCAAACGCATCGTGATCCACCAGGTTTCCCACCCGGTTCTTGCGGCCACCTCCGGCTGTCCGGCACCGAGATTTTGACCGACGAGGGTGGTGCCGGCGGCGGCAAAGCCCAAAGCCGGCATGAACGAAATCGACTCGGCATTGACGGCAATGGTGTGGGAAGCGTAAGCGATGGTGCCTAAGCCCGCCACCACGCGCATAAAAAGGATCTGTCCCATTCGACTTATAAACTGTTCGGCCGAGGCGGGAAGGCCAACCCGAATGACCCGGATCAGCATGGACCGATCAACCCGGAACATGTCTCGGACGTTCAACCGTAAGGTGGAAGAGCGCGCGAAGACGATATAGAGTAAGATGACACCGCCCAACCCCCGCGCGATGGTGGTGCCGAGCGCGGCGCCATTGACCCCCATGGCCGGCATTCCCAGGTTTCCGAAGATCAACATATAGTTGAGGATTGGGTTAAGAATATTGATCACGAGGTTGACCTTCATGGGGGTTATGGTGTCCCCGGCACCCCGTAAGGCGGCCGAAATGATAAAAGCAGCCAGCATGAAGGCCATTCCGGGCAAAACCCACCGAACATAGCCAATTCCTAAAGCCAAGACATCGGGTTCGGGCCCCATGATTCCCACCACCAGATGGGTATACCGAAAGGCGAAGATTCCAAGCACAAGGGTTAAGCCCATGCCGAAGAGGAGGGACTGATTGAGTGCAGCGGAGGCATCGCGCGGGTTATTTTGCCCAATGCTACGCGCCACCACGGCCGTTGTGCCGACGGCAAAAGCGGCGAAGAGGGAAAACGCCAGCATCATCGGTTGTATGCTGATGCCGACGGCGGCAATGGCGCTGGCGCCTAGGCGCCCGACCATGGCCATGTCGATCATCTGGGTGATGGTGGCTAAGACCTGTTCGGTGATGACTGGCCAGGCCAACATCAGCACATGGCGGCGGATTTGGGTGTGAGAAGCGTTTCCGGGCAAAATGGCCCGGTGGCTGCCTGGCCTCACCATAGGCGCTCTCCATTCTCGAGCCAATTCTCATCCGGGCCATTATACCACATCGCTAGTACAGGGTGCGGCCTTGATAATCGCGAAGTACTTGACCGGCACGCGGGTCGAGCACGTCGTTTTCTTCAACGGTGATGACGCCATTGACCAAGACGTGGGAGATGCCAACCGGCGGGGCAAAAGGATCGACGATGGTGGCACGGTCCCGGATGATTTCTGGATCGAAGATAACGAGGTCTGCCCAAAATCCCCGGTGAATGCGGCCACGATCCGGCAGGGCCAACCGTTCGGCGGGCATGCCGGTCATCTTATGAATGGCTTCCTCAAGGGTGAGGAGGCCCTCTTCTCGGACATATTTCCCGAGTACACGCGGATAGGTGCCGTATTCTCGCGGGTGGATTGAGGACGTCCTTGGGCACTTGTCTTGATCGGCCTGGGCATCGCGGAGCGAGGAATCGCTTCCGATCATGACTTGGGGATGCGCTAAAATGGTTCGGATATCGTCTTCCGCCATGATGCCCGCAATCTTGACGTCCAACTGATTTTCCTTGAGCAAGTAATGGACGGCCCCGGGAATATCCGTTTTATGTTCGGCCGCGATCTCACCGATATCCAATCCTTCATAACGTTTGCTTTCGCTGCAATGGACGACGCCGTAGCTGCCCAATCGAGCGGTGACATAGGTGGGGTTTTCCTTCAGTACCCGCCGGATTCGCGCTTCACCTTCGGGATGGGTAATCATCTCCCGGAGGACCGATTCGTTGTTTGCTTTTAGGTGGGGAGGCAGTATATCAGTCAAGCGCATGACGGCGCTGAAGGCGTAGGGATAGACATCGGCGGTAATGTCGATGCCCATTTCGAGTCCCTCTTCCAATATGCTGAGCACTTCGGGCGATCGACCCCAGTTGTCCTTTCCGACCACTTTTTGATGGGCCACATGCACGGCACACCCGGTTCGCTCCCCCAATTTTAATACTTCGCGCGTGGCCCGGTGGACATTGGCCCATTGGTCGGCGATGTGCGCGGTGTAAAGGGCGTCGTGATCGGCGACCCGCTGGGTGAGTTCGACGATTTCCTTAAACCCAGCGTGGCACCCGGGAACGTAGGCGCGACCTGTGCTCATGCCGAAGGCCCCCATCTGCAAGCTGGTTTTGGTGAGGTGGCGCATGAGTGCGCGCTCCTCCTCCGTTGGAAAGCGAGTGGCGTTCCCCATCACATAGCCGCGGATGGCACCTTGTCCCACGTACGTCCCCTGATTATTGCCAATGCCTCGAGATTCCATCTGATTGAAAAAATCGTCGAGGGTTTCGGGATGCTCGTCCACCTCGATGCCGGAGCGAGCGAGTTCCTTTTCCATCGACGGAGACCAGGGTGCCATGCTGCCGCCGCAATTACCTCCCATTTCGGTGGTGACACCCATTAACAGTGAGGAGGAGGCTTTAGGATGACGCAAAATATTCCAGTCCGAGTGGGTATGGGGATCGATAAACCCTGGGCATACCACCTGCTTGTCGGCATCGATGACGCATGTGTCTTGGGTTTTCGAAGAATCGGAAGGGTTAGGACTTCGGTCGATGTTGACGATTTTACCGTCTTGAATGTCAATGGACCCGAGGAAACTAGGTTCACCCGTCCCATCAACAATCGTGGCATTTATAATGCGTAAATCGAGCACGTTTATATGTCTCCTTTCCTAACTTAAAATAGCCGGACCGTTTTCATGTCAAGGACAAACATGATTCGGTTATGCTCTACTGTCTTCGCGGCCAGCGCACTCAATCCTACGTGGATGGAATTGTCGACTGAAAGAGGGGGAAAGAAATGGGGCATGGTGCTTTGATTTGGTCCAATCCCTACCTTTTGACAGCGGCTGGATGAAGGGGTGACAATTCATCGGCTTCTCGCTACCCTAATAAAGGTTGGGCGTTGCTCGGAGGTGGACGGGCAGGGATGCGGGTCAATCTTGGCGAAAAACCGCAGAGGTGCCCGGATGGTTTGATGACGAACAAGTGGAATAGGGTGTGTTTTGTTTTGGCTTGGAGGGATGACGATGGCAGAACTGACGCGTGATCAGCGGATCGATTTGTTGAAGGATTTGTCCCAGGTACCCGGCATTCCGGGTCATGAGGTGTTAGTGGCAAAAGCGATGGAAAGGCACCTATCGGGATTGGTGACGACCGATTATGATGCTTTGGGGAGCGTTGCCTTCGAGCGGACTGCGGATGACTGTCAAGGTCCGCGCGTGATGTTGGCAGGACACATGGATGAGATCGGATTTATCGTTAAACGGGTGACCGACGAAGGGTTCATTAAATTTCATCAGGTCGGGGGCTGGTGGGATCAGATTCTCCTCGGGCATCGGGTGGTCATCAAGACGCGCTCAGAGGATGTCATCGGTGTTATTGGCTCGAAACCACCCCATATTTTGACATCGGAAGACCGGAAGAAATTGGTCAAAACCAAAGACATGTTTATCGATATTGGAGCGAAGAATAAGGAGGAAGTCGAAGATTTTGGCATTCGCATCGGGGATCCGATTTTGCCGGTGAGTCCCTTCACCCAAATGACCAATCCGGATCGATTAATGAGCAAGGCATGGGATGACCGGGTCGGTTGTGGCCTCATGGTGGATCTTTTTCATCGGCTCGAAGGCGAGTCGGTGCCGAATCATTTGATAGCGGTGGGCACAGTGCAGGAGGAGGTCGGACTCCGAGGCGCTCAAACCAGCGCGGCCTTGGTCGAACCGGATGTGGCCATTGCCTTGGAAGTGAGCATTGCGGGTGATGTTCCCGGAGGAAATCCCGATGAGGCGAGCGATAAACTCGGGGACGGGCCCTCCCTTTTATTATTTGATCGTAGCATGATCCCGAATCTAAAATTCCGAGATTTGGTGATGACCCTAGCTCGAGAACACAATATTCCCTTGCAGCCGTCGGTGATGGCGCGAGGTGGCACTGATGCCGGGAAAATACATATGCACCGAACGGGCGTGCCGAGCATTGTGCTCGCCGTGCCGACACGCTATATTCACGCTCAGTCCGGCATTATTTCGCTGGCGGACTACGAAAAGGCGCTCGATTTATTGACCGTTTTGGTTCGAGCGCTTGATGCTGAGACCGTGGCCTCCTTTCGACCGTAGTTTCTGGCCACCATCAGATCGGGAAGGATGATCGCTTTGGATACGATGAAGGCATTGGTGAAGACGCAAAGGGCGCCCGGCTTGGAGCTAAAACGAGTGCCCATTCCAGACGTTGGAGCCCGAGATGCGCTGGTACGGGTGATGGCGACCTCCATTTGTGGCACTGACTATCATATCTATTCTTGGGATGTCTGGTCGCAGGACCGCATCAATCCCCCGCTGATTGCGGGACATGAGTTTGCCGGTGAAGTGATCGAAGTCGGGCGGGACGTCACGCATATCCAGGTGGGCGATCATGTATCGGCGGAGACTCATATTGTTTGCCATCATTGTGCGCAGTGTCAATTGGGGGCGTTTCATCTTTGTGCGAACACCGAGATTATCGGTGTGGATATTGACGGGGCTTTTGCCGAGTACGTTGCCATTCCTGCCGAGAATTTGTGGCCGAATGATCCCGAGTTGGATCCCGGTATTGCCTCTTCTCAGGAGCCTTTGGGCAATGCGGTCCACACGGCGTTTGATGGTCCCGTCGCGGCTCAGCGCATCGCGGTCACGGGGTGTGGCCCCATCGGTTTGATGAGCGTGGCCGTATTGAAAAAATGTGGGGCCCAGCAGATTATCGCGACCGAAGTCAACGCGTTTCGATTGAATTTGGCCCGGCGGATGGGAGCGGATGTGGTGATCAATCCCCTCGAAGAGGATGTGGTGTCCACCGTCATGGAGCTGACCGACGGCGGCGGCGTTGACGGTGTATTGGAAATGTCGGGCAATCCTCAGGCGATCAATCAAGGGGTCAAAATGTTGCGCCCTGGGGGGCGCATTAGCCTTTTGGGCGTGCCGGCGGAGAATGAGGTGACCTTGGATCTTTCCAATGACGTCATCTTCAAAGGATTGAAAGTAAACGGCATCGCCGGTCGGAAAATGTGGGAAACGTGGCGAAACGTCCGGGGATTGCTGGCGGCGGGGCTCGACATTTCCCCCATCATCACGCACACGCTCCCGTTGGAGGAATTCGAAAAAGGAATGGAATTGATGGCGTCGGGGAATTCAGGGAAGATCATTTTGACCCTCTAATCACGGCTTGACCGGTCGATTGCTTTTGTTTCTAATGGCACTTCGGGTGGGTGGAGGTATTTTGGTGATCGAGATCAAAGGCTACCGCGATGGGCTTCGGTTCATTATAAAGAAGACGGTGCTTGAGGGAGGCCCCAAGGATTTAGAGCGCGTGCTGCATGATAAAATCAGCACCATGGGTGATTTCTTGGTGGGTGCAGAGGTGATGTTCGAGTTGGAATCAGCCGTTTTGAGCCCGGACGATGTTCAGGCCGTGGTGAGGGTCTTGGACCTGTTTCCCCAGATATCCCTGGTGGGGATTCGTTCCTATCGTCCTGGGACGGCTTCGCCGCCGGCGTCCGAGGTGGTTCGTCCGGAGCGATCAAGGGATGTGTCCCCGTCAGCACCGTCTCCTCAAGCGGCACGAAGCACGGCCAATGGGCCATCCGACCGGATCGATCTTCATTACGGTACGCTGCGAAGTGGACAGCGCGTCTTTTCCCCAAGGTCCCTGCTCATTTTCGGCAATGTCAACCCGGGGGGGCGGGTCGTGGCCCACGGGAATCTTTATGTGATGGGCAGCCTCGGCGGCATTGCGGCCGCGGGTGCCGGTGGGAATACCCGGGCCTTCATTTATGCGGAAATCATGGATCCACTCCAACTGTATATTGGGGATCGCGTGGCCAGAAGCACGGATCGCTCGGCACCCGAACAACCCGAATACGCGGTGGTTGAAGGGGACCAGATCATCATTTATCCAGCCTCGGACTCTTTCTTACGCCATCTTCGGCAAAGAACTCCCTAAATCCCAGGCGGAAGCGTCTCCAAATAGCGATAATGATCGTGATGGGTGAGTGCGTGAGCCAAAAAGATGGTGATGTGCATTAATACCTTTCCGCCGGTTGCCTGGATCTTCGTGGCTCGTTGTTCGGCTTGTTCGTGGGATCGTAGGATGTCCGAAATGAGGATCACCTTCTTATTATTTACATGCGGGATCAGGGTGGGGCAGCAGGGGGATTGATAGCCTACATAGTGCTGATCGCCTAAGAATGTGGCCAGCGTGTGAAGGAGTGGGGCCACCGATGGGGTCAGTCCCGCGAGAAGGTCATATTCGATCCGCGCGACGGCGGGTGCCAAGACCCCGGCGATTTGGTTGGTGAAATCGGGATTCCCAATAAGGAAGCAATCCACTGCATCCGACGTCGTGAGGGTAGCGCCGAGTTTCGCGAGCGCTCTTCTTAGTTTCTCGGAGTTGTGTGTGAGTCTCACCGGGACGTGACCTCCTCGTTAATCCGTCTCGAATGGTGAAGCGGGATAGATTGATTATAGATTCATCGAAACGTCAAGGTTCATCTGGCCATTAGGGATTCAATCGCTATGACGGTTTTTCCTCTTTCGTTTCCGGTATTATGAGATCGTCCGGGTTACGGGACAAAAGTCGCGCCAATTTTCGGATCTTTTGATTGATGAATTCCCGATCGAGCGGGGCCAAAGGTCCCAGTCCATGGAGGATGTAATCGGCCATTTGCCATAAATCATGGGTGGCGACACGGTGATTACCCTCGGCAATGTCACTGATGGAATCGATTAGTGCGGCCACGACCGAAATGTCATGCTGTCCGTAGGTTCTTAACTGGTGATAGGTTTGGTACAAAAGGCGACGAAAGACGATGTTTTGAACATGAATCCGGGGTACCATCTCATCATCATAATAGTAGATATTTTCAAGTTCTCGACCGATTATCCGGCAGATGGGCCCCAATTTCATAATGCAGTAGTTGGCGGTATTGGGATCGTTGATCCCGGGTGAAATGGCACGAAGGGCAACCTCAACCAGCTTGGTAATCCCAAATTCGACATCCTGCTCGAAATTACGTTCTTCTCCACAGGTGAATGCGGATTGAATGTCCTCCGCCAATGACTCTGGATCGGTAAGGGATTTTGAGGCGTAGGTATGCACATCGACGATAATATCCTCTTCTTCTAATAAGTCCCCGAGACGGGTTTTTAAATACAACATTAAATCGTGTTCGGCTGCCATCTCGAGCAGTTGTTCGTGGGCGATGGATGTGACGAATCCCGGTTCGGCAATCGGAACGCTGAGGACCGGCTCTTCAGAGCATTTGGGTGCGTCGTCCTGAAGGTGATGCTTTATGTTTGGTGTTGACTCGATGGCGGTGATGCTCCTTTTTACCGATTGCGTAATGTCCGCTGCGATCCGGTCGATGATGTAGTTGATTTGTACGGAGCGCGCCACGTGATAGATGAAGTAGGCGAAAGCGCCGAGGCATCCGATGGCTAAAACCACCCCGATAAAGGGGGAAAGCATTGCCCAGGTGCCATCCATTTGGCCGAGTGCGTAAAGGGAGATGATCGAAAAGATAAATGATGCCATGAAAAGACCTAAGACTCTTAAAGGAGCACGGCGTTCTAGAAAGTCTCGAGTTATTCGAGGGGTGAACTGAGCAGAATATAGGGTCAAAACGACCATAATGGTGGAAAAGGACACGGTGGTCATGGTGAGGAGAGCGCCCACCAGGGACGAAAAAATGCTACGCGCCAGATCCCCTTCGGTCATGAGGAAGGAGGGTAGAAAGTCTAACTCGACGATATGCCTCACATCGATGTAGATGACGAAAAAGGCGAGCAGTAACCCGAACAGACTGTACGAGACGGGTATTATATAGACGGAATTAAGAAGCGTGCGAATTCGTTTCAAACAAGATCACCTGCCACAGGAAGTAGGAAGTCGTCGTTGCTTTCCTTTCCCCTTGTTCGAGGTCGTCACGGTCGAATCCTGTTTTGATCGCGGTGGAATTTTCGAAGCGAAACATGATTTTTTCAAGTTGCACGCAGCCGCTTTCCCTCGAGTTAAGTTAACCCTAAATGCGCGCCATTTGGTGAAGCTGCGCGACGATCCCTGATGCATCGAGAGGGATCCTTCTTTTGCTCAAAAAATAAGCCCAAAAGAAGGATAAACGTGATGCATTCATCAGGAGGATTGAACGCGTTTGAGCACAATCCCTCCATTCGACAGATCATCAATAAGTCCCGCTTTCGTTGTCGGTACGTCTTGGCCAGTCTTTAGCAAAAGTTGGTTGGCGCCGACCGCATTTAACCCGTGTTCGCGGTTGATATCGATGTGCGATGTGAAGGGCTCTCGGCGAAACCAAATGGCGAAGCAGGGCTTTTGGAGGAGGTCGCGAAGAAAAAGAAAGGATATCGATCAATTTAGGAGGGATGGCTTTTGGATTTCTTTTCCCTGGTGACCGAGCGGCGAAGCGTTCGTGAATTTCGAGAGGATCCTGTGCCGTCCGAAGTCGTGCATGACATTTTGTTGGCGGGGTCCTGGGCACCAACTGCAGGTAATCGTCAACCTTGGCATTTCTATGTCGTGACGGATTCGGCACAGCGACGGGCGTTATGCCAGGCGGCTGGCGGTCAAATGTTTGTGCAAAAAGCACCGGTCGTCATCGTGGTCTGTGCGGATCCGGAACGTTCAGCGTTACGGTATGCTGAGCGGGGGCGCTCTTTATATTGTCTTCAGGACACCGCGGCTGCCATCCAAAACATGTTGTTGGCGGTGGAGATCAAAGGGCTGGGCGCTTGCTGGGTTGGCGCATTTGATGAAGCCCGGGCAACACAAGTTCTGAGTTTGCCGCCCGAGCATCGGCCGGTGGCCCTCATACCCATTGGACATCCTCGGGCTCGGCCGTCGACCCCGCCCCGTCGACCGGTGGAAGACATTGTCACGTTCCTCTAATGCTTCAAATGGAAGAATGGTAAGCGGGACTTCGGATTCCTAGCGGTTGGTGGTCGAAGAAAGGCGGATGGTGAGTGTGGACGATTTGAAACTTGCTCAGGACGAACTTCATAAGGGTCGGGATGATGTGGTCGTGGTGCGTGGTGGAGAGGTAAAGGGACGGGCCCAAGGGAATGGGCTTTTACCCCTTTTGAAGGTGCTTGATCGTTTGGGAGATGATGCTCGAGACGTTTCAGTGGCGGATCGCGTGGTCGGGAAAGCAGCCGCATTATTTTTGGTGGAAGCTGGAGTATCGGCGGTGTACGGCCAAATCATGAGTCAGCTCGGTTTTCGGTTTCTGCAGACGGGGGGAGTTCGGGCTGAAGCCGGCCAATGGGTACCCTTTATCATGAATCGGCGCGAAGATGGACTTTGTCCGTTGGAGCGGATCTCCGTTGAAACGAAAACTCCAGAGGCGGCGCGCGAAAAAATACGGGAATTTCTGAGTGGAAGAACATAAGGGAGGCGAAAGAATTGGCGAATGGATTTTTGGGGAACATATTACGGGTAAATTTAACGAATGAGACGATCGAAGTGGAGCATCCACCGGAGGCATGGTATCGGACCTATCTTGGTGGTACGGCGGTCATTGCCTATTATCTCCTAAACGAAGTTCCGGCCGACTGTGACCCACTAGGTCCCGAGAACAAATTGATCTTCGCTACCGGACCCCTGACGGGGACGCCGATTGCCGGAGGCGGTCGGAATGGAGTCGGTGCAAAGTCGCCCCTGACGGGTGGGTTTGGTGATTCACAAGGTGGCGGATTCTGGATGGCCGAACTCAAGCGTGCGGGTTTTGACCATATTATTATTGAAGGACAAGCCGATCGTCCCGTTTATCTTTGGGTCCGAGATGGCAAAGCCGAGCTCCGGGATGCCGAGGCGCTTTGGGGCCGGGATACGGCGGTCGTGCAAAAGATGATCCAGGAGGAATTGGATGACCCGGCCATACGCGTCACCCAGTGCGGCATTGCGGGTGAAAACCAGGTGCGCTTTGCCTGTGTGGTCAACGACTTGACCCACTTTGCCGGGCGGACGGGGATGGGTGCTGTCATGGGTGCAAAACGCCTCAAAGCCATTGCGGTGCGAGGAACCCAACAGGTGCCGGTGGCGGATCGCGATGAAGTGCTGAAATTGGTGAGACGTTTGTCGGAAGACGTTCGAGCGGGCACGCGAAACGCCGCGCTTCACGACACCGGCACAGCAGGCGGTGTCATGGGGCTCAAGGCCACGGGGGGGCTTCCCACCCGAAATTTCCAAGAAGGTGATTTTGAGCAGGCGGAGGCCATTTCCGGTCCCACCATGAGGGATACCATTCTCATTGACCGAGAGACGTGCTTTGCCTGCCCGATTTTCTGTAAACGGGTGGTCAAAAGTGAAGCGTACGATGTGGACCCTGTCTACGGGGGGCCGGAATACGAGACCATCGGGTCGCTGGGATCCAATTGCGGGATCGATGATCTTCCGGCCATTGCCAAGGGGAACGAAATGTGCAATCGCTGGGGCATGGATACCATCTCAGCCGGCATGACCATCAGTTGGGCCATGGAATGTGTCGAGCGAGGAATCTTGAGTCCTTCCGATTTTGATGGCATCCCTTTAAAATTCGGCGAACCGGAGGGCATGCTGAAACTTCTGGAGAAGATGGCCCATCGGGACGGTGTGGGGGATCTTTTGGCGGAAGGCAGTGCCCGGGCGGCTCGGCATTTTGGTCCGCAAGCCGAGTCGGTCACCCTGACCATCAAAGGACAAGAAATCCCAATGCATGAGCCACGTTTGAAATACGGGCTGGGACTTGGCTATGCGGTGTCGCCGACGGGCGCCGATCACTGCCATAACATGCATGACACGGCGTTTGAAAATGATGTCGCAAGTGTCAGCGCTTTTGGCGTGATCAAACCGTTGCCCGCGGATGACCTCTCCGCGGAAAAAGTCCGCTTGTTCTATTATCAGTCCTGTTGGCAGCACTGGCTGAATTCTGCGGTGATGTGCCAGTTTGTTGGTTGGACGAAACACGAACTCCTCGATGCGATGCGGGCGGTTACTGGGTGGGACACCAGCCTGTTTGAGATGCTAAAGACGGGGGAACGTGCCGCGACTTTGGGACGGCTTTTCAATCTCCGTGTTGGGTTTGACGATCGGGACGATGAACTAAATGAGCGTTTCTTCCGCGCTTTCAAAAAGGGCCCCTTGGCGGCCAAATGGATGGATCATAAGGTCTTCAATCGGGCACGCGTGACCTATTATCACATGATGGGGTGGGATGACTTGGGGCGCCCGACGCCGAGTCGACTCAGTGAACTAGACCTGAGTTGGGCACGAGAGGCTCCTTTGGGCTAAACGCGTGGTGAATAAGGAATGAGACCCCCTCGCACACGAAAGAGCAGGCCCTTCGTGTGCGAGGGGATTTTAGGAGGCGCAATGCGGGCTTTGACGACGATTTCAACGACCTGGGGGCCGATTTCCCTGTTGGTGTCCGACTGCGGCCTTAAGAAAAGCACGCTTCCCGGACAGGAATTAGGCGAAATAGCGGGGACCCCAGAACCCACCGTGTGTCATTGGCGCGAATCTTGGGTGTATTCTTACTCGGTCTGGTTGATGCGATATCTCGATCGAGATTTCCCCGAGATCTTGCCGCCGCTTCACCCGTCGCCAACGTCGTTTTCTCAAGCGGTTCGAAAGGTTCTCATAACGATTCCCCCCGGTGAGGTGATCAGTTATGGGGAAGTGGCGCGACGCGTTGGCGTTCCTCAAGGCGCGCGAGCCGTTGGCCAGGTTGTGGCCCGTAATCCCGTACCCCTCTTCGTACCGTGTCATCGCGTCATTTCCGCTGACGGTTCGCTTGGGGGATTCGGCGGAGGGCGTGCCCTCAAGCGTCGGCTCCTCAACCACGAAAGACGTGGTGGATAGCCTTTATCGGGATGCGGTGGGGCGAAAGCGTTTTGATCGCGCTGAAAGTGGCAAAACGTTGATCCGGAAGAGGAACTGATTCCGATTCGTTGGTGGCTTAAAGTCATATCGCCACGGAGAACGAGGGTTTTCAGTCGAATAAATTCTCTCTTTTTTATCGAAGCGAAGACGCTGTCGGATTGGGTGAAATTGTCCTTAATTTGAGCGATAGTTAGGGATTGGAGCGATTTAATTTCGCCCTGTAGGCAGCGCATCGGTGCAGGAAATAGGCGATAACGGTACTTTTCGCTAGTTCATAAGACATCCGTTGATCTTCTCAAACCAATTTACGAAAATACCAATCTTTTGTTATAATAATGCCGTATGATTGAAGTGGAAAAGATTGAAAATCAATAGTAGAGGGAGGAAGGGATATGGTGAAGTTAGACCGGACGGAAAAACGCGTGATGGAGCTACTGCAAAAAGATGGCCGGATGTCCTTTGTGGATATGGCGGAAGAGGTTGGCGTTACCGAGGGCACCATTCGTCGGAAGTTTTATCGGTTGATCAATGAAGGCATCATTCATATCGCCGGAATTTCAGACCCATACAAGATTGGCTTTAAGTCGCCGGTTATCATCGCGCTGAATTGCAATCCCGGAAAAACCAAGGGAGTTGCAGAGCAGATTGCGAAGCTGCAGCCGCTCTATTATGTTGGATTAACCACGGGCGATTTTGACATCATCGTCAAGGGGATTTTCCCCTCAAATGAAGAATTGTCCCGTTTCATTCTCGAAGAATTGAGCATCATCGAGGGCATTCAAGAAATTAATACTTCGCTCTTGTTGCGTGTGTTTAAACAGAGTTTCGAATGGGGCGTTTCGGTTTAGGTTTTTTGGGTGAAGAAATGGTTGCACGCTCCTTGGGCGGTCAGGTTGTAACCGACCCCCTGCTGGCATCGATTATTTTCCATGGGAACGCCCTTCGACGCGTTTTGGCTTAGAATCGGCGGCGGAGGCGTTCCCATTGTTTTTGGGCCTGGTGGGTTTGTTATGCATCTCAAATTGGCCTGTGCCCAGGGGTTTTAGCAGGAAGAAACCGGTGCTTAAGTCAGGCGCTATCGACATCTAGGGTTGATTGGATAAAGGCAAAATATGCGACGTTTTCGTCCATCAACCCCCGAGTTTTAGTGAATTTTCATAAATTTTCGGCAGGATAAACTGTTTCGAACGGCGAAATAGTCCCTAGGTTTATTCGATGAAGTTTTCGCCCTTAGGGAGGTTTATCGGAGGATGTCAGTCGCCATCAGCAGTGAAAAACTAGAGCGCAGGCGTCGTGAACTTCGTAAACGCAAACATAGTTTTGTTGAACTCATCATGCAAACGCGAAAGAGCATTTATCGACAGCAGTGGCGGGAGCGGAATCATCGGGAGTTGGAGACCGATTTGGCCCCTGCACCGGGGAATGTTGCCAGCTGCTGTTCCGACAGTTAGACGATAAAATGCCTTCGTTTCTTTCGAGGTTGATGATGATCGCGTTTATTTGAGACGGACCGGATGATGAAACACCGGACCGTCTCGTGTTTTTCTCGGACGGCTCACTGACTCAAATGCGAACGTTTCCGGATCAAGAAGGGGAGGTCAGTTTGCGTTACATTGAAAAGCAAGCGGCCGAAAAGTGGATTGACCAAACGTTGAGGGCGATGACCGCGACCCAGCCGGGCACCGTTGCCGCCAAAGGGCATTCAATCTATTTAGTCCCGGATCAAGAGACGTTTGGCCGCCGTCGGGATCAGTTTTATCGACTGGCCGATCCCCTAATTCCCAAAGACATGCCGGTACAAATGATGGGAGGTTGGATCCGCCGATTACTCCGACGGTTTCGGCTCCGGCCAAAACGCCTCTTGCCTTGGGAACAACTGCTCTTGATGCGGCGTATTCTGCAGTCCCTCGAACCCGAGAAAACGTCACCGTTGGCCTCGATTTGGGAGAAACCCGGAACCTTACGCTCTTTGACCCGGTTTTTGCTGGATGTGAGGCGGGAACAACCGGTGCTGCCGGATTCATTCCCAAGGGAACTTTCCCGGGCACTAGCAATTTACGATGCCTCGTTAGAAGACCATGACATGGCGGACCTCATGGCGTTAGTCGAAGCCTTGACCGTGGCTTTAGAGGAACGCCGAGAGTATCGCCTCGAGCATCTGGTTGTTGAGGGGTTTTGGGATTTTCGGCCTTGGGAACTCAAAATTTTAACAGCGGTCGAACCCCATTGTCATCAGCTGTCGTTGCTCATCCCCTACGACCCAGAGCGAGCGGATCTTTTTCCTCCTCCGGAGGAGTTTCGTCAACAACTCGGAAGGTTGGCCCCTTATGCGATTGGGTATTATCCGGATGAAGAAAATGGATCATTGGGTCGGGCCCTTTTCACCTCGAAACCCACCCAACGGGTGTCTGGGGCGCGACCACAGGTCGTCGTGGAGCGGGTCCGCCATGAGCGCCAGCAGCGACAAAGCATTGTCCATACGATAAAGCGACAGATAAGATCGGGATACCGTCCGGGCGATTGTTCGGTTATCGTTCGTGACCCGGATCTTCGAGATGAGGTAATTCGGGCATTGAGCCAAGCGGGGGTACCCGTCGTTGGCTCCACCCCAATGTCATTTCGTGAGACGGGTATCGGGGACGTCGTCTTGTCCGTCGCAAGATTTTTGGAAACGCCATCGGTCGAGCATCTGGCTCACCTTGGGAGTGTCCCCTATTTGGAGCGCTGGAAGGGTCTGGCTGTCATCCCGTCCTACCTGCCGGATCTGGATTTCCCCCTCGGTGCGTTGGATCAAAGGCTAAAAGAGGTGCGTCAAGCCCTTCGCTTTCGTCGGGATACACCTTGCCTGGTAGCGGGCGAGTCCTTCGATGTCTTAGACGGTTGGTTGGCAGAGTTGGATCAATTACAAGCGGTTCAAAGCGATTTGAGGATGCAACTTGCGCCCTATCTGCGTGAGCCGATTTCCTTGTCTTCGGTGGTCGACGCCATCAAACACCTCGGCGTTTTGGGGGCGCTTCATCGTCAATTGGAAGCGGATGGCGGGCAGAGCGAGGCCTTGGTTACCGATCTGGCGGCTTGGGACTGTCTTGAGGAGCAAATACAAAATAACTTCCCGTCGCTTTACTCGTTGCCCGTGCGTGAAGAAGTAGTGCCGGACTTGAGCGAGAGCTTGCAAGTGGCGCTAGAATCCCTCAAGGTTCAGCTGATCGGGACTCCGGAGAACCTCCCGGTTCGCCCGGTGGTCGGCGAAGGTGTGAACGTAATGGCGCCGGAGGAAATATTTCACCAGCGATATCCCGTGGTGCTCATGCCGGATTGCATTTCCGATCGATACCCCCGTCGGCCCCGCCATCACTGGATGGAAGCCGTATTGGACGAAGATGTTATTTCCGATCGCCGGGAGATTCGAACGGAAAACCGTTTGTTCTACCGTGCTGTTCGGTCGGCGACCGAGCAGATTTTTTTGATTTATCCGGAGGAGATGGAGGCCACCACTCCGGTGCCCTCACCCTATATTAATGAGCTTCCGGATTTTAAGCGGATTACCCAATCCTCCAACGACATGACCGCGACCTCCTGGCAGGACATTCGGTTGTCTTTACTCGGCGCCATCGGGCCGCGTTTGTCCGCTACCACCTGGGATTTTCTCGTCAGCACCATTAAAAAGGGTGCGGATGACGATCCGGCAGGATATGGGCGTGGACGGGGCGATTATCCGAAAGAAGATCTACTTGGGCGCGTGCTCGCGGCGGAGGCAGAGCGGTGGGGGCCGGATTATGGGCGTTGGGATGGTGTTGTGACCCCCATGGATCCCGAGTCATTGGGCATGCAGATTTCGGCGTCGGCCTTAAATAGTTATGCGCGTTGTCCCTTCCGATTCTTTTTGGATCGGGTGCTCTCGCCGCATCCACGTTTTGAACCCGCCAAAAGCATATCGCCGCTATTGATTGGAAAATTGTATCACACCATACTCGAACGGTATTACCGAGATATTGTCCTCGAACTTGGATTAGATGATCCGGGAGTTCGGGTGGTGGCCCAGCGTGAACGATTGAGTGATCTCATCAAGCGGGCCGTTGAGCGGGTTCGTCCAGCGCTTTCCTGGATTCCATCGGTTCGATGGGAGGCGCTCGAGCAGCGTTTGCAAAATGAATTGGGACAACTGTTGGACGCTGAGGAAATTGGGCGGTCGCGCTCCGGTCCGGATTCGTTTTCCCCTTGGAAGTTCGAACTTCGTTTCCGGCTCCCTTTGGCCGAATTGTTCGAAGATTTACCCGTCCCCTTCGATAATATACCGGATATCGAGGTGTCCGGCGTCATTGATCGCGTGGATCGGACCGACCACCCCGAATCGGAGGCACCGGATACTGCGGTGGTGTTCGATTACAAATCGGGAACGCCGAGCGATCTGTCCGACATTGAATCGGGAAGGGATTTTCAATTGCCCTTCTACCTATTGGCAGCGCCTCACCTTCTTGATCTTCCGGTCGAAGGTGCCGGCTATATCAGCATCCGAAAGCGCAAATGGCAATGGGGATTGTACACGTCCGATGCCGCCGATCGTCTAGGACTTCGTAACGCCGGGATGTCCGAAGATGAGATGATGGATTATCTTTTTCATTCGGCCCGCTATGCCCTCGAATACCTAAAACGGATGCGCTCGGGCCATTTCCCGGTTCAGCCGGGCGTTGAGGATGATTGTCGATATTGCGACTATGCCTTGATTTGCCGTAACCGTCCGAGTCGCAATCGGCAAAAAGCGATATTGAAAGGGGAGCGTTAGCGTGGCAGACAATTGGCACGGCGTCGACGAACAATTCGACCCCACCCCGTCGCAACGCCAGGCGATGCAGGCCACCGACCGAAATGTCATGGTCACGGCCGGACCGGGCAGCGGCAAAACTCGCGTCTTGGTGGGGCGCATTGAGACCCTTTTGGAAGAAGGCGTAGCGCCTGGCCGCATTGCGGCCATCACGTTCACGAACAAGGCGGCCGCCCAGATGAACGAACGGCTCCGCGGACGTTTGCGTTCGCGTTGGTTGGCGGCTTTGAATGAAGGGCGAACCGAGCGCGCCCGGTTTTGGCGCTCCCTGGTGTGGGATATGGAATATATTTTCATGGGCACGATTCACAGTTTTTGTGCTGGCATCTTACGGGATGCACCGCACCGGGCGGGTTTGGATCCAAATTTTCAGGTTCTCGACCCGTATATTGGCGCTGAACTTTTGGATCGAATCATCGAGGAGACCGTCAACGACACATTGGAACAACCCGATACCCGCCTCCATGCTTGGGTGGAGGAACGACAATCCCCCAGTCGCAACAAGGCATCATACCGAGGGCTCATTCGAAACATATATGAAAACATCCGGCGTTCAGGCAGCCGCCCGTCGGAGTTGACATCGCGCACCCAAACGGCACTCTATCGGGCTTTTTGCCGTCAGGGAGGTGATCCTTCGATATGGGAGCAAGATGCACTGGAGCCGACCCCCGAAGAAGTCGATCAAATTCATCGGTGGGTGGAGGCACTATTACGTGCTCACGAAGACGGAGTGGGAGGAAACACCAAGCGGTATCCCCCGATCTTGGAGCGTCTCTCGAGGGATTGGCCCGAACTTTCGCGCGAATTTGAGCAAAGAAACCGAGCCCTCGAAGGGCTTCGGTTTTTGGCCGATCGATTAAAGTTAAAACCGCCCAAGGCATTGGCGCCCTATGTCGAGCCGATTACCAAAATGAATTACCAAAAAGAGATGATCGAGGAAAAACAATTGATGAACGAACTTGCGTCGATTTTGGAAACGGTTGACTTCCGCTTTCGCCAGGCAAAAGGAGAAAGGGAAGCGATTGATTTCAATGATCATGATGAGCAAGTCCTGGCGGTACTCAACCAATATCCGGAAGCGCTATCTCGACTTCGACGACGCTATACCCATTTGCTGGTCGATGAGTTTCAGGACACCGATGGGATGCAGTGGGCACTCGTTCGAACGCTCTGGGGTATTTGGGAAGAAGAAAGGCCCCACGGTTTGTTTCTGGTTGGAGATGCCGATCAGTCTATTTACCGTTTTCGGGGTGCCGACGTGGAAGTGTTTCGAAAAGCGCATGATCAAATGGCGACGCTCGGACAAAAGACGGTACGACTCGATAAGAATTTCCGTAGTACGCCGGCGATGATTGCACTATTCAATACGCTTTTCCCCGCCATTTTGCCTGACTATCAACCGCTAACCCCGGGTGGAGGGGCCGTCGGGAAAGCGGTGCCGGCGGAATTGCTCATGCTCCGACGTGACCAGGACGACGCTCGGGACGATCTTCGACGGAATCAAGGAACGGTTATTGCCAACTGGATTAAAGAATGGACCGACAATGGGGGAAAGCCCGGTGACATCGCCATTTTGGCGCGTGCGGCGAACGCGCTGGGCCCGGTAGCCGATGCTTTGAGCAAACAGGACATACCGCACCGGGTCATCGGTGAGCGAACCTTCTTTGACACCCAAGTGATGCGGGATTTTCAGAGTCTGCTCCGATGGTTGGCCGATGAACGGGATGATCAAGCCTTCTTGGCGCTTCTACGTTCGCCGTTTTGTGCCGTGGATGATGAGATTCTTTACCAGGTTAGTAAGTTGGAAGGCCTTCGGTACACGGACAAAATCCAAGCATCCATCGAAAAAGGAGACCCACATCAACTCCAGCCGATCTGGACGATGATGGCAAACTGGTCGAATTTAAAAGACCAGTTGTCCTTATCGGAGTTGCTCTCGGCCATCTTGGATCACAGCTTTTATCGGGAGGTGACTGCCGCCTCGTTAGGTTATGAAAAGGGGCAGGCCATTTTGGATAAAGCCGTGGGGTTTGCACGCCGAATGGAAGCAGAAGGCCTCGATCTCCCATCCTTTGCTCGTCAGCTTTCGGCGCTTTGGCAGGGGGGGTCACCGGGGGAGGAACAGCCGGAGCCGGAATTGGCCGATGAGGTTCGCTTGATGACCATCCATAAGGCCAAAGGGTTGGAGTTTCCCGTGGTCATTCTACCCGAAATGGATAAACGGATCGACGCCCGCGTTGAGTTTGTCGTCTCGAAGGAAGCGGGATTGGGTGTGAAATGGGGGCGGGATTTCGCCAGTGTCCAGTTCAATCGACTTAAACCCGAAGAAAAGAACCGGATTCTCGAGGAGGAACGTCGCATCTTTTATGTCGCGTGCACTCGGGCGGAGGAAAAATTGGTCTTCCTGGGAGGTCTTGGCAAAGAGGATTCGAAACGTCAGGACATCCATGACCCACATGAAATTAGCTCGGAGAAATCGTCCTATCTCGGCTGGATCTTGGCCGCTTGCCCCGATACCTTGGCGGAAGGCATTTCGTGGCAGATTGTTGACCCGCCGGATGGGAAATCGACAGTGTCTCACGACGCAACGGATGCTGACGATCATGTTTTGGCCTTGGCGAAAAATGCAGTGAGTGAGGGTTTGATGGCGCCGGTTACGCCGGCCGGGACGAAATCGGGACGAGTGTATTCGGTGACGGCCCTGGTTGATTTCGCCCATTGCCCCCGTTTGTATCTTTTGAAGCATCGTTTAAATTGGCCGTTGTTGCCCAAAGTTGGGGATTCGAAAGAAAAGACGGCGGTCGATCCCTTGCTGCTCGGGACGGTGGTGCACCGGGTGTGCGAGCTCATGCCAGAAGAAAATGCCGAGCAAGCGTTGGTAACGGCCCTATCGGAGGCGAATGTGATGGTCCGATCGCCGGTGGGAATGGAACTTCAACGGCGTGCCCGTGCCCTTATCGCCCCCTATCTTCATTCGACCTTATTTTCGGAAATTGAAGCGGCGTTTCAACGCGGCCGTCTGTACAATGAGTGGGCGTTTTCGCTCCCCCTTGAACACAGGAAGGACCGGGTCTATCTGGCGGGGAAGGTGGACCAGATTTTTGAGGATTCGGCGGGGAATTGGTGTCTGGTGGATTATAAGACGGATCGCATCAGATCCGAGGACCTTTCGGAGCGGGGCCAAAGTTATGCCCTTCAGCTCGCTCTTTATCGCTGGGTCGTCACGAAAATACTTTCACTGTCGATCGGTGAAACCTTTTTGTATTTTCTCTACCCCCGGGAACGGTATCATCCGCCGCTTTGGGACGATGACATCTTGCAGGAGCGGCTGATGGGGCTTTTGGATCATCTTCAAACGGCGACCTGTGCAGCCGATTTCCCGCTTCGATCCTCTCACCTTTGCACTTGGTGTGACTATGCTTTTCACTGTCGGCGAGAAAGCGACCGCACTGGCTAGAAACGCTTACTCCTCATCCAAAGATTGTCACAAGGTTTGTCGTATGCGTCGGAAGACGAATCGCCCGACGATCACCAAAATAATGAGCACGACGAGACCGGGTAAGGCACGGACAAACATCAAAATGCTTGTGGCGCCCATTCTCAGCACCCAGTTGGAGCCCTGAATCAGCGATTGCAATAGGCGAGATCCGAAGTTATCGAATCCCGTGACCCGGATGGCGGTGGTGGCCACGTCTTCGGGCCGGATCGTCAGCTGAAACGTTGACAAGGACACCCGATCGTCAAGATAACGAAGTCGACCTTGGATGGAATCAATGCGGCTTCGAACCTCATTGAGTTCACGGCGTACGTTGAGCATATCTTCCACCGTCGTGGCTTCTTCTAGAATGCGGCGAAGTGCCACCTCTTCACTCTTAAGGTTTTCCAACTGCGCTTCTAAATCGATGTATTCTTCCGTGACATCACTGGACCAAATCCGGCTGAAGGTGATGGTGCCGAGATCACGAACGGCCTGATTGAACGCGTCAAAATTCTCCTCAGGCATGCGGATTGTCATCTGGATGCGCGGACGACGATCGGCATACGTTTGCATGCTGGCGTCGCTGACATATCCGTTCATGTCCTGCGCCAGCCTCGTGACGTCATCCATCGCGTCTTCGGGTTCCGGTACGTCGAGGGTAAGTTCCGCGTTACGAATAATCTTTTGCTCGGCCTTTTCCAAATCGGTGTCATTAGGTCGCGGCTCCGAGTCGGGGCGATCCACGGCCTCACGTTCGCGTTTCATCTCTTCTTCGTCGGGGGCCGGCATCGGCTCGGCTGCATCCTGATCCGTGCCGGGACGTAATGCGGGCGGCATTTGTGCACATGCGCTTAGAAGCAAAATGCCAACGAGAAGCAAAACCAAAAGATAATGATGGTGCCGTATGCGTTTATGAAATGGCAAGCGGTTTGGCTGCCTCATGGTACGGTCACTCCCTTCGTGATGAATTGACGCCGTATCATTGGGAAAAGTTCCAACCGATGGCCCGTTCGTTAGCGAAAGAAGAACAAAACGATCAAGATCAAGACGATGAGGATGCCGACAATGAAGGCGTTGGTGTTAAGGTTTTCTAAGTGCCATTGGGGAGAGGGTTTAATGCGATCCCATAGGGTGGGCTGTGACTTGGTATCGGATGGGATCCGAGATTCGATTGGTTCGCCGGTCTCGTCGAAATAATTTCGCAGAATTTCGGCCAGGCGGTTTCGGTCACGACGACGTTTCAAATTGAGTTGTTCTTTCTCGACCAATACTCGTATTCGCTCGGGGAGCTCGTTGATCAGCCGATAGGCGGCCGTCTCGTCCAGATGATTGAGCTGTCCCAGATAACGGTACCACATACGCGATGTTCCGCGAGTGACCGGAAGCTCAAACAGGCGTTGCAGCGTATGTTCGAAACGGACGCTGGGGCGAAGTCCAAAAAAGGTGGCGGTGCGAATGATGGGATAGACTACCAGATAATCCACGGATAACCGCGGAGACAGATATCGTCGATCAATTTGCAATTTCTTGTAAAGAACATAGATTATAAAACCGCCGCCGGCGGCTTGTACGAAGGGGGCGAGGTCATACCAGCGCCATACGTTGATCTCGAGCAGTGTGGAAAGGGCGGGGGCAGAATAGCCCAAGTCGGCCAGCATTGGTGTGATGATCCTGGGCAACAGATGCGGCGAAATTCCCAAGATGATCAAAGGAAGTGAGAATACCAGCAAGACGCCGATGAGTAGCGGAGCATGGGATTTGGGATGAGGTTCATCCGACTTCGACCGCTCAATGATCAGCTGGTGAATGAGTTTGATGCCGTAGGCCACCGAAAAGAAACTGGCGATGGTGAAAACCCGCTCAAGGGTCAATAGACTGGTCAGTCCGGCATGTTCGTGGGCCTTCACGAGGGCGTGATGCAAGATGGATTTACTTCCATAAGCACTGAATCCGGGCAATCCCATCAATCCGAGCGAGCTGATCAAAAAGGGAACCATCAGAAAGGGTTGGCGCAAGCGACCCTGAAGCTGGTCGAATCGTAAACTGCCGTGACGTAAATACAGGATTCCTAACGATAAGAATAGGGCGCTTTTGAAAAAGGTGTGGCTGATGGCATGATAGATGCTTCCGCCCAATCCGATGGCACCATTGGGTCCCAAATAGATTGCGGTTCCAAGGCCGAGCACCACCAGTCCGATTTGGCTGATACTGGAATAGGCCAAGGTGGTGAAAAGATTTTTTTGAACGAGCGCGAGGATGGCACCGAATAGCATGCCCAAAACCCCGAGCCAAATGACGATCAATCCGAAAACCGTGATGATGTCGGATGCGTGGGCCACTTCGATCCCGCCCCAATGACCGGAGAAGACTCGAATCAAACCATAGATACCGGTCTTCATCAAAAGGCCCGATGAAAGGGCGTTGGCCGGTGCCGGACTCACCGTATAGGCTTTGGGTGCCCATATATGAAGCGGAACGGCGGCGGCCTTAAGGCCGAATCCGAGACCAAAAAGCGCGAGAATCATCGCGATGCTGCCCGGGCTATCGACGATCTTCGCAAGAGAATAAAAGTCGGTGGATTGGGTATGGGTATAAACCAACAAAATTGCCAATAATAGCGCCAACCCTCCGATGATGCCAGCGAATAAAAACAGGCCCCCTCCGGCCATTGCTTCTCGGTGTTGGCGGTGGATGACCAACGGATAGGCACTGAATGTCATCAGTTCGAAAAAGAGAAACAAGGTGAAAAAATCCCCCGCCGTCACGACGCCAATGGTTCCCGCAAATGCTAGCAGCAAAAACACTTGGAAGCGGGTCTTAGGAGGGTCTCCCTCGAGATATTGGGCCGAATATCCCAAAATCAGGGCGCCGGTCAACGAAAACAATGCGAGAAAAAGCAGACTCAAATAATCGATCGAAAAGGACAATCCTAAGATAAGATAATTTTCTAGGTGTAAGACCACCGGGCCTTGGGTGACATGAAAGAATAAGGTTCCGGTGAGCAAAAGGCACCCGAGACCGGTTAGCCCGGCAATAAGGCGCTGTCGGGCACCCGAGCGCCCAAAAAGCACTGTCAAAAGGGCGCCGATGACCGGCAGGAGGATGAGATAGAGTGGCAGATAGACGTTTGACACGATCGTAAATCCTTTCCTCAGCTGCCCAACAGAAGATTGGCCGCTTGCCTAGAGAGTTCTAGGGCCAAATTATCGGGTACGATACCGGATAGCAAGATGATGCCCGCTAACACCACCATCGGAAGGAGCATGCTGGGTCCGATTTCCCATCCCCGCCGCGAGTTTGGGGGAGCAAGGGTCAATTGCTGCTGGGCTTCCTCGGAGGTTGCGAAAAATGCGGTGATGATGATGGGCAAGTAATAGACTCCCGCCATCAAACTACCGATCAAAAGCAAGACGGCGTAGGCGAACTGTCCGGCGTCAAGAACCCCGACCGTGAGAAAGACCTTGCCCACGAATCCATTGAGCGGGGGAATTCCGA
>SLMV01000057.1 GCA_007133365.1 Clostridia bacterium
AATCCACTATCATCGTAACCGCTCAGCAGCAGCTACCCATGCAAAGGGGCACCGTAATGTCCCTAGCTTCATTCAATATGTTCGTCGGTGGCGGCTTGGGCGTTTTAATTAATCGAATGTTGCTCACATCTTGGGGCTATGGGGCGGTTTACTTAATTGCGGCCCTTGCGATTTTGGTCGTTGGCCTCTTAGCATACCGCTTATTGCTTGTCATGGCTCAGCAAGCTTGAAAATTGAAGTCTGTAACCACAACAAGCGGTGCCAGCAGGCGGATTAGGGCTATAATACTCGCCTCGACAAAATGGCCGCTGACAACGGGCGACCCGCAAAAAGACCATGGGCCGGAACCATCGCCGGCTCAGTGCCCCGTGTCAAGCCCGAAACGTCGGTCAAGCGCCCTTCGCCACTCGGCCGACGATTCGGGTCTGAGGGTCCGTAGACCCGCTCGGGTAGAGGAAGATCGGTCCTGATCGGGAAAAGAGTGAAAGGGAAGCCGACCTCCGCACCGCCCTCCCGGAAAGGCAGGTATCACGTACATAATGGACGAAATGACATCCCTTTTAAGACAAGGAAAACGAAGCGTCGTGAAGGGGAAAGAGGCCGTGGCCAGCACCTCGCATCCCCTGGTAACGAAGACCATCCTGGACACCCTGGAGGCCGGCGGCAACGCCGCCGATGCCGCCATTGCCGGGAGCCTCCTTCAAGCCGTCATTGAGCCCCATATGGCACATCACGCCGGCAGCGTCAACTTTTTATTCTGGGATGCCGACCAGACCCGGGCCTTTCAACTCAACAGCACGGGCACCTTGGTTTCCGGGCTCCCTCGCTTTTACCCCATGCCCCGAGATATCGATCCTCGGTTTGCCTGCATACCCGGTTTCATGCCGGGATTAGGCGCGATTTATGATCGTTTTGCCTCCCAGCCCTGGTCCGATCTTTGCCAACCCGCCATCAAGGTCGCCCGTGAAGGCTATACCATGTACGCGTTTCAGTACGCGCTATTGGACTCGACCTGGAAACAAAGAACCTACTTCCCCTCATCGCGCGATCTCTTCACCCCGGATGGGTTTTGGCCCAATGTGGGCGACCGCGTAACCAATGAGGATTTGGCCCAAACCCTAGAAGCCCTTGCTAAAGAGGGGCCGGAATATTTTACCACCGGGAAATGGGCACAACACTTTGTGGAATGCGCCAACCAAATGGGATGGCCCATCGAACTAAGCGACATGACGGCGGTGCCACCCCGATGGCAGGAGCCCTTCGAATTTAATCACGGCCAGGACCTAATCATTCAAAGCAGTCCACCCGAACAGGCCGGCATCTTCACCCGTTATGTCCTTGGGGTGCTCGATGCTTTGGGGATCCAGGACATCGGCCATTATACCCAATCGGTCGACGGCCTCTATTACATGGCCCATGTGCTTCGCTGGGTCGGAAACGAACTCGGCCTTCTGCACGATCCCGAGTTGTTCGAAGTGCCGATCGAGCAATGGACCTCCGATGCCTATCACCGGACCGTCGCCCAAATCATAAAGGGCAGTCGACCCCGGGTGGATTTGAGTGAACACGTCCACCTCACGGCCGGCAAGAATGCGATGATCAGCGCGGGCGCTCCGGTTGATCTAAGCGGCAAAGGGCCCGGGGCCAATAGCTGCGAATTGAGCATCGTGGACGCCGACGGCAACTGGGTCCAGATGCTTCATACCTGTCAATCCGGTGGCATCCCGGGCGTGGTCGTCGATGGTGTCCCCATGACCGGCAGCAATGCCGAGACCATCATGCGGGACTTACGCTCCGGGATCATCGGCTGGACCACCGGCGACGGGCGGATCAAGAGCGTGGCGGCGAGCACGCTGGTGCTGCGCGACGGCAAGCCCTGGCTGGGGCTGGGCTCGCCGGGTTGGTGCAAGGTGACGGTGGCGCAAATGCTCCATAGCATCTTGGATTTTGACCTCGATCCCTATGAAGCCTCCCTGCTACCCCGGATGTTTCCTTTAGACGACGATTATACGTTACAGATCGAAACGCGCCTCCCCAAGGACGTGATCGATGGCATCACGAAGATGGGCATCCAGGTCAAATCCCTCAACCGCTTCTCCTGGGGGATGGGATCCTTCCAAATTAGCTGGCGGGATCCAAGGACCGGTTTACTAAACGCCAGTGCTGATCCTCGTCGCATTGGGACGGCAGACGGCCGATAGAACACCTTCGGCCCTCGACCTCCCATCAAATTCCGTTGGAAGTCGGACCCTAACGGGAACACCACTGTTCGTTTGGCCGGGGCTTTCGGGTACCCGCTCAAAAGCCCCGGTTAACCGCAGATTGAAAAGACCATGTCGCGTATATGCGTTGGCTCCCCGCTGATTTCACCGTCCGGGATATTCGCGCCGAACGCATTTTGCCGCACCGGCGTCCTGGCCCTGGATCATCGGAAGCGGACAACCGTTTACCTTGTCGAACCCAAGCTGCCCGGCACCCATTGGAGGTGATCACGTGCGCGTTCATTCTGAAGTCGATATTGGGGTTCACATCGTGGTTTGGGGCGTCATCTTCATCACGCTTTTGGGAATGTTCGCCGATCGCGGGCTCGCGGCCATCGGGTTCGGTGCCGCGCTCATCGCGCTCATTTTGTGGTTTTATCTCGGAACTTATTACGAACTGCGGGAGCGCTACCTTCTGTGTCGGTTTGGCCCCTTTTCTGAAAAAATCCATTACGACGATATCCGCGCGGTTCGGCTTCAGCGAAGCCTGCTTGCTTCGATGGCCTTGTCCGTCAACCGGATTGCCATTCTCCGACACGGAGGCGGATTCATTTTCGGATCCGTCCTCATATCACCGAAGGATCGTGAATCGTTCATGAAAGCGCTGATGAGACGATGTGATCGGCTCGAGGCATCGCCCAAGAATGCGACTCCCGACCTAGTGACCGATCGAGAGTAAGCAACTTCCAAATCCCGCCTCAAACCTCTTTTTCGAGTCAAAGCCACGATTATGAAACCCAGGTAAGGGGGGTGACGTCATCAGGCGGTTTACGGTTTCGGCTGCTCGAACTGAACACAATCCCCACGGTCAAAGCGACCGCCCCCAGGTTTTGAGGATTCGAGCCCCTTTAATTCGATGATTGACAAATTAATTAAGCAAGTTATAATTTAGTTAGGCGTTTTAATCAAGATTGAATGGCGTGTGGCCAAGCTCAGTGCGCACTGGAGAACTCGTGGGCGGTTTGGGGCATTGATCATGAAAAATCCGCAAAATGGCGAGCCGGGAAAACCGACGATAAAGGCCACCCTTTATCGCTTGATACGTTATGCGTTTTCCCGTTTGGGCCTCATCGCCCTTTCGGTGGGAATGGTGACGCTATCCACCATTTTGGGCCTTTTGCCTCCTTGGCTCTTACAATATGGCATCGATCACGCCATCGTCGGCAAACGGCCGGAACTTCTTCTCAACATCGCACTCATTATGGTTCTTTCGGCGCTGATAAAAGGTGCCGTCGATTTTGCCAAACGCTATGCCAGCGAATATCTTGCACAAGGCGTCATTCACGATATACGAAGTGATGTCTATCGACATCTGACGCACCTGTCCTTCTCCTTTTTCGATGCGTCGAGCACGGGGGATTTGATCTCTCGAATCACCGCGGATGCCGAATCACTGAAACAATTTATGGGCAATGCGTTCGCGTTTATCATCGCCAACTTGTTTACCCTCTTTGGCGTGGCGTTCGTCGTATTCCGATGGGACACCCGACTGGGGTTGGTATACCTATTGTTTCTCCCCTTCATGTTTCATGCCATACGGACCTATGGCGGGAAGGTTCGCCCGGCCTTTGGCAAAGTCCGCCGGCAGCTAGGAACGTTGACGGAAGAAGTCCGAGAAGACCTGCTCGGCATCGAGATCATCAAACTCTTTGGCCGGGAAAGCCGAGAGCGCGAACAATTCGTTGCAAAAAGCGAAGGGGCTATCGAAGCCAGCATCGGGGCCGCGCGCATCACCGCCTTTTGGATGCCTTATGTCCACTTCCTGTTGGGGTGCATGACGGCGGCGGCGGTATGGTATGGGGGCTATCTCGTTATTTTAGGTGAAATCTCGATTGGAGTGGTGGCCGGCTTTTTGGGCTATACCGGCATGCTGATGCGGCCTGTACGGCAAACGGGCATGATGATGGGGTTTGGATCCCAGGCAGTTGCGGCTGGCAGCCGGATTTTTGAAATTCTGGATATTGAATCCGAAGTCCAAGATCCTCCGAATGCCTATGACTTACCGCCGATAGCCGGGAAGGTGGCATTTTGTGACGTCTCCTTTTCATACGATGGACATCATCTCGCGTTAAAGCGCGTCAATTTAGCCGTGTCACCCCGTGAAACCATCGCGATTGTGGGACCCACCGGTGCGGGAAAAAGCACGCTAATGCATCTACTGCCCCGCTTTTATGACCCCGATGAGGGCCGGGTCTTGATCGATGATCACGACGTTTCCTGCGTCAAGATGAAGAGCCTACGGCACCAGGTGGGCATCGTGCTTCAAGAGCCCTTTTTGTTTGCCACCTCAATCCGCGAAAACATTTCGTACGGACGTACGGACGCATCCGAAGCGGCCATCCGACAATGTGCCAAGAGGGCTCAGATCGCGGAGTTTATTGAGCGCCTGCCTTTAGGGTACGACACGCCGGTAGGCGAACGCGGTGTCACGCTGTCGGGAGGACAAAAACAGCGACTGGCCTTGGCTCGGATTCTCCTGATTGACCCTCCGATTCTGATTCTCGATGAGCCGACGTCAAGCGTCGATGCCGCAACCGAAGAGAAGATGCAACGGGCCATGGCAGAAGTGATGAAAGATCGTACGACCTTTGTCATCGCTCACCGATTGTGGACCGTCAAGAATTCTGATCGCATTGTGGTGCTCGATGAGGGGGAACTCGTCGAACAAGGAACCCACGAAGAATTGAGCGCATCCGGGGGCGTCTATTTTAAACTGCAAGACGCTCTGACAATGGGCCCAGTCGCAAACGAAAATGAGGAGGAGAAACGATGAGAGGCGGATTTGGGCGTCGCATGACCTCCGGAAAAGAAACCGATTTTGCGCTTTCTAAACTTCACCCGCGCGCGATTCAACTTGTGCTCAACCATTTTAAGCGACATGCCGTGCCGCTCCTCGTGGCCTTGGGATCCATGGTCATCGTCACCATGATGAGTTTGGCGGGGCCGTATTTGACCAAAGTCGCCATCGATGACTACATCGTGACCGGCGATTTGAACGGGCTCACTTGGATTGCCCTCTTGATCCTCCTCAGCTATGGCGTTTTTTGGGGGGGATCCTTTTGGCAGACCTTTCTTTCGAGCTGGGTCGCCCAGCGCTTTATCGGCGACCTCCGGATCCAACTTTATGATCACATACAACGACAATCCATTGATTTTTTCCACCGCAGACGAACGGGCGACCTATTATCTCGGATCGTGCACGATTTGGAGACCGTTTCCGAACTCGTGACGTCCGGCTTCATTCATCTTTTAAATGATGTGCTGACGCTTCTCGGGATCGCGATCATCTTATGGGTGTTGGACCCACCCCTAGCCCTCGTCACCTTCTTCGTCCTTCCTCCCATCGCCTGGATTATGAACAGGTTAGGCAAGAAGATGCGGCAGGCGTATACGGAGGTACGGGAGCGCTTGGCTGATCTGAATGTCGATGTGGAAGAAAGCCTCTCGGGCATTCGCGTGGTGCAGGCCCTGAATCGAGAAGCGGCGAAAAGTGGAACCTTCAGCCGCCTGAGCTGGGACAACTTGCGGGCCAATTTACGAGCCGCCTCTTTGTTTGCCTTGTTGTTTCCCACCATGACCATCAGTCGAGTGGCCGGAGAATCCCTCGTTCTTTGGTATGGGGGTTGGCGGGTGGTAGCCGGAACCCTTACCCTGGGCGTCATCATTGCCTTTTTGGGATATGTGCGCCGTTTCTTCGCCCCCCTGGCCGAACTTAGCCAAATATACAATACCCTCCAGCATGCCGGTGCCTCCTTGCACCGAGCTGTAGAGATTCTAGAAGAAGTCCCTTCGGTTACCGAGCCGTCCCTGCCCCAAAGCCCCTCCGAGGGATTCAAAGGCGAAATCGTCTTTGACCGGGTCGCCTTCACTTATGACCAAGAACAAGAACACGTTTTAAGCGGATTTGATCTATCGATCAAGCCGGGCGAGACATTTGCCTTGGTAGGTCCGACGGGGGCGGGCAAAACCACGGTGGTCAACCTGCTCACTCGCCTTTACGATCCCACCGAAGGGGCGATCCGGATTGACGGCATCGATCTTCGTGCAATCGCGTCCCGAGACCTCCGTCGCATCATGGCGGTCGTCCCTCAGTCCGTGTTCTTATTCAACCGAAGCCTTCGAGAAAATATCCGGGTGGGACGCCCTCAGGCGACAGATGAAGAGGTCGAAACCGTTGCCAAACTCGTGGGTGCCCATTACTTTATTCGGCGACTTCCCGATGGATACGAAACGCGAGTGGGAGAAGGAGGATCGCGGCTCTCGGGAGGGCAACGACAATTGATTGCTTTGGCCCGCGCTTTGCTCGCGCAGCCTCGGATTATGATCCTCGATGAGGCAACGTCCAGCGTGGATCCGCATTCGGAACGGCGGATCCGACAGGCCATGCCGAGCATTTTACAGGGAAAAACCGCCCTCATGATCGCCCATCGACTCTCGACACTTGAAAGCGCGGACCGCATTGGCATGATTGGAGAAGGGCAATTACAAAAAATCGGTACCCATCGCCAATTGATGCAAACGTCGCCCCTCTATCGGGATCTGGTAAAAAAGCAACACGTCTCTTGACACTGGACTGGGAAAAGCAAAAAGGAACCGCGATTGCCGCACTACCGACGCCGCGAACGATTTGATGTCCCCGAGCGGACTTGGCGTCCACCGGCTAAGGGCCGAGTTCGACACAATCTCGGCATGCACCGCCCTCCCGCGTCCTTTTCGAACGCATCGGGCGCCCGTTGGTTGCTCTAACCAACTTATCGGAACCCTCGGCATGCCGTTCGTACGTACAACCGCCGATTTCAATAATGCCGCGAGCCCCTGATCTTCCAATCACCAGCACCTCGAGTCTTTCGCTCGCTTTACCCAAAGCGCACCTGCCGGAAGTGGGGGGAACCGAAAACGATCCCCTTCGTCAATACCCTAACGATCGTTGCCAACGATGCCATCCTTCAAAAGAAAGGGGGCAACCCTTTATGTTCTCACTTGGAACGGGGATTGGTTATGCCGGTCTCATCATCACGCTCATCGGGCTCTTGTGGTGGGGTTTGCAATTTCAACGGGGTATTCGGAACCGATGGCCGACAATTCTCGTCATTGCCGGCATCAGCACCGCATTCGCCGGTTATTGGCTCACCCCAACCGGCTGCGCAAACTTCGAACGGATTTTCGGGCTTATTATCCGATAGGCGGTGCGCCTTCGATCTAAATTCCGGCACCTCTCGGTTAAAGCAGGCGATCCTAGGCGGCTTTTTGAGCGAACCAATGTTTCGTCCTCAAAGAAAATTGAACGAGAAGCAGCATGAGCGGCACCTCAATTAGCATCCCGGTGACCGCCGCTAAGGTCGCGCCCGAATCGAGGCCGTACAACGTAATGGCCATGGCGATGGCAACCTCAAAGTGATTACTGGCAGCGATCTGCGCAGTAGGAGCCGCATCCTCATAAGGGAGTCCGAAGAGTCGGGCGGCACCGTAACCGATCCCAAAAATGGCGAGGATCTGTATGATCAGAGGAATGAGTACAAACAACACCAGGATGGGATTGCCCAAGACAATGCTCGATTGCGGCGTGACGATCGCCACGATGGTAAAGAGAAGGGCGGCCGGCGACACAAAGTGAAGCTTGCGCGTAAACGCCTCAAACTGCGCTTCCCCTTTTCGATGCAACAAAATCTTTCGGGTGTAGTATCCAGCCACGAGCGGCAAACCGACGTAGGCCAGCACACCGAAGGCGACCCGGACAATCGGAACCGGAACATCAGCAACCGGCAAAAGCAATACCGCCAAGGGGCCGTACAGGAAGACCATCGATAAAGAGTTAAAGGCAACCATGACGACGACATGTCCCATATTGCCGCGCGAGAGGTATCCCCACACCAACACCATCGCCGTGCACGGCGCAA
>SLMV01000069.1 GCA_007133365.1 Clostridia bacterium
GAACATAAAGCCGATATCTCCTTCAACGACGTCAACAGTATAGCCTTGTTCTTCGGCAATTTGCACAAAGACTTCGATCATCGGTTCTTCATAGTCATAAGGTGCATGTCCTACTTTGATGACGGTATCATCATCCGCCAACAGTCCGCATCCCATAAAGAAAACTGCGGCAATCAATACCACAGCAACACCTAAAAATACTTTTCTCACGTCAATATCCTCCTCGTTTTTTACGACTTGAAATCACTGATTTTCGGTGGGTTTCGAACAAGTGGCTGTGATTGTTAGCCACTGACGGTAATAAATATTATCGCAACGACCTATCGGCGTCAAGGCCACCCACCACATTAAATTGGAAGAATTTGTATTTTAGTCGATCGTGACAACGGGGAAGTCATACGTTACATCGACGGGCAGGCACGGCTCTAGAGGGCCGACCGACGTTCATGGGCACCGTCCGAATCAACCTTGTCCGCGAGATGAATGGAAATGTTGCCAAAAAGCAGGAAACGGTCGCTTCCGAGCATATCTCTGCAACCAAATCTGTTTTACGACCTAAAACAAAGGGCCCGTCATCTAACGGATCGTATCATCAAAATCTCGTTCCCCGGGTTCACCTTTTAGTTCAACGACGAGTTGATTCGGAGCACAAATGGAACGCTCTCCTACCGAATCCATCCATCCTCCAATACAGAGCCTTCGCGGACAATCAGCATCAAACACGCGGGCTTGGTATCCCTCTACCTCCACATACAGACCGCCGGTTTCTCCTGCAACAAAGAACTCGGTATCATCGGGCAAAAGGACTGACTTGACCACCTCGCCCGCAGCACCCGCCCGCAACGACCTTACGACCACTTCCGTTGGTTGGCCTGCAGCTCCAAATAGTCCTGGTATGAGTAAAAACGAAAGCCCGGCCGCGACAAGGAGCACCAAGATGATCGCCACAAAATCACCGGGTCGGACGAAGTGTCGGATCATTCCAATATCTCCAATCGTTCTTCCATACCTGAGGAGAGAGTTCGTTCCCCGGTGGCAAGAATGAATACGGCTTCGACGTCCTCAAGTTGCTCGACTAATTCAAAAGCAGCCTCCGGTTTCATCGCAAACAAGGCGGTCGATAGCGCATCCGCAAAGGTCGAATTGTCGGCAAGCACCGTCACCGCTTGAAAGCTCTGTCCGGGCCAGCCCGTCCGGGCATCGAGAATGTGGGGATAACGCGTTCCCTCGTGTTCGAAATAGCGTTGATAATCGCCACTGGTGCTCAAGCACTCGCCATCCTCAAGGTTTATGGCGGCATAGACTTCTCCCGCTCGACGAGGATGCTCCAGCCCAACTCGCCATAATCGACCTTCCGGTGCCGTTCCCAACGCTGCGACACTGCTGACCCCCGCACTCACCAAGGCGCCCGACACGCCTTGTTGGCGCAGGTAATCGCGGGCCTGATCGGCCGCATACCCTTTATTAATCGCTTCAATATCAAGCGCCATTCCCGCTTCTAATTGAAGGGTGTTGTTTTGAAGGTCCACTCGCCGATAGTCGACTTGATCTAAGCGTTCTTGAATATCGCGATAATCAGGTGGGCTTTCGGGTTCATCATCATAGAATCGCCACAAATCAACGAGGGGACCGACCGTCGGATCATAGGCACCCTCGGACTTTTCCGCGATCCTAAGCCCAATCTCAAGACAATATCGAAGGTCGTCCGAAACGGTGGTGGTTTGGTCCGGCTCTCGGTTTATGGCATTGATCTCACTGGTAGGTTCGTAAACACTCAGTTGCGATCCAACTTCATCCATTAAGGTCATCGTATCTTCTAGAATCTCCCGGAGTTCATCGTCTGGTTGATCCCCGTGAGCACGAATGGTGACGACCGTTCCGAGCAGGAAAGCATCCTTGACAACCGGTGGATCCGGCGAGGATAAATCACAACCACTCCAAAACAGGCTTCCCAAAAGGGCGATCATTAACACCGCTCGGAGCACCGCGAACGCCCTCGAGTTTTCCTTCGATGATCGATCCCTGAATCTTATCATTTAGGCTTCCTTACGCTTTTCTTCACTCCCGGCCGGTCCGACGAGCGCCCCGGTTGGACAAACGTCGATACACACTCCCGCTGCTTGGCACTTATCATAATCCACGACTGCGAGTTTGTCCTCTAAAACAAACGCTTCATTGGGACACTTACGCACGCACATGCCACACGCAATGCACGCCTTATCGCAGGCTTTTCGGGCGTATTTCGGTCCATCATGTGAGACACAAAGCACATACACCGGTAATCCCTGCGGCATTAGTGCAATGATGTTTCGCGGACACGCCTCGACACAATTGCCACATCCCGTGCACTTTTCCTCAATAATCACCGGCAACCCGTTTGGTCCCATGTAGATGGCGTCAAACGGACAAACATCGTCACCCACGCAAGTGCCTTGTCCCAAACATCCGTATTCACATGCTTTATGACCACCTGCGACCATTTGCGCGGCGTTGCAATCCTTTATCCCAATATACCGAAACCGATCTTTCGCTGCCTCGTCGTCCCCCTGGCAACGCACAACAGCCACCTTTCGATCACTATCGGTGTCAATGTCTAGGTCGAGAATTTCAGCAATTCTCTCCAAATTCTCAGGGTCGGCCACCGGACAAGAGAAAATCTGGGTCCGGCCTTCCACCAGTGCCTCTGCAAACATGCCGCACCCGGCTTTACCGCATGCGCCACAATTACCACCCGGTAAAGCTGCCTCGACGGCCTCTATGCGTTCATCTCGTTTAACCGCAAGGACGCGCGAAGCAAAAGCGAGGCCCGCCCCGAAAAGTAACCCCAGAGTCATCAAGGTTAAAATTGCTTCGACCAACGTGTGTCACCTCTTTCTTAGCCATCAAATTATTCCCCTTCGATGACGCTCCTATTCAATGTTGATCCATCAACCCTCATTACATTCCAAGCAGGGCCAATACATCAAAACCAGTGAAGGCCATGAACGCCATCGACATGATGGCCGCCGTCACCAATGCAATGGGAGCACCCACCAACGGTTTAGGAACATCCGCCCGTTCTAAGCGCTCGCGCATACCCGCAAACAATACAATGACGAGGAGGAAACCAACGCCCGCCCCAAGAGCGTGGGCAATTGTTTCCACAAACGTATAACCATCAGTAATATTGAGTAGTGCAATACCCATGATCGCACAATTTGTCGTGATCAATGGTAAATACACACCAAGGGCACGATACAAGGATCGACTATAACGAAGCAAAACCATTTCTACAAACTGCACCAACGTTGCGATGACCAAAATGAACGCGACGGTCTGCAAAAAGGTAATGCCGAAGGGCTCCAAAAACAGATGTTGCAACACCCACGTTACCATGGAGGAAATTGACATTACAAAGATGACAGCAAAACCCATTCCGACCGATGCTGAAATCGTCTGAGAAACACCTAGGTACGGGCAGATCCCGAGGAACCGAATCAGCACCACATTGTTAATAAGCGCTGCGGCAACAAAAATGACAATAATCTCAGCCATAATAAGCCTCCTCCCGCATCGCATGCTTCTTACGCTCATTGAGCCAATTCAATAAACCAATCATCAACCCGAGACCCAAGAAAGCACCTGGGGGAAGAATCATTAAGATGGCTGGCTCGAATGCCGTTCCCATAATTGGGATGTCGAACAAAGTCCCGGCACCTAGTATCTCACGAAACCCTGCCAAGACCGTAAGTGCTAAGGTGAAGCCAACCCCCATGCCCAGTCCATCGGCCAATGAATTCGGTAGCGGATTTCGAGAGGCAAATGCCTCCGCTCGCCCCAGAATCAAACAATTGACGACAATCAGGGGAATGAAAATCCCGAGTGCTTCGTGAAGGGGAGGCACTAAAGCCGCCATGGAGTAGTCCACGATCGTGACGAAGCTGGCAATAATGACAATAAAGCACGGGATACGAATCTTATGCGGAATCCAGTTCCGGATGAGCGACACCAATAAGTTTGACATCAGGAGGACAAACGTGGTGGCCATCCCCATCGAAAGCCCGTTGATGGCAGCCGTGGTAACGGCTAGTACTGGACAAAGACCCAGCAGCATTCGCGTCACTGGGTTCTCATCGAGAATCCCTTTTGCGAAATCACTATACAGTCGACCCACCTTGTTCACCCATCCCCTCTAATTTCTTCACTATAGTAATCACGTGCCAATTCCACACCTTCCGTAACCGCACTCGACGTAACGGTTGCACCAGATAAGGCATCGATTTGGCCACCGTCTTCAGTTAACGCAACAGACTCGGTGACACTCAACCCCACGAACCGGTCCTTAAACTCATCTTCTTCCACTCGAGTTCCGATCCCGGGCGATTCCGAATGATCGACCAGTCGATAGCCCACGATCTCATCGCCCTTAAAGCCAACAACCATCACAACAGGCCCTGCATATCCGGAAACTGAGACCGTCAGCCCAGTGCCCTCCCCTGGATCGTCGGGATTGATCATATGGATGGCACGAAGACCTTCGACGTCTTCTACCGGCTCTCGCACCATATTCTCGACATCAAGGTCCGGGAACAACGACGCCAAAGCCGCTTCTTCGGCTTCTCCCAACGCATCGGCGGCTTCCGGATCGGTAAGGTGCTGATAGAGCCGCCGAGCCCGCTCCACTCCGCGCGTCACGGCCTCGGCTGAAGCCGTCGCGCCGGCCAGTGAATCGATCTGCCCGTTATGTCTCGCGAGGGCGATTTCTTCATCAGCAGATAAACCGGCATATTGTTCCCTAAAATCCTCCTCGGTAATTCTGGCACCAAGGCCAGGGGTTTCGGTTTGATTCATTATTCGAATTCCCTGGATTTCACCATCGGTGAAACCAACCGCCATCTCAATTTTGGCTTCGTACCCCATCGGCGAAACTAAAATCGCATAGCCAACCAAATCACCGCCGCCATAGCCCTCATAGACTAAATCGACGTCGGGAAAATCGTCGAGGTTTTCGATCGTATCCGTGATGTCTTCAAAATCGTCCGCATCTGGGACCACCGCTCGTAAGGCATCAGCCCGGGCCTGCAACCGCTGTTCTTCAATTAAAGGGGACGTCAACTCATAAGTGAGTGTCAACGCTGCGGCGCTTGCCAGGCAAACTAACATCAAAAATAGTCCCAGGTGCAAAATGCCACCACGCTTAAGCACTCCGCTTCACCTCCGCTCCAAATGGCCGAGGGATGGTATACCGTTCAATTAGAGGAACGGCAGCATTCATCAATAAAATGGAGTAAGCAACGCCTTCCGGAAAGCCGCCAAAGCTCCGAATCATTATCGTCAGCAAGCCACACCCCAAACCAAATATGAGCCGACCCTTTCGAGTGATCGGACTGGTGACGTAATCACTAGCCATAAAAAATGCACCGAGGATCAGTCCGCCTGCCAACAGATGGAAAAGAGGATCTTGTCCGAGGACAAAAGCAAGAATCATCACCGTTCCAATATAAGATAGGGGGATTCGCCAATCGATAACTCCCCGGACGAAAAGGTACGCCGCACCAATGAGCAGCGCCAACGCGGACACCTCGCCAATACTGCCACCAATGCGACCAATAAACATTTCAAAATAGGGGGTCTGAACGCCTTCAAAACGCAACAACTCCAGCGGCGTCGCGGTACTCACCGCGTCGAACGACTCACCCATCCAGGCACCGGCTCGTTCCGGCCAACTATACACAGTCAAGTAGATCGGAAAGGATGCGGTCAAAAACGCCCGCCCAACAAGAGCAGGATTGAACAGATTCATGCCCAGCCCACCAAAGAGGGCTTTGCCCACGGCAATCGCAAAAAACGATCCCACAAATGGAAGCCAAAGGGGAACTTTGAGAGGTAGAATAAGGGCAATGAGTAATCCTGTGACCAATGCACTCCCATCCCACAAAGTACACGACTTTCCTCGAAGTCGATTTAACAATCCTTCCGTCACCAACGCACCAAGTATCGCGCTCGCCAATATCGCGCCAACTTGCATACCAAAAAAGTAAAAGGCCGTTGCGGTCGCTGGCAGCAGCGCAATGACAACATCAAACATAAGTCGAGGGGTCTTGACGTGCGTCCGTAAATGAGGGGATGAACTCACCGAAAGGGCTTCTTGCTCCAACGCCTCTTTGCTATCCACGATAATGGTCTCCTCCAATCACGCCATGTTCTGATTTATTAAGCATCGTCTGATCGCTGTCGGGCCTCAGCTTCAACCTTCGCTAGGCGAATCCGCTCGAGCAATCGCTGGTCTGCCGGACAAATATAGGAGCATGAACCGCACTCTATACAGTCTAAGGGATAATATTCCAACGATGCTTCATGCGGATAATCGGCGATGTAAAGGGGCATCAAAAAGCTGGGGCACACCTCCACGCAACGCCCACAGCGAATGCAGGGTTTTTCTTCCACCACGGGGGCGATTTCAGCACTTAAGGCCAATACCCCGGAACAGCCTTTGGTGATCGGAATCGAGATATCGAACACTGCTTGGCCCATCATAGGCCCTCCAATAACGATTCGCTCCGGCGCTTCGGTCAATCCTCCGCAAGCGTCGAAAACATCTTCCATCGACGTCCCAATTCGTACCCTGAGATTGCCCGGGCGGCCCACCCGATCTCCACTAACGGTTACAACACGGTCAATCAAAGGTTGTCCCGTCTTAATCGCGTTAGCAAGCGCGACCGCGGTCGCCACATTATTGACCACGATACCTAGATCAAGCGGGAGCCCGCCGGATGGTACCTCTTGTCCGGTCAAGGCACTAATCAACTGTTTTTCAGCACCCTCCGGATATTTGACCTTGAGAGGGATGACGTCATAAGGGCGATCTCCCACCGCCTGGCGTAAGGCTTCAATCGCATCCGGCTTATTTTCTTCAATGCCAATGAGCCCCCGTTTGGCACCCGCGACCTTCATCATGGCCTCGAGTCCAAAGACAATCTCATCCGCGAATTCAAGCATGACGCGGTGGTCACAAGTCAAGAACGGTTCGCATTCACAACCGTTGATAATAATGGTGTGAAGATCGACCCCTGGAGGGGGCGTGTACTTCACATGGGTCGGGAAAGCAGCACCCCCCATTCCCACCAAACCCGCCTCGCGCATAATCGATCGAATCGCATCCGCGTCTAGATTTCTTAGTTCCCCTTTTGGTGCCACACTTTCGTGCCACCGGTCTTCGCCGTCCGACGCAATCACAACGGCCGGCACGATACGACCATCGGCTAGCCTTGTCGTCGTCACTGCCTCGACAGTACCCGAGACGCTGGCATGAATGGGAGCACTGACAAATGCGTCCGTATCCGCGATGATTTGTCCGAGGTCAACCTGATCACCCTTTTCTACTTTGACCTCACACGGTGCGCCAATGTGCTGGGTCAAAGGAATTGTCACTTTTTCTGGAGCCGGCAACTCCGAGATCGGACTTGATGCAGACATCTCTTTAAAATGCGGCGTGTCAACTCCACCACGAAAGGTCTTCGACGGCATCTCTTCACCTCCATAGGGAAAAATCGCTTATGTTCTCCCTATTATTTTTGACATACTTCTGACATGCGTGAAAGGCTGTCGGTCGGTCAACGCCAACACCCTTTCGTATGATAACACTTACCTTTTTGGATTAACACAGGAAAACAACGCATCGCCCGTTCCCTTCAAACTGTCAGGATCATCTTTCCTTGCCGCAAACGCCAATCCGTTAAAATCTCCGTTTGGCTAAGCGAAGGGAGCGGGCGCCAGCCGGAAACCAAGGGACGAAGATCGAACGGCAAAGCTTTCTTTTGCCACAATAACTCTGCTCGTCGCCGAAGTCGCTGCTGGGATAAGGCCCCTTCTTCCTGGGAGGCCAATAGTAAGAAATTATTGCCACCTCCGAGAATTCGTTGCCAAATTGGCTGCCGGACTTCAAACAAATAAATCGTCGGGAACACCGCATGTACCGTTTTGATGAGAATTCGTAGCGTTTCACCCCGCGCCTCGTTAAGCCAGCCAACCGCATTAATTAGCAAAACTCCAGGAAGATTGAGTCCACCCCGTGCTCGCATCCTCAGCGCCTCATCGGCCAGCTGAAAACTCTCCAGTGTATAAAGCCGCGACGAATAACCATCCTGATTATAGGCATCGAGAATAATATGATCAAACTGAGACTTTCGAGTGGTCAGGAACTGGCGACCATCTGCAACGGAAACCTTAAGCCGATGACTGTCTTGAGGAAGAAAGAAATACTGGTGAGCCGTTTCCACAACATTGGGATCAATCTCAACCGCTTCGACCTCAGTGTGAGAATAGCAGTTGTAAAACGACCGGACTCCGGCCCCGCCCCCGAGACCGAGGAACAATACGCGCTCTGGCTGGGGTGAGAGTATTGCCCCTAGGTGAAAGTAAGGGATATAACGACCAAGCAGACGATCGGGATTTCGAGTATCGATGGTCGTCTGCGGTAAACTCCCCAAAAACATGGTGCGCCTTCGACCCTGATCCACCACACTGAGTTTACCGCTGATGCCTTTTTCCTGGTAAAGTACCCGTTTCATCAACCTTAACGCCCTTCCATCGTTGCATATATTAAAGCGATGCCCCGTCACTGGCTAGCCGTTGGCTTTGGGTCTAGTACGCTTTGGGGGCGGCGGAATATATTGAACGGACGGCCGTCGGGATGACGGCTGCGGATATAGATCCATCAGCTGATAAACTTCGTCGCAAAGGCCGACCTTTACCGAGATCCCGAGCGCCCTGAGTTCCTCAACATTTAATGGATAGTCATGCGTCCAGCGTCCTTCGGTCAACGCCTGGCCAATCCTCTTTGCTTCCTCGATCGGATGTTTTCGCTTCAACAGATTAACCGCATTGTGCTTGACTTGAATCATCGCTTTACGGGCCAAATCCGCATAAACCAGCGTATCATCGTCCACATTGGTCATCCCCTTTAGCCGAACCGCTTCGAGAATTGACGCGGCCGGATAACGCCCTAATTGGGGATCGATGGGTCCGAGGACCGCATTCTCATCCATCACAATTTCATCAGCCGCAAGGGCTAGGAGCGTTCCGCCCGACATGGCATAGTGGGGCACCAGAACTCTCACTCGAGCGGGGTGTGCCGCCAAAGCTTGAGCAATCTGCTCCGATGCCAGGACGAGTCCGCCTGGCGTATGGAGGAGAAGATCGATCGGGGTCTTATCATCGGTCGACCGAATGCCTCGAAGAACCTGCTCGGAGTCTTCAATATCAATAAAACGTTGCAGCGAAAGTCCCAGCAGGCTGAGCGACTCTTGTCGATGAATCATAGCAATGATGCGAACGCCGCCCTCCCGCTCCTGGATACGCTGCATCAATCGCCAGCGAAGCGCTTCTCGCTTTCGCTGCTGATAGGTGGGCAAAAAGACCATTATGATTAAAAAAACCACGAGCAGATCCCAAAGAGAAAAACTCACCCGAGCCGCCTCCCTTTTTATCCGTTTTTCAAAACGTCGCCTTCATCGTCGGACAAGTGCTTGCGCGAGGCTATGTAAGCCACCGCTGGCACTTTCGTCGGCCTGTCCCATCTCTAATACCTGGACCTTAAACCCCTCTTCTTCAAGAATACCCTGATAGTGACGGCTGCGGGCGGAAATCACCACTTCCCGCCCTCCCAAACCGAAAATGCTGGCCGAGACACTTGGGCCATCAAAAGGAAAAGCCCCTACCTTAATTCCCTTTCTATCAAGATAATCGGAAAATTTAACTGACGGCTTTTGCTGATATTCAAAGGACACCCCGTTACCGGACGGTTGATGCACCTCTACCGTTGGTTCACGCTTCCCCTTAAGTCGGCTTTCTTCAACCACAGCATGACCGTCTGCAATCATCATGAAGTAGTCCTCCAAATGGCGCTGTTGATCCACTGGATCTGGATCTCTCACCACCGCTACCTCAACTTGACCATAAGCGCCCTGCTCAAGGACCTGCTCGATTCCATCCCTATCGGTACAGGCCCCTTCCCCTTGAAAGACAAATTCTCCTGCTGGAACAAAGTCACCACCCTCCAGCACACCCGGAGATTCGACAGTGCACAAAGAGGCAATGCCAAGCTGTGCAATGGCCAAATGAAGAATTTTCTGTTCCCATCGGCGCTCAGGGTGTGCCGATCGGCCGATGATAATCCCTTGGCGCGTAATCATGCTGCTATCGCGTATCGAATGCAATTGGGAGCTTGGGTGAAGATGATATTCCGTCATGAGCCTTTGATTGCATGGATCGTTTTTGATGTGGAGACGGGGACTAAGAAGGATTAATTCCGCCAAATCATTTGGATGCGTTCGATCGAGTGTCTTTCGCCAATTATCGTGAACCCTAGATCGTTCGGGATGGGTAATTTGATCAGAAAAGGTAAATTCAATTGCCTCATTAACCGCTCTTTTTAATCGTTTTAGCGCTTCACCCGATCGGGGTTCCCCATTCCAGTCGAGAGCCCCTTCGGTCAACGCATTCCGAAGCGTAAACACCTGAACATCCCGAGCCTCAAGCAAAAACCGTAAGTTTTGATGTTCCCATTTCGCTCCCGTAACATCAAAGGGCTCTCCGAAGTGAAAAGGATGGGTCGCGAGAAGCCCGAGAAGCGATTCCGTCCCGGGTTCATGTAGTAAAACCGATTGGAGGTCCCCCCACTCTCGTGATTGCATCGGGGTCAAGTTGCTTGATCGATCGTAAATCAGCATCACCACCCATCGTCATAACGCATACGTTGTTTCTATTTCAATACCCACGCCCGATTTTGTCAAATCATTTTGTGGCCGTTTCGAACATATGATGCGCCTTTAACATGGTTGAATAATCCTCTTTCGCCCATAGATAATATAAAAGGGGCGTTAAGATTGGAAAATCAATTCAATTCATTGATAAAGAAGGTTGCATGGGACGCAATGGGCTGTCACTCTGAGCCGAATCGGGAACCCGGATATCGTTACCACCATGGCCGTCGAGTGGAAACGATTGCGCTCGAGATTGCACAGTTTGAAAACCTCTTAAAGTGTGTGAACGTCAAAGCGCTCCGGGCGGCGTCCCTCCTCCATGATCTGGGTAAGTGCCTGCCGAACGCCAACGGTCAGGACCACGCCCTCAAGGGCGCAAATGAAACTCGCCGACGTCTCCAAAACCAGATTGATCAAGAAACGCTCAACATCATTACTGAAGCAATCGCCCAGCATAACAAGCGAAGATCGGATTTATATCCATCCCGTCACGAAGAAACACTCATCCAAGATGCCGACTTGATCGACCACTTTGGGCTAATGGAAGTCTGGTTACATTTCTACCAAATTGCCAAGCAAAACGGAACCATTAAGGACGCTGTCGCCTTACCCTATCAGGAACACCTTCAGAGTTGGCACGATTATGCACAAGGCAGCCTGAATTACCCGACAAGTCAAAGCATGCTCCACGCACGCATGGCCCGAAGTCGCGATTTCTTTACCCTGTTTGCTCAAGAACAGCGAGGTAGAATCGAATAATGCGAAAGCAGGTTGCTTAAATGGAAAAGCTCGAACGGCTCCTCTTTGGGAAAACCGGACTTGATTTATCGGGGCAGATTATCGGTCAACCCGTCCCTTGGCGGCTCGGACACCTCATTATCATCATTATGGTTGGCCATTTCCTACCCGCACTTCTATATCTCGCCCCAAATCTAATCGGGCGGGAGGGTCCCTGGCTAACCCTGATGCTGCTCATCCAGCCTCTTTTCTTGATTGGCATCATTCGTTATATGGTCCAACAACAAACACTCGACGAGCAAGCCCTGTTATTCCCCAATCCACCTCCTTGGTTGAGGATAATCCAAATGGCTTTCATCTGGACGATTGTGCTGCGGCTGACGACCGTCGTGATTGCAATTTTGCAGCTGCCGCTCGGCCTCGTTCCAGAGGAAGGAAATAACCCTTTATTAGTGCTCGAAGACCCTGCCACATGGGAAATCGTCACGATGATCATCGCAGCGGGCATATTGATCCCCATTGCAGAAGAGATACTCTATCGTGGCATTCTTTATCGGTTTGCCGGGCGGTATCTAGGTCTTGCGGGAGCTGCCATCTTAAGCAGCCTCGTTTGGGCAGTTATGCACGGAACCGGGGCTTTGATCTTGCCGCTATCCGCTGTGGGCATTTTACTCGTGTTACTTTATGAATCCACGGGAACCTTGTGGGCTCCAATAGCCGCGCACGTTGGATTTAACGTGTCTTCATTTCTCTTGATCCTCCTCTTTCCTCATGTCTTTTGAGTCTTGATCAAGTCGTCGCTGCAAGAATGGGCGGTAATCATCCATGACGACAACCGGCATCACAATTCCTCGCCGATAGGAGGCTCGGGCAATCGCATGCGTGGCCACCGGATTGGTCATTAAGAGGAAGACACCCGTCAGAACAAGTTTGGCAGCCGCCGTCCAGGTTCCATGTTCAATCATCACCCCACCAATCACCAATAGCGCACCGGCCGTCACCCCTTTGGTCCCTGCATGTAGCCGCGTATAGACATCGGGAAACCGAAGAATCCCCACGACCGCTGCGATCAAGAAAAATGTACCGCCCAAAATAAGGAACATCGAAAGCCACGTCATCGGTGCAGTTCACCTCGCTCAAAGAATTTTGCCAAGATCAAGACATCAGCAAAGTGAAGCACAGCATATACCAATGCCACATCCAAAAGAATTTCGAGGCGGTAGTGGGCAGAGAGAAGAACGAGCACCATTGCGAGAAGAATGCCAATAGCATCTGCGGCGGCTATTCGATCCGGCACCGTCGGCCCCACTATGATTCGATAAAAACAAAGAAAACCGGTTAGGACCAATACGGTCACCACGCCCAGTATCACTGGAAAACCCTCCTCAACAAAAGTTCCATATCCGCAATAATGCGCTCCGGTTGGGCAAGATCAACAGTGTCAACCGTCAATATATGGACAAAATAGCACTGCTGCTCCCAATCGTAATCCATCGACAGCGTTCCCGGGGTTAGCGTAATTAGATTCGCCAACAACGTGGTTGCGAGTCGGCTCGTCAGCTTCGTTGGGATTCGAACAACACAAGGTTTGAGTGCGATTCTCGGGGTCAACACAATTCCCGCAACATCAACAGCCGATGAAAACACCTTGAACAAAAAGAAAGGAACGAGGATCGCTGCCCAAAAAATTCGTGCCCCAAGATCTCTTAGTTCGAGGCCCGGCGCTTCAAAAAATAGCCGCGCGCCAAAGGCATAGATGGCCAACAACCCGCCAAATAAGCCCACCATTAAAGCCGGAAGACCAAAGGACCCAGTGAGCATAACCCAAACGCCGATCAATAATAACAGGATGAGCCCTCTACCTAGCATGCATTGAACCCCTTTCGTTATGGCCACATCCAAATAAGGAACACTAAGAATGCCGTGACGATTAATAGCTGAGTTTGAAGGTGTCCCTCCAAAGTGTTTCGAGTGACGCGCCCCACTTGGGTAAACCCCTCGATTAATCTGGGAAATACAAAATCCAGATCGTGTAGCCCTCGTCGGGCCAGATGCCTTAGCTTTATCGCCGTTATGGGGACCAGCACTACTCCCAACAAAACCGGATAGAGGCTCTCCCAAAGACTTCCCACCGAATAGATGGGTGGGATGCTAATCTCAACCAGGGCATCCGTCAAGAGAGGATAATGGATTCCGGTCCCAAGACAAATCCCCGCAAGAACGAGCATGGGGATCAGGAGAACCGCCGGACTCTCTCTGGCCTCCCCGCCTTCACATTGGGGCTTTTCGCGAAGGAATATGTCCCACAACAATTTCGCAAAAGACATGGCAGTTAACACGGCCGCCACGGTAAGCAATAAACTAATGACAGGGTCCCCTTGCAAAGCAATCTTTAAAGCAGTTTTGCTTATGTACCCGTTAAAAGGCGGCAAACCGCTAATGCTCGCCGCTCCAACCAACGCTGCAACAAAGGTCAGGGGCATTTTCCGAATTAAGCCACCCATATGCCCGACATCATCCGTCTTCATTTGGTATAGGACGGAACCGGCCACCATGAAAAGGAGGCCTTTGTACATGACACCACTAAACATATGAAGACTTGCAGCAGCAACGCCGATATCGGAAAGTGCACCAATGCCGGCCACCATATAACCAATTTGCCCAATCAAATGGTAGGACAAAACGCGGCGAAGATGGCGTTGTCCCAACGCCATCACCACGGCAAAGACCGCCACCGTGGCACCAAGTAAAGCCAAACCGGACAGGCTTGGGAAGAATCGCGCAATGGCATAAACGCCAACTTTCGTGGTAAAGGCCGTGAGAATCACCGCGATCCCCGGAGAAATCTGCCCGTAAGCGTCCGGCACCCAAAAATGGAAGGGGATAAGCGCCGCCTTGATGACTCCGGCTAAAATAAGAAATGGAAGTGCAGCCGGGACCAATCCCGCGAGATCTAAAGAGTTTGTACTGGAAACTTGAATGATGACGCCGAGGAACAAACTCGCCCCTGCAATAACATGAACAACCAAATACCGGTACCCAATCCTAAGATCACGCCTCCCGGTATCCACTGCAATGAGGATCGCCGATAGGATCATCATGCCTTCCCAAAAGACCAAAAAGGACAGCAAATCACCAGCGGTAACCGTACCCAATGAACAAAGGAAAAAGAGGACGGAGACGATACTCTGGTTGCGATGGCGGTGGTAAGCGAAGGAATACCAAAGAGCAGGCACAATGATGACAGAAAACGCAACCACAAAAGGCATGCTCAATCCATCCACTTGCCCCAGAAGAAGTGGGTATCCCATAAAGTCAAACGAAAAGCTCACCATCATTTCCTCCTAAAGAATTCCGATCGCCACGATCTTGATCAAGTCGGTAATCCAAGTGGCAGCAAAAAAGCCAACGACACAAAGGAAACCCGTCACCCCGACAACGCCCGCACTTAGCCATCGCGTTTTTACCGATTCTACCGACACATCGGGATTAAGCAAGATTCGGAAAATGTTCGCATAATACAATCCGGACAGAAACGTTCCGAGAGCAATGACGCCAGCGTAAATAGGCTGCCCGGCCTCCACGGCAGCCATACCTAGGATCCATTTGCTCGCAAATCCTCCCAACGGAGGGAGTCCAATGAGGGAAATACAGCAAATCAAGAATACCGCTGCCATCCAAGGGGCCCCTCTTCCCTTCCCTTGAACGGAGTCAAAGTCATAATGATCCTTCACCATTTGCCCCAAGGAAAAAAAAGCGCCGGATTTCATTGCCATATGGTTGAGGGCATGGAAAAGGGTTCCAACCAGCCCCAAAAGCGAGCCAATGCCCAAGCCAAGCACGATGTAGCCCATATGCGCAATACTTGAACAAGCGAGAACTCGCTTAACATCACGCTGTCCTAAGGCCAATAGGTGCCCACCGATAATCGTCACGGCGGCAATGTTAATCAAAATGAATTGAATCATCATCTCATCTTTGCCTTGTGACATCAGCAGCGGAAGACGAATGATCATGTAGAGACCGGTCTTAATCAGGACTCCCGATAACAATGCACTAACCGGGGACTTCGCCTCTGCATGAGCCGGCGGGAGCCAACTGTGTAATGGAATAACCGCAACTTTCAAACCCAGTCCCACAATCCATAAGGCGAGGATCAAAACCCGCAATTCGTGCGGAATACTGACGAGCTGGCGCCCGATCTCTTCCATATTTAGAGTTCCCAAAGCTCCATACACTAAGATAATCGATAAGAGCACCATCAAACTCGAAAGCACAGTAAAAATCATATATCGAAGCCCGGCTCGCACCGCCGGGCCTTCCCTTTGTATTGCCACAAGGGGGAAACTCGCCAATGATGTCAATTCAATGAAAACGTAAAGATTAAATAGGTCACCGGTCAGCACCAAACCGAACATCCCGGCGATAAGGATCCCAAAAAGCACGTAATATTTGCTTTCTTTATCGGGAATATCCGCGAGTGAATATAGCATCGCCAACGACGTCCCCACCGCAATCAACATGATGAAGATCCGCGAAAGTCCATCGACCACCATTACGATCCCAATTTCCGGAGCCCAACCACCGAGCGGATAATACGTCGTGCCTCCCGAATCGCCAAATATGAGCAAACCGACGAGAACAAGTTGACCAACCACGAAGGTGATAACGACATGTTTCCGATAACGCAGCGACACCATGTCCACCAGAGGCGTTAAAAAAGCGAAAATTAGCGGCCATATAATGATCATAACGGGTAAATGGCTCAACGTTCCATTCTCCTGATCTCCTTAAGATCGACCGACCCATAATATTTATAGGTCTTGATGATGAAGCTCAACAACAATGCTGTGGTACTTGCGCCAATAACAATGGCGGTAAGGGTGAGCGCTTGAGGAACTGGATCCGCGTAGTTGAGAATCCCTTCGCTTACAATCGGCGGAGAATCGCCTGGAGAAAAAGCAAGGCGAACCAGTAATAACAAAAGACTAGCTTCCATTATATTGAGTCCGATCGCAATCTTGATCAAGTTCGTATCCGTCAGGACTCCAAAAAAACCGATCAAGAATAAGCCGACAACCACCCAATAAGCGAAATCCACAATTTCACCCCACATCCTTTTTGACCATGTTATAAAAGATTAGGGCCAACCCTGCTGCAACCTTTAAGCCAATGGCCAGATTTAACAGGGGGATTGCTCCACCGCTCGTCAATTCACCCGGGACTCCCGCTCGAAATCCCGCTGCAATATTAGACAAGAAAAAATCACCACGATAGATTCCCACCAAACCCAATAAAATGAAAGCAATGGCGCCCAAGGATTCCAGAAGCGTTTTTGTCCTGGTATTGATAAAACGCCACTCAAAAGCCGTGCCATAAACGATGCAAAGCAAAATCGTCAAGGTCGCCCATACCACGCCTCCTTGAAATCCTCCGCCCGGCGTCACATGGCCAAACATAACAATATAAAGCCCGGTGACAAACACAAACGGTGCTAACACCATGATGCTTCGCTTGGCGAGCGATGATAAGCCAAGCCGTGAGGTCGGTAAATCATGCCGAAAGAACAATAAGACGACCCCGGCTGCAGCAGCAAATATGACCGTGGCCTCCCCCAAGGTATCAAAACCTCGATAATCGAATAGAACAGCCGTGACCAGGTTCACGGCGCCCGTATCGGAGACCCCCTCCGACAAAATGTGCCGGCTCGTCACACTTTCGCTCATCCTTTCAGCGGGAAGTGGAAGTTCGGCCAGCCCACCCATCACCAGTAAACCGAGAATTGCCAGAATGACCAAAGCCACGCTTTTTCGAATCATGCCGAATCATCCCGGTTCGTCGTCTTACTGATCGTGACCACAAACAAAGCCGTCATCAAGCCAGCGCCAACCACGGCTTCCGCCATCGCAACATCCGGGGCTTGATACATAACAAACAAAACCGAAAGCAAAATGCCAAATATGGACAGCGAAAGCACCGCATGCAGCACATATCGAGTTGCAACGGCAAACACGGCGGTTACCAAAAGGAAAACTAGAAGTATCCCGGTAAGCATTGACTCGTGCATCCAATACCCCCCATCAACATCCAATCCTTTCCATTCTACCTAATGCATCGAATGCAAAAACACCCCATCTACTCCTGTTGCACCCAGCGAAATAGGTGATCCAAACACACTTTGATACTCGCGCCCACGGGAACACCCAAAAAGAGCCCCCAAACCCCAAACAATGCCCCCCCGGCCAAAACAGCAAAAATGACACCAAGCGGACTAAGACCCGTCCGATCCCCGAGGAATCGCGGGGTGATAACTAGCCCGTCCAGCAGCTGTACCAACACAAAGATCACCGCCACCATAATAAACAACCATCCTGAGTCAAAAGCTGCCAAAGTTAACGCCGGGATTGCTCCGATGATGGGTCCGAAATACGGAATCAGATTGGTCAGTCCAGCAATCACACCCAGCACCACCGAAAATCTCAGGCCCAAAACCCCTAAGGCCACGGCCACCACAACCCCAACAAATAGCGAAATCATCAACCGTCCGCGAAAAAATCCTGCCAAAACCCGATCGATGTCCGTCAAGAATTGCTGAACCATCGGGCGTGAATCCTCCGGCACGGAATCTGCAAATCGGCGCCGTACGGTTTTGGCGTCCTTTAAAATATAAATGGCGAGAATAGGCCCCAAAAGAATATAGAAAATCTGACTGAGGACGCCCATAAAGCCCATCACGAAACTCCCGAGCAAATCCGTGGCACGGCTTTCAAGCGTCTCAAGGGCACGGGTAAGGGTTTCATTGATCGATTCACGAACCGCTTCCGGAAGTGCTAGCCGGGCATAATAACCCTCATACTCCACAAGTGCATCCCCGAATGCTGACACATAAAGGGGAAAATACTCTGTCAAACGCGTCAGCTCATTAATGAATACGGGTATAACGTAAACGGAAGACAAAATCAGGATGGCAAAAAGCACGAAGTAGATGATGGCAATCGTTAGACTACGCGATAGCCCTTTGCTTTCACCAAAATCCACAATAGGGGCAAGAAAGTAAGAAATAATGACCGCCAGTCCAAATGGCATGACAACCGTCCGTACCTGAAAGAGAAACCACATCGTAAGAATCAAAAGCAAAGCAACGACGACAATTCTTAGATTACGCCCCCAATTGATTTCACCAGGCATACGTTCAGCCCCCAAACCCCAAAATAGATAGCCCTTTCCTATTAATCATACACACCTTTTTGGGTAAGGTGCCATCCTAACACCAAAGTCATGCTATCTTTGTCCATTCACGCATAAAACATCCGATTCCTATCCCTCTAATCGAAACAGCCAGCACCATAACCAGGGATTATTGAGTCAAATAGTGAAAGGACTTAATAAATCGAAATAATCAAGTAAAGGATGATCAGCTTGCCACCGGAGAAGGATAAGCAAACATTCGCCCCCTCGATCTTGGGTACTATCGGCAATACCCCGGCAATCCATCTCCCCAAACTTGAACAGGAATTGGGTTGCGAGATCATTGTCAAACTCGAATTTTTTAACCCGACGGGAAGCCTAAAAGATCGGATCTATCACCAAATGATTGATACTGCGGAAGAAAAGAAGATTCTTCGGTCCAATATGCATATTCTTGAGTGTTCGACCGGCAACGCTGGCATTTCCTGTGCCTTTGTGGCAGCGGCAAAAGGTTACCCCTGCACAATTGTGATGCCAGAAGGAATGAGCAATGAACGAAAGAAAACCATTCGTGCCTATGGAGCCTCCTTGATCTTCACCCCCGGGGGTGAAAGCGATGTCGACCGAGCTCTGACAAAGGCCGAAGAAATCGCGGCATCCGCTCCCAAGAAGTATTGGATGCCCCGGCAGTTTAGTAATCCTGAGAATCCAAAGACGCATTACCAACAAACGGGACCCGAGTTCTGGCGACAGTTGGACGGGTCAATTGATGTTTGGGTGGCAACCCAAGGAACAGGAGGCACCCTCACCGGAGTCGGTCAATACTTCCGAGAACAAAATCCGACGGTCCGCATTTTTGCCGCGGAACCTTCAGAATGTCCCACTCTATCGCGACACGGTTGGGGGCCTCATGATATTGAGGGCATCGGGGATGGTTTCGTGCCCCAAAACCTCGATCTCACACTTTTGGACGGCATTGTCACCGTATCATCCGATGAAGCAATCGAGATGACCACTTTCTTAGCGGAAAAAGAAGGCGTTTTCTGCGGGATCTCCTCCGGTGCAAACTTGATGGCGGTAAAGAAATTAATCCGGTGGGATTCGAGCATCAAGCGCATTGCCACCATCATCAATGACAACGGCCAACGCTATTTCAGCACTCGGCTATTTGACTCCACATTACGTAAAGAAAAAGAGCAGCGCGCATTCGAGATGGATGCCTATTCCAAACAGGAATTAGAAAAATATCAAAAGCGCTGGACCATCATTGATTAGTCAATCTGCCCGTAACGTTTAAAACCAAAACAGACTGGCGATCGTGGCGAGAACCAAAACGGAAACAAGGGTGACCAATAAACCCGCTTTGGTCATTTCATATGTCTTAAAGTATCCCGCGTTATACGCAATGGCATTGGGAGGGGTATTGGCGGGCAAAAGAAAAGCCAAGCAGGAAGCCAAACCCGCGACCACTCCTAACCGCATGGGGTCAAGTCCGAGTTGTGCCGCCAGCCCAATGGCCACCGGGACAAAGGTCGTCGAAGTTGCTGTCAGGCTTGAAAAGAACGTAATGCTGAACGCGGTAACAAAAGCCAGGAAAGTCACCACGAGATAGGGACTAGCATCAACCAAGAAGACCGACATCCAATCCGCAATGATGGCAATGACCCCGGTATCACTTAATCCCGAACCAAGCGCGAGCCCCCCGCCTACTAGAATAAATATGTCCCACCCAATTTCTCCGGAAACCTCGCCCCACTTAACCACGCCTAAAACCGGGGCCACAAAGACCAAGGCGATAATCACGGAAGCAATATAGAGCCACCCCGACATTAGCGGAAGAAAAGAATCCGCCGTCCAAAGAACCACGGCTCCGCCGAATAAGAGGAGAACTTTTCGCTGCTCCCACCGCAAAGGTCCCATCTCCTCTAAGGACGCTCGGACAATATCAGCACCCCCGGCAATCCGTTTCAACCCGATGGGAAAGGTGAGCAAGAGCAATTTCCACGCCAATGGAATAAGAAGGATGACAATCGGGAGGGCGCGAATCATCCAATCCAAAAAACCAAGTTGAATGTCGGCCAATCGATCGATAAACGCTATGGTAATAGAGGACGCAGGCGTTCCCGCCGGCGTGCCCATGCCACCGATATTGGCCGCAAAGGCGATGCCAATCATCATCACTTTCCCCAGGTTCGCAGAACCTGGGGCCCCGTTTCCCATTTTCACGATCCCAAGAGCAATCGGCAGCATGATCGCCGTAGCGGCAGAGTTCGAAATCCACATGCTAAGAAAACCGGTCGCGAGCATCACCCCGAGAACAAGACGATCGGTCTTTTCTCCCATTGCCCCTACAATATTGAGACTAATGCGACGATCCAGTTCATATTTCGACAGCGCGGCCGCCATTATGAATCCAGCAAAAATGATGCTGTTAACCGGGGTGGCGATAAAACCCAGTCCGGTCCCAATATCCTGAATACCAAAAAGAGCCTGAAGTAAAATAATGACGAGTGCAGTCAAACTAATTGGGATACACTCGGTGATCCAAAAGACAGCTCCCACCAGGGCAATTGCCACCATGATCACTGCATCTTGACTGAAGGCACTAGGGAAAGGCAAACGGGTAACAAAAAAAGCCAGGATCAAAGTTCCAAAAATGATCAAAAAGTTAACGTGGGCCTTCGTCATGTCGCTCCTCATCCCAATTTCCGTATTCCAACATCTACTATTGCATTCTAACTCAGCACGCTTTGGCACTCAATGCACCAAGTACGCTGAAGTCTTCCCTAATGATTGTTTCGGTCCTTCTCCATGACCGGTGCCCCCTTCCTTTCACATCCTGTCTCCTGAAACTCGAGACTCCACCTTTCGATCCTCTCGAAAATTTGGGCCTCATAAACCACAAAACACTCGACGCAGGATATCGGCAAATCTCTCCGAAACAAGATACATAGGACAAGATACTTTTGCTTTAGGAGGCCCAAACCCATGCCATCCATCCCGCTGGACGCATTCTACTCCCGTCAAGATCACATTCGTCGTTTTCTTGCGACGGAAGCATACGAAGCGCTCATCATTCTTGATCCGCATAATTGTTATTATTTGTCTGGATTTTTTGTCGATGTCTTAACTTGGGAACGCCCGATTGCACTCGTCATCCCGCGTGATGCCGCACCGTTTTTCATCCTCAATGAACTATCAACTCATCACATTTATATGGCGAAAGAGCAAAACACATTGGCAGTTGATGATACCGTTTTCTATACTGAACACCCCTCTTCCACTCAACGCACCTTCACACGCTTCCAATGGCTCGAACTCCTTGCAAAGAAACTAAAAGCACGAGGGATTGATCGTGGGGTCTTGGCATGTGATATTCCCTCGCCAATGCTCCACCGACTCGACGATCATCTTCCGAAGACACGACTTGTGACAGAGTCGTCCTTGTTAAGGAACATGCGCCTGGTTAAAGATCGTCATGAATTGGAAATGATTCGTCCGGCCGGAAGACTTAGCGACTATGGTCAGTCCGTCTATAAAGAGTGCCTTACCCCCGGCCAGATCATGTTAGCGGTGGATGCCGAGGTGCAAAAAGAGATGATCCTAAAAGGCGCTGAAATGTTTCCGGGCGACCGAGTCGAATGTGGTGTTTACAGCCTTACGGGTCCGGCATCTGCATCCCCTCACGGAACCGGTCGCGACTCGGATGCGGTCATTGAAAAAGGGCATGGCATTGTCAATATCATCATCGTTCGGTTAAACGGGTACGTCGTCGAAAATGAACGAACCTGGATTATGGGCAACCCCACGCCAACCCAGGAAAATGCCTTTATCGCCGCCACTGCCGCCACCCGGGCAGCAACCGAACAGATGATTGCCGGAAATCAAACATCTTCAATAGATGCTGCCGCCCAAGCGGTCATTGAAGCAGCGGGGTTCGGCGAAAACATCTTTCATCGTACCGGACATGGCATTGGCATCGCAGGCCATGAATATCCGGATGATGTGGCCTTTAATCATCGACCTCTAAAGGCGGGAGAAGTTTGGTCTGCAGAACCCGGGATTTATCTCTACGGTATCGGCGGCTTCCGACAAGACGATACGGTGATCGTCGGCGAAGAGCAGCCGGAGATTGTAACGAATTGGACGCATGACTTGGCCGATCAGATTATCCCCGTTTAGGATCATACGGCCATGAAGACCGATGCATTTTCCGACAACCGGACAGTTATTTTAGGAGGCTTCCATGGAACTTAACATTCGTATTGGCGGGGCTGCAGGACAAGGAATGGAAACTCTTTCGGAACTTTTTGGGAAGGGATTAAGCCGTCTTGGATACGGCGTCTACGTTCATCGCGACTATATGTCGCGCGTACGCGGCGGGCATAACTTCGTCCAATTGCGAATTGACCCAGAATTAACGCCTCGCACGATCAATAACACGATTGATCTCCTCGTCTGTCTCAATGAAGATACGTTTGAACGCCATCAACACTCCGTCCGCTCAGAGGGCGCGATCCTCTTTGATCCCGAGATCTTCAAAAATAGAACCGTAGAAGGAGGCCACCCCGTTCGGTTTTCGCGCCTCGCCCAGCAGGCAGGCGATAAGATCATGAGCAATACGGTTGCGCTTGGTGCCCTTCTTAAGTTGATTGACCTTGATCTGGCCATCTTTCGAACCTTATTCCGTGAAACATTCACTCATAAACCCAAAATCATTGAACCGAACATTGCAGCGTTGGAGGCGGGATATGGAGCTGTCGAAGGCACCCTGGACTACCCATTGACCACAGCCGATCGAAAAGAGTCACAACTTTTCGTTCAAGGAAATCAGGTTCTCGGAATGTCCGCCCTCGGAAGTGGTTGCCAATTTGTCTCCGCTTATCCCATGACTCCGGCTTCCAGTATCATCGCTTACCTAGCCCAAAAACAGGGCGATCATCCTATCGTAATCGAACAAGCCGAAGACGAGATCGCAGCCATTAATATGGTGCTGGGGGCGTCCTTTTCCGGCGTTCGCGCGATGACGGCCACGTCGGGCGGGGGCTTTTCTTTGATGACGGAGGGACTCTCCCTCTCCGGCATGACCGAAACACCCGCGGTGATTATTTTGGGAATGCGCCCCGGACCGGCAACAGGGTTACCAACCCGAACGGAACAGGGTGACCTGCAGGTTGCCGTTTATGGCGGACATGGTGAGTTCCCCCGAGCCGTCCTCTCGGCAACATCGTTAACCAACAGCTTCGTTCAACTAAATAGAGCCTTTGATCTGGCTTACAAGTATCAAATCCCGGTCGTCTTCTTGTCGGATCAATATTTCGCTGACAGTGCTCAAACCGTTCCGCCGTTTGATTTTTCGACCCTCAAACGCGAATCGTATCTAATGAAAGAATCAGAACTCACTTCCCCCTATCGTCGCTATGAGCCAGGCAATCAGGGTGTCTCTCCGCGTGCACGTCCCGGCCAATTCCCCGGTGAAGTTGTCCTAGCCGATAGCGATGAGCACGACGCCAACGGTTATATCATTGAGGATGCCCATCAACGAAAGCAAAGTGTCGAAAAACGACTAGCCAAGGGAATTGCTTTGGCGTCTGAAGTCGAAGAACCCTCCTGGTACGGATCCCAAACTCCTGAGGTTGTGTTGCTGGGCTGGGGCTCAACATTCGGAGCCATTCGGGAAGCGTCGGAAACACTTCATCAAGAAGGTCATCCAATCAGTCAGATTCATTTCTCGGATCTATGGCCGCTGCCAACCGAAATGCTCACAAGACTCGAAAACAACCCAGCGAAGATAATCTGCATTGAAAACAATGCGACCGGCCAGTTCGCTCGCTTATTGCAAGGCGAAACGGGCATCAGGATTGATTACCAAATTCTCAAGTACGATGGTCGTCCCTTTGATGCCGATACCATCATTAAGGAGGTCCTACGACATGTATGATATCCAATCGCTAAAAGGAGATACACCGACCTGGTGTCCAGGGTGCGGGAATTTTTCTATCCTGAAAGCCTTAAAAGAAGTCCTTGTCGACCTTCAGCTTCCACCCCATGAGGTGTTGATTTGTTCTGGCATTGGTCAAGCCGCCAAGATCCCTCACTATATACGTGTCAATGGATTCAATGGTTTGCACGGTCGAGCACTACCAGTTGCCGTGGGAGCAAGAATGGCCAACCACAATATGACCGTCATCGTTGAATCAGGCGATGGAGACACTTACGGCGAAGGAGGCAATCACTTCCTCCATACGATTCGACGCAACCCCAACGTGGCACACTTTGTCCACAACAATCAGGTCTACGGGCTCACAAAGGGCCAGGCAAGCCCTACAAGTGACCAGGGGATGAACACCAGTTTTCAGCCTAAAGGGGTCCCTCACGCTTCCCTCAATCCCCTCGCAATTGCACTGGTAAGCGGCGCAGGATTCGTGGCCCGCGCTTTCAGCGATGAACTGGAGTCGCTAAAATCCGTCCTAACTTCCGCGCTGAATTTTCCAGGTTACGCCCTCGTTGACATTTTGCAGCCATGTCCGTCATTCAATAAACTAAATACTCGGCAATGGTATCGTGAACGCACCTACCTTCTTCAGGATCATGACCCAACCAACTGGGATCAAGCGCTTGCACTGACAAAAGAGTGGGATGAGCGCATTCCCCTTGGGATTTTCTATCAAGTTCCC